>NZ_JAEHFP010000179.1 GCF_016446475.1 Paracoccus binzhouensis | reverse complement strand
CGGCTGGCCGGTCTGGGCCTGCAGCCGGGCCCGGCGGACGGGGTGTTCGGCGCCCGCAGCCGCGCCGCCATCGCCGCCTGGCAGCGCGGGAATCGCCTGCCGGCCACCGGCTACCTGACCCATCCGCAGCTGCAGCAGCTGGCCGCGCCGGACCGGCGTGGCAAGGCGCGGCAGGATCGCGGCACCCATGCCGAAGCCGCCCCCAACCCGCCCGATGCCGCAACCGATGCCGCGCCCGGGCCCGGGGCGGCGGGCGGTGACGAGGCGACATGGCGCTGGGTGCGCCGGCAGGGCTCGGCCGCGGCGCATGAGACCTATCTGGAACGCTTCCCCGCCGGCCGGCACGCGGAACAGGCGCGCGCGCGTCTGGCCACCCTGCGTGCCGGGACCGAGGCGGCGCGGCGCGAGGAAGAGGCGCTGCGGCTGGATCCCTCGACCCGCCGGCTGATCGAGGAACGGTTGCGCATCGCCGGCATGCAGCCCGGCGCGGTGGACGGCGCCTTTACCGACGAGACCCGCGAGGCGCTGCGCCGCTATCAGGCGGCGCGCAACCTGCGGGTGACTGGCCATCTCACCCAGCAGACGCTATCCAGCCTGCTGTCGGACGTGTTGCGCTGACGCTGACGAAAGGCATGACCCATGCAGTTCCCGATTCTGGCGGCGATCTTCGTGACCCTGGCGGGGGTCTGCATCGCGGTGCAGGCGCCGATCAACGCGGCGCTGGGGCGTGGGGTGCAAAGCCCGCTGGTCGCGGCGGCGATCTCGTTCGGGGTGGGCTTCGCCATCCTGGCGCTGGCCGCCATCGGCATGGGCCAGGGCCGGGCCTTCCTGCGCGCCGGCTCGGTCGTGTGGTGGATGTGGGCCGGCGGCGCGCTCGGTGCCTTCTATGTCTGGACCATCGTCTGGACACTGCCGCGGCTGGGCGCTCTTTCGGCGCTTTGCGCCCTGGCGCTGGGACAGATCGTCGCCGCGATCGTCCTGGACCGCACCGGCGCCTTCGGCCTGCCGCTGCGCGAGATTTCGCTGCCGCGCATCCTGGCGGCGCTGATGGTCGGTGGCGGGCTGGTGCTGTCGCGCTTCTGACCTTTTCCGTTTGAAAATTACCCCGCGGGGGTGCGGGGGCGCGAAGCCCCCGCCGGCGGTCGGGCGGCAGCACGGCCGGCCCCGGACCACGCACAAGGGACCATGCGCAAAGGGCGATGCGCAAAGCAGAACGCCCGCGGCGCGGGGCGCAGCGGGCGTTCCTGATCCGGTGACCGGCGATTTCAGCCCTGGCGGGCCTTGAAGCGCGGATTGGTCTTGTTGATCACGTAGATGCGGCCCTTGCGGCGCACGATCTGGCAATCGCGGTGGCGGCTCTTGAGCGAGCGGAGCGAATTGCGAACCTTCATCGGTCTTCTCCTATCGCGGCGCATCGCTAGGTCGCGCCTTGGAAACGAAATGCCCCCGGAAAGCCCCGGGGGCGCGAATTGAATGGTGGGCGGTACTGGGATCGAACCAGTGGCCACTACGATGTCAACGTAGTGCTCTACCGCTGAGCTAACCGCCCCCTTGACAGGTGATTCTGTCAGCGCCGCTGCCAGATCCCCTTGGTCCGCGTGTCTATATCCACCTCTTTCCGGGGTTTCAAGCCCTCATTCAAGGGCTGTTCACGCTTGCGGATCGCGGTTTAATGGCTTTCATTCCGACTGCCCGCAACGGGCATCGGTTGCACGCGCGGAACCGAAGGATGAACAGGAAAGAGACCGTCTTCGACCTGATGCGGCCGGCCGAATGGCATGGCGGGGTGATCTTTGCCTCGCCGCATTCCGGCTGCGCCTATCCCGACTGGTTCCTGGCCGAATCGCGGCTGGATGCGCTGCAGCTGCGCTCCTCCGAGGATGCCTTCGTGGACCGGCTGATCCGGCCGGCGCTGGACCATGGCGCGGCGGTGCTGACCGCCCGGGTGCCGCGCTGCGTCGTGGACCTGAACCGCGGCCCCGAGGAGATCGACCCGCTGGTCGTCGGTGGCGCGCTGCCGGGGATGATGAACCCGCGAATCATGGCCGGGCTGGGGGTGATTCCCCGCGTCGTCTCGCAGGGGCGGCCGATCCACGACCGGCCGATCCCGCGCGAGGAGGCCGAGCGCCGCATCGCCCGCTTCTGGCATCCCTATCACCGCGCGCTGGCGGCGCTGATCGACGAGGCGGTGGGGCGATTCGGCGGCGCCATCCTGATCGACATGCATTCCATGCCGCGCGACGCGCTGGCGCATCTGCCGCGCCCGCGCCCCGAGATGGTGCTGGGCGACCGCAACGGCGTCTCGGCCGCGCCGCGCATCAGCGCCGCCGTGGCCGAGGCGGCGGTGGCCGAGGGCTTCCGCATCCGCCGCAACTCGCCCTTTTCCGGCGCCTATATCACCGCGACCTATGGCCGGCCGCGCAACAATGTCCATGTCGTGCAGCTGGAGTTGGACCGCTCGCTTTACATGGACGAGCGCCGGATCGAGCCGCGCGCCGATTTCGACCTGTTCCAGGCCCGTTTCGCCCGCGTCGTCGAAAGGCTGGCGCGGCTGCGCCCCGACGCCAGCGATTCGGCCATCGCCGCCGAGTGACCGCCGCCGAGTTACCCCAGGGGAAAGGACCGCCCATGCCGCCCGAGATTTCCGACCTGCTGAGCCAGAACATCGCCCTGATCGTCCTGGCGGTGGTGATCTTCCTGGCGGTCAGCACCGCCGTCCGCATCGTCCCGCAATCCGAGAAATACGTCGTCGAGCGCTTCGGCCGGCTGCATGCGGTGCTGGGGCCGGGGATCAACTTCATCGTGCCCTTCCTGGACCGGGTGGCGCACCGCATCTCGGTGCTGGAGCGGCAGCTGCCGACCTCGCGCCAGGATGCGATCACCGCCGACAACGTGCTGGTGCAGGTCGAGACCAGCGTCTTCTATCGCATCATCGAGCCGGAAAAGACCGTCTATCGCATCCGCGACGTGGACGCCGCCATCACCACCACGGTCGCGGGCATCG
This sequence comes from Paracoccus binzhouensis, assembly GCF_016446475.1. Taxonomy (GTDB): domain Bacteria; phylum Pseudomonadota; class Alphaproteobacteria; order Rhodobacterales; family Rhodobacteraceae; genus Paracoccus; species Paracoccus binzhouensis. Next base: position 2,098 of record NZ_JAEHFP010000179.1, on the reverse strand, counting down.
TGCGCTCGGAAATCGGGACCATGGAACTGGACCAGGTGCAGTCGAACCGTGCCCGGCTGATCGAGCGCATTCGCGAATCGCTGGCCAACATCGTCGACGACTGGGGCATCGAGGTGACGCGGGCCGAGATCCTCGACGTCAACCTGGACGAGGCCACCCGCGCCGCCATGCTGCAGCAGCTCAATGCCGAGCGCGCCCGCCGCGCCCAGGTGACCGAGGCCGAGGGCAAGCGCCGCGCCGTCGAGCTGGCCGCCGACGGCGATCTTTACGCCGCCGAGCAGCAGGCCAAGGCCAAGCGCGTGCTGGCCGATGCCGAGGCTTACGCCACCAACGCCATCGCCAGCGCGATCCGCGATGGCGGGATCGAGGCCGCGCAATACCAGGTCGCCATGCGCCAGGTCGAGGTGCTGGCCGAGGTCGGCAAGGGCCAGGGCAAGCAGACGGTGATCGTTCCCGCCTCGGCCGTCGAGGCGCTTGGCGACGCGTTCAAGCTGTTCCGGGGGGGCAGGCCGTGATGAACGGCTGGTTCTGGATCGTCGCGGCCCTGGTCCTGGCCGCGGCCGAGATCGTGCTGCCCGGCTGGTTCTTCCTGGGCGCCGCCATCGCGGTCGCGCTGATGGGGCTGGCGCTGCTGATCGGGCTCTGGACCGGCGGGCTGCCGCTGGCGCTGGTGGTCACGGCGGTGCTGACCGGGGCGATCTGGCTGGCCCTGCGCCGCATCTTCGGCAGCAATCGCGGCGAGGTGCGGCGCTGGACCAGGGACATCAACGACAACTAGGGTTCATCGGCGCCAAGCTGGTGCTGACCCATGGCGGGCGGCTGCTGGCCTGCCTGCGCGACGATTTCCCCTGGATCCCGTTTCCGGCGCATTGGGACCTGCCCGGCGGCGGGGCCGAGCCGGGCGAGACGCCGGTCGAATGCGCCCTGCGCGAGCTGGAGGAGGAGTTCGGCCTGAGGCTTTCCCCCGACCGGCTGCGCGGCCGGGCATTCGCGTCGTGGAACGATCCGGCGCGGCTGTCCTGGATGTTTCACGGCAGCATATCGGAGCCCGAGATCGCCGCGATCCGCTTCGGCGACGAGGGGCAGGATTGGCGGATGATGCCGGTGGCGCAATTCGTCGCCCATCCGCGCGCCGTGCCGCATTTCCGGGAAAGGGTGGCGCTGATCCTTGCCGAAACCGGGCCGGGGATTTGAAAAACGCTGCTGCCTGTGCATGATCCCGGCATCAGCAAGGAGGCATGGAATGTCCCGCATGCAACTATACCGTCGCAACGGCTGGGGCTCGGCCATCATCGAGATGCAGCTGGCGCATTACGGCCTGGCGGCCGATGCCGTCGAGGTGGCCGACCTGTTCATCGACCAGGAAGCCCGCCGCGACCTGATGCGGATCAGCCCGGCAGGGCAGATCCCGGTGCTGATCCTGCCCGACGGGCGGGTGCTGTCGGAAAGCGCGGCGATCACGCTGCATCTGGCCGACATGACCGAGCGCGACGACCTGGTGCCGGCCCCAGGCGCCCCGGAACGGCCGCGTTTCCTGCGCTGGCTGATCTTTCTGGTGGCGCAGGTCTATCCCTGCTTCACCTTCGGCGACGATCCGGCGCGCTTCCTGAGCGACAAGGCGGCGCAGAAGGAACTGGGCGAGGCCACCACCGCGCGGCTGCAGGAGCTGTGGACCGCGCTGGAAGGCGTGGTGGGCGCGCCGTGGTTCCTGGGCGAGCGCTTCTCGGCGCTGGACATCTATCTGGCGGCGATGACCAACTGGAAACCCGGCCCGGACTGGTTCCAGGCGAAGGCGCCCAAGGTCTGGTCCATCGCCAGCGCCACGGCGGCGCGCGAGGATCTGGCGCCGGTCTTCCAGCGCAATTTCGGCTGATCAGAGCCCGGCCAGTTCCGCCTGGATCGCCTGCGCCGCGGCACGCGGATCCGCCGCCTGCCAGATCGGCCGGCCGACGACGATATGGTCGGCGCCGCTGGCGATGGCGGTCGCCGGCGTCTCGATCCGCTTCTGGTCGCCGGCGTCCGCGCCCGCCGGCCGCACGCCGGGGGTGACGATCAGCCGGCCCGCCGCCTCGGGCAGGGCGCGGATCGCCGCGGCCTC
>NZ_JAEHFP010000178.1 GCF_016446475.1 Paracoccus binzhouensis | reverse complement strand
GGCCGCACGCCGGGGGTGACGATCAGCCGGCCCGCCGCCTCGGGCAGGGCGCGGATCGCCGCGGCCTCGCGCGGGCTGGCGATGACGCCGTCCGCCCCGGCCTCGAAGGCGCGGGCGGCGCGGGTGGCGACGATCTCGGCTAGGTCGCCCGGCACGATCAGCCCGGCGTCGAGGTCGGCGCGATCCAGCGAGGTCAGGATGGTCACCGCCAGGATCTTCAGCCCCGAGCCGGCCGCGCCCTGCTTGGCCGCCCTGACCACATGCGGGTCGCCGTGCACGGTCAGGAAATCCAGCTCGTATTGCGCGATGCCTTTCACTGCCGCCTCGACCGTGGCGCCGATGTCGAAGAATTTCATGTCCAGGAAGATGCGCTTGCCGTGTTCCTGCTTCAGCTCGTTGGCGAGCGCCAGGCCGCCGCCGGTCAGCATGCCCAGGCCGATCTTGTAGAAGCTGGCCGCGTCGCCGATCCGTTCGGCCAGCTCCAGCCCAGCCAGCGCGTTCGGCACGTCCAGCGCCACGATCAGACGGTCGTCCATGTTCCACCTCAGCCTGCGACAAACGGCCCGCTTATAGGCGGGAACCGGCTGTCTTGAAACCCCGTTTCGTCCTGCCCATGTGACAGGCAGGACCCGAGCCGGATCGTGCCAATGCGGGCGATCCAAAGCGGGGGCTGAGGAAAGGATTTTCATATGGATATGGAAAAATTCACGGAACGGTCGCGCGGCTTCCTGCAGGCGGCGCAGACGATCGCCATCCGCGAGGAAAACCAGCGCGTGATGCCCGAGCATCTGCTGAAGGCGCTGATGGACGACGACCAGGGCTTTGCCAGCAACCTGATCGCGCGGGCTGGGGGCGACGCCCAGGCGGTGCGCCAGGCCGTCGACCAGGCGGTGGCGAAGCAGCCGAAGGTCAGTGGCGGACAGGGGCAGGTCTATGTCGATCCCAGCATGGTGCGCGTGCTGGACGAGGCCGAGAAGCTGGCCAAGAAGGCCGGCGACAGTTTCGTACCCGCCGAACGGGTGCTGACCGCGCTGGCCATCGTCAACACCAATGCCCGCGACGCGCTGGTGGCCGGCAAGGTCACCGCGCAGGCGCTGAATTCGGCGATCAACGACATCCGCAAGGGGCGGACGGCCGACACGGCCAGCGCCGAGGACAGCTATGAGGCGCTGTCGAAATACGCCCGCAATCTGACCGAGGCCGCGGCCGAGGGCAAGATCGACCCGATCATCGGCCGGGACGAGGAAATCCGCCGCGCCATGCAGGTGCTGTCGCGCCGCACCAAGAACAACCCGGTGCTGATCGGTGAGCCGGGCGTCGGCAAGACCGCGATCGCCGAGGGTCTGGCGCTGCGCATCGTCGACGGCGACGTGCCGGAAAGCCTGCGCAACAAGCAGCTCTGGGCGCTGGACATGGGGGCGCTGATCGCCGGCGCGAAATATCGCGGCGAGTTCGAGGAGCGGCTGAAGGCCGTGCTGAAGGAAATCGAGGACGCCGCCGGCGAGATCGTGCTGTTCATCGACGAGCTGCACGTGCTGGTCGGCGCCGGCAAGACCGATGGCGCCATGGATGCCGCGAACCTGATCAAGCCCGCGCTGGCGCGGGGCGAGCTGCATTGCGTCGGCGCCACCACGCTGGACGAATACCGCAAGTATATCGAGAAGGACGCGGCCCTGGCCCGGCGCTTCCAGCCGGTGATGGTGCTGGAACCGACGGTCGAGGACACGATCAGCATCCTGCGCGGCATCAAGGAGAAATACGAGCTGCATCACGGCGTGCGCATCAGCGATGCCGCGCTGGTGGCCGCGGCGACGCTGTCGCATCGCTACATCACCGACCGCTTCCTGCCCGACAAGGCCATCGACCTGGTGGACGAGGCGGCGAGCCGGCTGCGCATGGAGGTGGACAGCAAGCCCGAGGAGCTGGACCAGCTCGACCGGCAGATCCTGCAGATGCAGATCGAGGCCGAGGCGCTGAAGAAGGAGGACGACGTCGCCTCCAAGGACCGGCTGGAGAAGCTGGAGAAGCAGCTGTCCGAGTTGCAGGAGAAATCCGCGACCATGACCGCCCGCTGGCAGGCCGAACGCGACCGGCTGGAGGGCTCGCGCAACCTCAAGGAACAGCTCGACCGCGCCCGCGCCGAGCTGGACCAGGCCAAGCGCGAGGGCAACCTGGCCCGCGCCGGCGAGCTTTCCTATGGCATCATCCCGGGCCTCGAGCGGCAGCTGGCCGAATCCGAAGGCAGCGAGGACGGGCCGATGGTCGAGGAAGCCGTGCGCCCCGAGCAGATCGCCGAGGTGGTGGAACGCTGGACCGGCATTCCCACCAGCAAGATGCTGGAGGGCGAGCGCGAGAAGCTCTTGAAGATGGAGGAGGTGCTGGGCAAGCGCGTCATCGGCCAGTCCGAGGCGGTGACGGCCGTGTCCAACGCCGTGCGCCGCGCCCGCGCCGGGCTGAACGATCCCAAGCGGCCGCTGGGCAGCTTCCTGTTCCTGGGCCCGACCGGCGTCGGCAAGACCGAGCTGACCAAGGCCATCGCCGAATACCTGTTCGACGACGACAGCGCCATGGTCCGCATCGACATGTCCGAGTTCATGGAGAAGCATTCGGTCGCGCGGCTGATCGGCGCGCCTCCGGGCTATGTCGGCTATGACGAGGGCGGGGTGCTGACAGAGGCGGTGCGGCGCCGTCCCTATCAGGTGATCCTGTTCGACGAGGTCGAAAAGGCGCATCCGGACGTCTTCAACGTGCTGCTGCAGGTGCTGGACGACGGCCAGCTGACCGACGGTCAGGGCCGGACGGTGGATTTCAAGCAGACGCTGATCGTGCTGACCTCGAACCTGGGGGCGCAGGCGCTGTCGCAACTGCCCGAGGGCGCCGATTCGAGCCAGGCGCGGACGCAGGTGATGGATGCGGTGCGGGCGCATTTCCGGCCCGAATTCCTGAACCGGCTGGACGAGATCATCATCTTCCATCGCCTCACGCGCGAGAACATGGACGGCATCGTCAAGATCCAGCTCTGGCAGCTGGAAAGCCGGCTGGCGCAGCACAAGATCGGGCTGGAGCTGGACGAGGCGGCGCTGAAATGGCTGGCGGATGAGGGCTATGATCCGGTCTTCGGTGCCCGGCCGCTGAAGCGGGTGATGCAGCGCAGCCTGCAGAACCCGCTGGCCGAGATGATCCTGGCCGGAGAGGTTCTGGACGGCCAGACCGTGCATGTCAGCGCCGGCCCCGAGGGGCTGATCGTCGGCAATCGCGTGACTACGGCGCATCTGGGCTCGGCCGGCGAGGCGGGGCCGCGAGTGCCGCTGCACTGACGACAGCGGCGGGTGCTTCGGCATCCGCCCCTTTCCTTCCAGCCCTCGCGCGGAAATCACGCGGAATTTCATCGGCATCCCCGTCTGCGGATGGCATGATGGCTTGGGCAAGGGGGGAATCGTCATGGCGCTGAAATGGTCCGATGTCACGCCCGAGGCGGATTACCTGAACCGGCGGGCCTTTCTGGCGACGGGCGTCGCGGCGCTGGCCACGCCGGCCCTCGGCCTCAGCGGCAAGCCCTCGGCCTTCTCGACTGATGAGACGCCGAACAGCTTCGAGGACATCACCAATTACAACAATTTCTACGAATTCGGCACCGGCAAGACCGATCCGGCGCAATATGCCGGCAGCCTGAAGACCGCGCCCTGGTCGGTGCAGATCGACGGCATGGTGGACCGGCCTGGCAGCTACGGCGTCGAGGACCTTGCCCCCGAAGCGGCGCTGGAGGAGCGCATCTATCGCCTGCGCTGCGTCGAGGCCTGGTCGATGGTCATTCCCTGGCTCGGCGTGCCGCTGGCCGGGGCGCTCGGCAAGGCCGGGGTGCAGCCGGGCGCGAAATACGTGGCCTTCCGCACGCTGCACGACCCCGAGCAGATGCCCGGCCAGCGCAGCCGCGTCATCGACTGGCCCTATCGCGAGGGGCTGCGGCTGGACGAGGCCATGCACCCGCTAACCATCCTGGCGACCGGGCTTTACGGCCGGGTGCTGCCCAACCAGAACGGCGCGCCGATCCGGCTGGTGGTGCCGTGGAAATACGGCTTCAAGTCGATCAAGTCGATCGTCGGGATCACCCTGACCGACCGGCAGCCGCCATGCAGTTGGCAGATGCTGCAGCCCGGCGAATACGGCTTCTATGCCAATGTGAACCCGCAGGTGGACCATCCGCGCTGGTCGCAGGCCACCGAAAGGCGGATTGGCGCCGGCCTGTTCGGCGGCCGACAGGAAACGCTGATGTTCAACGGCTATGGCGACCAGGTGGCCGGGCTCTACGCGGGCATGGACCTGGCGAAGCATTACTGATGCTGCAGCACCTCAACCGCTGGGTTCGGCATGTCCCGGTCTGGACGGTCTGGCTTCTGGGGTTGATCCCGCTGGGCCTACTGGTCTGGGACACGGTTCAGGGCAATCTGGGCGTCGATCCGGTGCGCGACATCGAGCACCGGGTGGGCCGCACCGCGATCTATTTCCTGCTGGCGACCCTGACGGTGACGCCGCTGCTGCGGCTGACACGGCTGAACCTGATGCGCTTTCGCCAGGCACTGGGGCTGATCTGCTTCACATACGCCGCCTGCCACCTGGCGGCCTGGGTGGTCTTCGACATGGCCTTTCTGTGGGCGCAGATGCTCGGCGACGTGGCCAAGCGGCCCTATCTGGTCTTCGGCATGCTGGCTTTCGTCATGCTGCTGGCGCTGGCGCTGACCTCGAACCGCGTCTCGATCCGGCGCATGGGCGTGCGCTGGCGGCAGTTGCACCGGCTGGTCTATCCGGCGGCGATGCTGGCAGCGGTGCATTGGCTCTGGGCGCTGAAGGTCTGGGAATCCTGGCCGCTGATGATTCTGGCGGCGATTCTGCTGCTGCTGGGCCTGCGTTTGCTGGGCAAAGCGCGCCGGGCAGGCGCCGTGGGGGCAATGCGCCGGGCCGGGTGATTCCCGCCCCCTGGTTTTTTCTTGGCCTCTGCTTCTTGATTTTCTGTTTCTTTTCAGTTGTTTGCTTTCTTCTGTCATTTTTCTTCATTTTTGGTCTTGCGGGTTTGTTTTGTGGGGTCTAGATACCCGCTCACCGAACGACGGCAGCGTCGGACGGGAC
>NZ_JAEHFP010000177.1 GCF_016446475.1 Paracoccus binzhouensis | reverse complement strand
CCCCTCGCAGCCTTCAACACCATGTTTTATATAGGAAATATAATGGTCAGGACAGCGAAATCAGCGCCTTACTTGGGAAATGTGGGTTAGGATCGTTCCGAGACCTATGCAGGAGCGGCTGATGGAAAGCCGGGGGAATCTCTATCAAAGGCTGATCTTCGCCGCCCAGGAATACCTGGGCCGGCATGGCCGGCTGCCGGCCGACCTGGCGGAATTCGCGGCATTCGCCGAAATCGACGAGGACGAGCTTCGCGAGATCTTCCATTCGCCCGAAGATCTGCGCGAAGGCGTGATCTATCACGGCGTCACCCTGCTCAACGACGCGCTGCGCGAGGGCGCGGTTTCCTCGACCACCAGCGATCCGATTGTGCAACTGCGCGCCATCGCGCACAGCTATCTGGGCTGGGCGGACAGCAACCCGGCGCTGTTCCGGCTTCTGGTCACCGCCCTGAACGGGCCGATCCGGCCCGACAGCACCCTGCATCGCTATACCAGCTCGATGCGCGACCTCTATCACCGCAAGCTGGCCGAGGCGCAGCGCATCGGCATCCTGGCCGAGGACACCGATATCGAGCTGGCGACGATGATGCTGCATTGCCTGGTCAAGGGCGGCAACATGATCTTCCTGACCCGCGCCACCGATCCCTGGTTCGCCGAGGACGACCGCTCGACCGTGGACCTGGCCGAGAAGATCTTCGGCATGTTCATGGACAACCTGGTGCAGGCGAATGCCCCGGACCGGGGCAAGGCCCGGCAGAGCGCCTGACCCGGATCCGCCGCCTCAGATCTGCCGCTCGGGCAGGTTCACCACCAGCCCGTCCAGTTCCGGAGTCACCTTGATCTGGCAGGTCAGGCGCGAGCGTTCGGGATCGGGCTGCCAGGCGAAATCCAGCATGTCCTCTTCCATCGGGTCCTTGGCCGGCAGGCGGTCCACCCATTCCGGCGCCACATAGACATGGCAGGTCGAACAGGCGCAGGCGCCGCCGCAATCCGCGTCGATGCCGGGAACGCCATTGTCGCGCGCGCCCTCCATCACCGTCATGCCGGGCTTGACCTCGATCTCGTGGACGGTGCCGTTATGCTCGATATAGGTAATCTTCGCCATGGGTGCCTTCCTTCCTTGCCTCGCAGATAGGCCATCCGGGAGGGGCTGAAAACCCCCCGTCCCCGGCTGCCCCCCGTCTTTTCCGTTGCCCAAATACCCCGGGGGTGAGGCGCGGCACGCGCCGAGGGGGCAGCGCCCCCTCCCCCCTTTCTGCCATGGCCCGCTGATCAGGCCTTGCGCAGCGCGATCACCGCGTTCAGCCCACCGAAGGCGAAGGCATTCGACAGCACCGCCTCCACCCTGGCCTCGCGCGCCTCGTTCGGCACCACGTCCAGCGCGCATTCCGGGTCGGGCTCCTCATAGCCGATGGTCGGCGCGATCACGCCCTCGCGCAGCGCCATGATGCAGGCCAGCAGCTCGACCGCGCCGGTACCGCCGATCAGGTGCCCGTGCATGGATTTGGTGGACGAAATCATCAGCCGGTCGGCATGGTGGCCGAAGGCATGCGCCACGGCCGCGCATTCGGTCTTGTCGTTCGCCGCCGTGCCGGTGCCATGGGCGTTGATATAGCCGACCTCCTCGGGGCGCATATGCGCGTCCTGCATGGCGCCGGTGATCGCCCGCTCGGCGCCGATGGCCGAGGGCATGACGATGTCCTGCGCATCGGCGCACATGGAAAAGCCCACCACCTCGGCCAGGATGTCGGCGCCGCGCGCCACCGCGTGTTCCCAGTCCTCGAAGACGAAGACCCCGGCGCCCTCGCCCTGCACCATGCCGTTGCGGGTGGCCGAGAACGGCCGGCAGGCGTCCTTGGACATGACGCGCAGCCCTTCCCAGGCCTTGACGCCGCCGAAGCAGAGCATCGCCTCGGAGCCGCCGGTCAGCATCACCGTCGCCGCGCCCGAGCGCACCATGTTGAAGGCCAGCCCCATGGCGTGATTGGAACTGGCGCAGGCGGTGGCCACGGTAAAGCTGGGCCCCAGCAGCCCGTATTCCATGCTGACATGCGAACAGGCGGCATTGTTCATCAGCTTTGGCACCACGAAGGGATGGACGCGGTTCTTCCCCTCCTCGTAGACGGTGCGGTAATTCTCGTCCCAGGTGTTCATGCCGCCGGCGGCAGTGCCCAGCACCACGCCCGAGCGCAGGCCCAGCTCGCCCTCGAAGATCAGGCCGGATTGCTCGACCGCCTCGCGCGCCGCCAGCAGCGTGAACTGGGTGAACTTGTCATAGAGGACGATCTGCTGGCGGTTGAAATAGGTCTCCGGCTCCCAGTCGCGCACCTGGCCGCCGATACGGATGGCCAGCCGGTCCACGTCGCGGAAATCCAGCGGGCCGATGCCGCAGCGCCCCTCGCGCATCGCCGCGAAGGTCGAAGGCACGTCGCGCCCCAGCGCGTTGATGGTGCCCATGCCGGTGATGGCGACGCGGCGCATGCCATTGGCCTGGCGTCCCATGATCACCCGGCCCAGCACGGTGCGGGCGATCTTGGTCGCCGATTTCACCTTGCCCTTGACCTTGCCGGGCTTGCGCTCCGATTTGGGCGGCTTCTCGCCCTTGGCCTTCTTGGCGTTCATGCCTTTTCAGCGACCAGTTTCTCGACCGCTGCGATGATGCTGCCGAGGCTCGAGATGTCGAACTCCGATTTCTCGGGCTCGTTGGCGTTGAAGGGCACCGAGATGTCGAAGGCCTCCTCGAGCGCGAAGATCGACTCGACCAGGCCCAGGCTGTCGATGCCGATCTCCTGCGGCGACATGTCGAGCTTCAGTTCCGAAGGATCCAGCATCGCCTGTTCGGCGATGATCTGGATGATGCGGTCGCGGACTTCTGTCATCTCGGCCTCCGTTATGCCCCGTCACGGGCGATCCCGTCCCGGGAAATGCTATTCCCGGGCGTCCTTGTCGAGCAGTTTCTTAACCGTTTCGCGAAGTTCGGCCACCTGCGCATAAAGCCGCGGCAGGCGGCGGATGTTCTTCTGCGCCTCGACATGCGTCTCCATCTTCACCGCCGGACTGCCCAGCAGCACCCGGCCGGCGGGCGCGTTGGTGAAGATCTTGGTGGCGCCGCCGGCGATCACGTCGTCGCCGACGAAGATGTTGTCCGAGACCCCGACCTGCCCGCCCAGCACCACCCGGTTGCCGATCCGGGCCGAGCCGGCGATGCCGACCAGGCCGCAGAGCAGGCAATCCTCGCCCACCACGCAATTGTGGCCGATCTGCACGAGGTTGTCGATCTTGGTGCCGCGGCCGATGCGGGTGGCGCGGATGGTGCCGCGGTCGATGGTGGCATTGGCCCCGACCTCGACATCGTCGCCGATCTCGACGCCGCCCAGCGAATGGATGCGGGTCCAGTGCTGCTGGCGGATCTCGGCGCGCTCGCCCAGGGTCTCGCGGATTTCCTCGACGCCGGATTTCTCGGGCGTGACGAAGGAGAAGCCGTCGCCGCCGATGGATACGCCGGGATTGAGGATCACCCGGTCGCCGAGGGTCACGCCATGGGCGATGCGCACGCCGGGATGGATCAGCACGTCGCACCCGATCACGGTTCCGGCGCCAATCGAGACATGCGCGGCGATGCGCGCCCCCGCGCCGATGCGCACCCCTGCCCCGATCACAGCGAAGGGGCCGATGGCCGCGTCCGGGGCGATCTCGGCGCTCGGGTCGATGACGGCGCTCGGATGGATGCCCGGCGCAATGCCCGGACCGGGATCGAAGGCGCGGGTCAGCCCGGCCATGGCCAGCCGCGGCCGGGCGACCAGAATGGCGGCGCGAAGCCCCAGCGCCTCGGGATCGCTGCCATCCGCCAGCAGCGCCATGCCGCCGGGCGCCAGCTTTTCGGCATAGGCGGCCGAGGTCGCCAGCGCGATCTGGCCCGGCCCTGCCTGCCCGGCCTCGGCCGCGCCGGTGACGGCCAGGCTGCCGTCGCCCCAGAGACGGGCGTCCAGCGCCCGGGCCAGTTCGGCGATGGTCAATGTCATGCGGCTTCCCCCTGGCGTTCGGCCCTTATCGTCCGGGGTTCATCTATTCATCCGCGGCGGCGGAATCCAGCCCGGCCCCGATTCCGGCCTTCACCAGCGCCGCATGCACCAGCGCATCGCGGCCATAGATGTCGGGGAAGCGGTGGATTTTCCCGGTCTCGTCCGGGAAGGCGGTGAAATAGACCAGGTGCACCGGCACCGGCGGGCGCAGGTTCAGATAGGTCTCGCGCCCGGATTTCAGCGCCTTGGAGAAGATCGCCTCCGGATTCGCGACCTGCGGGCGCAGCAGCTCATGCGCCAGGTCGACGGGCCGGCCGATGCGGATGCAGCCATGCGAATAGGCGCGGCTGGACTGGTTGAACAGATGCTTGGTCGGGGTGTCGTGCAGATAGATGTTCCAGGGGTTCGGGAACATGAACTTCACCACCCCCAGCGCATTGTCATCGCTGGGCTTCTGCCGCATGCGATAGGGAAAGCTCGCGGCGCTGTAGCGGCGAAAGTCGATGCGGTCGCGCGGGATGACGTTGCCGGCCCCGTCCACCACGTCCAGATGCGCGACCGCGTAGCGATTGGCCTGCAGCCGCGGCAGGTATTCCTTGACGGTGATCGAGCGCGGCACGTTCCAGCGCGGATTGACCACCAGGTATTTCATCGTCTCGCTGAATTCCGGCGTCTCGAATTCGCGGTTGGCCTTGCCGATGACCGCGCGGGTCTCGAAGATCTCGCGGCCGTCCTCGAAGATGCGGGCATTGTATTCGGGCAGGTTCACCCAGACATGACGGGCGTTCAGGTCGTGGCCGGCCATCCAGCGCATCCGCTCCAGCGCCACCAGGATCGCCTCGGCCTCGGGGCCGGTGCCGCGATTCAGCCGTGCCACGGTGCGCGGCCCGGCCACGCCGTCGGCAGGCAGGCCCGCCGCCTGCTGATAGGCCGCCACCGCCTGCGCCAGCGGCGCGTCGAAGCTGGCCGGGCTGCCCAGAGGCGGCGCGGCGAAGCCGATCGAGGACAGCCGCACCCGCAGCATCGCCACGGCGGAATCGCTCATCCCCTCGCGCCACAGCCCCTCGGGCACCAACGGCACCCCGGGCGGCGCGGCCAGCCGGGATTGCCGGGCAAGCGCGTCGCGCAACGCCCGGTAGCGCGGATCGCGCGGCGGCAGCGCCGCCAGCACCGCGCCCGGAT
>NZ_JAEHFP010000176.1 GCF_016446475.1 Paracoccus binzhouensis | reverse complement strand
GCCGTTTCAGACCTTCGCGGAACTCGCGGCATAAGTCTGTCCAGTAGAACGCCGATTCCAGCCTACCGTGTCATTTGCGACAGAACCCTTCCCGCCCTGTCTTTCCGAGCGGGGTGCGGTGGAAGGTAGCGAGATCGGCGAAGTTGTGGTTCGTGATTGCGGCCTTGCGGCTGCGCGCCCCTGTGTTCCCGGGATGCTGCGCCATGAAATGCGCCCGCGCCCCGAAGGCCTCCGAGATTAGGTTGATCCCGGAAGTGGCGGAGATGTTGCGGATTTCGGCCGCGATGTCGTCGAGGGCGGCCTGGGATCGCGCATAGACAGCTACGGTCATGTGGTGCTCGCCGAAGATCAGGCGTTTGGATTCCAGATCGTCCTGCGCGAGTTCCAGTTCCTGGGCGAGACTGACGGCTCCGTCATTGGCGGCCTGCATTAACCGCAGCTGCCGCTTGATCCGGCCCGCCATGATGTTGGCGTTGATCGGCACAAAAGAGTGCGTGACCACCATGTCGACGGGCAGATTCAACTCGTCGAGCATCAGGCTATCGGTCTTGGCGGGGTAGTTCTTCACCGCAAAGATCGCCCCGAGCTTGTCGCCGACGGCACCGTCCGAGAGCGCGATGGTCGTGCCGCGGAAGGTGACGCGCGTATTGGCTAGGTCCTCGGCGATCACACCGAGGCGCGACCGGGGGAAGAGCGGGTGCTCCTCGCCCGTGTTGAGTGAACCGAGGAAGCCCAGAAGCTCGCCGGTGCTTGCGGCCAGCAGGCGGGGCTTCAGCTCATCGAAGGACGACAGCAGAAACCCCACAACCTCGTCGAGCTTGCGCATGCGGCGGGTGGTGTCGGCCGCATGTCGCGAGCGAGACACCCCCAGACCGAAGGGCAGACGGCTGCTCGCCTCGGGGCGCTTCAGCACGGTCAGAGTCAGCGTCTTGTCGCGCAAACCCGCGCGACCGAGATGCGCGTGCCATCGTTCGTCGACGGCAGCCGCAAACCCTTCGCCCGGAACGGGCGGCAGGGTCACATCGACCGCTTTCGACACCTTGTGCAGGTAGAAGGAGAACTCCGTCCCCACCTGCGCGACGATGCCAGCCAGCAACCCTCCGATCCGGTCGAGATGCCCGTCCTCACTCGTGGTGCTGTTCACCCCTTCGAGGCGGATGCACTGCATCAGTTCGTTGCCGCGTGTCCGGATCGTTCGGTCGTTCACGAGGCTCACATAAGGCAGCATCATTGAGAGCCGCTTCTCGCCTTTGACCCATGCGGGTAGCGCGGTCAGCGGATCGATGGCGTTCTCAACCTCATCGGCAATTCCATCACGGGGCATAGCTGTCGCCTCCGTGCAGCTTGCGGTTCGTCGTGGGCGGGGTTTCCTGCAGGGTGATCACCAGGACATCGAGGAAGTTCGGATCCCAGTCTGCGGCCTTCCAGAGCGCCGGCCAGGCCAGCCCCGCGAACACAGCGACCACCCAGCTCTGCACCCAGAGGAACAGAAGCGTCGAGCCGAAGAGCCAGACCATGGCGTACATGATCGGCAAGCCCATCAGCTTGGGTGGCCTGAGAAGACCGATGAACACGCGGGACTGGTCAGCCATGGCCAAGAACTCCGGGATTGCTCAGGTGGTCCAGATGGCGGCGACGATGGTGGGTGCTGCGGCGATGCCCGCGATTGCAACCACGACCCAGAGCGCCTGACGGAAGTCGAGGATGCCAAAGAGCCAGGAAAGGAACACCCCGATCAGCGCAAGCGTTCCGATCACGATTCCCAAGGGACCGGTGATCGCATCGACAATTCCTTGAAGCAGGGTCTGCACCGGCGAGAGGTCGATGCTCTGTGCAAGCGCTGGACCCGCCAGCACGATAAGGGCCATCGCGCCGAGCGCGACGATCGAAGGTCTCGATGTCATGAAAGATCTCCTCTGAGCCGCTCAAACACGGCAGTCACACGGGCCACATGCCCTTGGGTTTCTCGAAAAGGGGGGATGCCGCCGTGGCGTGTGACCGCCTCAGGGCCAGCGTTGTATGCCGCAAGGGCCAGAGAGCCCTCGCCGAACTGGTCGAGCATCATCAGCAGGTAGCGAGCTGATCCGTCGAGGTTCTGCGCAATGTCATGTGGGTCGACGCCGAGGTCGCGGGCAGTATCCGGCATAAGCTGCCCGAGGCCTATAGCACCGACAGGGCTACGTGCAGCCGGATTGTATGCGCTCTCGACTTCAATGTTGGCTCGGTAAAGGAGCGCCCAGTCAGTGACGGAAAGCCCCGCGCGACGCAGCGCACCATGCCCGGCATACCGTAGAGCCGTGCTCTCGATCGCATGGAGGATTTCTGGAGTGGCGCGGGCGGCAGATCGAGCCGGGATCGCTGTCTCGCTCGTTGCGTCAGGAACGCGAGGTTCTGCGAAGAGAAAAAGGCGCCCGTTTGCCTCTTGAGAAGAGGAAATCAATTGGCCGTCTGGGCCAACCGAAAAGATGAAACCGTCGGCCAGGGCCGGGGGCGCGGAACAAACGCCTGTACCCAAAGCCACGACGAGCGCAGTCGCGCGGTCAGCTGCCTTTGACCGGAGGCGCGGCGTGGCGCTCGCGGCCACCTTCTTCAAGTGGGATGCTAGCGGTCGTACAGCCCATGTCGGCCAGGAAACTGACAAGGCCAACGATGGTTTTGAAGTCGCGGAGCTTGAGGACGCTTCGGCTGGTGACGAGCATCTTATCGTCACGCCCATCAGTGGAGACGGCGCGGATGACCCACGAGCCGTACCAGCTGTTATGGCGCTTCTCTGCTCTCTCCTTGCAGACCACCTCAATGAGGTAGCCCTCGGCGAGCAAGCCGCGCAGTCCGTCTTCTGTAACCACATTCGGTGCTTCTTCTATCATGACCTCCCCTGGGCCCTCCTCATCATGAGTATCGGCCCGCGGAGACATTTCCACACGGGCGATACAAGACAACATAATTGACTGCAAGACGATTTATTTGAGTTGACGAACCGTCTTTGGCTGCAATAGGTAGCTACCGCACGAAACCATAAATTTGAAGTGGCAAAGGAGTTTTGCCCTGCGCATGTTTTGTGCATTTCGATACGGTTTGCTTGGTCTTGTTGTGCCTCTCGCGTCGATTGGCCAGATCACCAATGCATGTACCGCGCCGGAACGGCCCTTCTTGCCTGAGCGGTCCGAAGACATTCGAGAATATGCCGATCTGCTCCGTTCTGATTTCGAGGGCTACATCGCCGACATACAAGAATACTTCCGCTGCTTGGACGCCGAGCGCCAACGCGCGTTTCACGAGGCACAGGAGGTTAGCCGGGACTATGGAAGGCTGGTCGAGATATTGGAATGACTCTTCATCGTCTCCATATTGGAGACTTTGAAAGCAGACACTATATAACTTTAATGTCCGCATAGGCAGACATTAAAGCGCCAAAGCCTTCTCCAGATCGTCGTGCTCGAAAGCACTTTCCAGATAGTCGAGCTCGCGTGCCGGAGCCCCGACCTGATGCGCAACTTCGCGCCACGTCGCTGTCGCTCTCGCCACTTCAGAGACGATTTCCCGGGCATGTTGGGTGCGGAGGCCGAATTCAGGTGCCACGGCCAACACCAGGTCAATGTCACAGGTCCCGTCGTCGAAATCGATCCGTGTCTGCAGGATACGCGGTTTTTCCAGCTGGGACGTCGGGTTGATGTCGAACGCCGGCGACAGCCGCCATCCAGCTGGCCCATCCCATAGAAACCCGTGATTGCGCATATGGTCGTCCGTATTCGACACCAGAACAGTGAAGACAAGGCGGCGATAGAGTTCTTCGCGATCCTTTGCAGCCTGGCTGCCAGTCCTTGTGATAGCGTCTACGATCTCGAGATAGCTGCCAGATACGCCATCCCGGTTCTGGGTCATGGTCATGGCTGACATATACGGGATGCGTTCGCCTGCTGCGCGTCGGTCAAACCGGGCGCTCAGGTAGACCGGCTGGTCACCGATGTTTGCCAGAGAGTGGTCAGCCATGGTCAGGCCGGCCCGATCTGCCAATCGCGCGGCGACTTCCTCCCAGCGTTCCTTGCTGTAATCGTCGTCAGCCTTGGGAAACTTGGCGATCGAGAGTTTGCCCTGCACATCATAGACTGAGCATTTTGGGCGTGCACCGCCAAGCGATGCCCCGGGCGCAAAAATGAGATCGAGGTCCTCGTCTAGTTCCTCGCCAGCTTCGAAACGCCCGACTGCGTCGAGAAGACGCTGGAGCGCGATATACCCCGGAACGCCATCTTGGATGGGTGCAGCATAGTCGGCATCGCCACGCCATCGCAGCCGCAAGGCTCCGATGCGGCTGACATCGGAGACACCCATAAGATAATCGGTCTCGAACAAGGTTCGAACCGGACGTTCCTCCCGCGCAGCGCGGCGCCGTTCCCGACGCCGCATCAAGGCACGGCCCCAGTTGTCTGGGGCACTGTCGCCAAGGGCTGGAAACATCTCTCCGTTGCCTGATGGTACAAACGGCCCGGGCGAGAGCGGCACGCCCTGATCAATAGCAAACCGCTCTGGCCGGTTCAGCCAATCGTCCGAGTACTCGAAAACGACGGTTTCGCGCGCCCGGGATGGCACACAACGCATGGTCCCGACAGGCACCAACGCACCATCGAGCTCGATGTCGATTTCGACGACCCGATCTGCCATGGCCTAGCTGCTCTCCTTGGAGCCAGGCTTCTTGCGCGCAAGAACCGCGCGTTTCGGCAAGCGCTCAAGAGCTGCATGTGCACCTTGGGGATCGTTCCTGGCATCAGCGAGATCTGCAAATCCATCCATCAGGTTCAATGCTTGCAACACAGCCGCATAGATGCCGATGGACACGCCAGCATCGCCTTTTTCGATCTTGTGGTAGGTTGAGCGCGCAATACCCGCCCGTTCGGCGACAATAGACGCCGGCAAGCCGCGGCGCAAACGTGCGTCACGGATATCGGATCCGAGCTTGCGGATCGCCCGCTTGGCTGCGGGGGGCGGAAGGTATGACGCAGGCAATGCTTCTATCCTCGGTCTTATTAAGGCCTTTATGTGTACATAAGAAGACATAAGGCAAGTGATTGGTTCTCTCTGACCGGCTTCTCCGAGCAATTGCCGCATCCAAACCATAGATCCTGGGCCTTCGAGCCGGATATCCCGATCAAAGAAATACGATTGCTGTCAAACGTGTTGTATTGTATTCGCGCGAATAGTTTTGTGGGGAGTCGATACATGAGACGCCATATCGTGCGGCTGGCGATGGCCGCGACATTGACTGCAAGTGCCTACCAAGTGGATTGCGCCATCCTGCTCTGTCTTGCTGGTGGCTGGCCAGCATCGGCACCTTGTGCCCATGCTCGAGCCGAATTCATACGCCGGATCACCCCCTGGCCCATTGAGCCGCCGCTCCAGATATGGCGCTGCCCTATGGGGGTGTCGTTCTCTCCTGTGGAAAGCCCCGGACCGGCCGAGCGCCTGTTCGACGCCGCATTCCAAGCCACCCTGCCCCGGCAGTCCTTCCCAGACGACGGACAGGTGATCAAGGTTCAAACCACGGATGGCGCCGACATCGACATCTCGGGCGACGCATTTGACTTCGTTCGAAGCATTCGCGTGTATCACATCCAGTACCGCCAGCACGAAAACCGAGATGGCGACTGCAATCGCAGCGACTCGACGCGATTGGGGTCCTACGGCGTGCAGGGCGACTACCGATGGACAAGATCCACCGTGGGCCAGGTGCCAGCCGCATCCGGCCTGAGCATCCCGAATGGATGTGGCGGCATTGCCAAGTTGTTGTGTCGTGAAGCGCCTGCTACAGGATCTCGGATGAAAACGCCATCATCCATGCCGCGCCTGAAGGGGTTTCGCTTTCCCCGTGAGATCATTGCCTACGCCGTCTGGGCATATCACCGCTTCGCCCTGAGCGGGGCTGACGTCGAGGACCTTCTGGCAGAGCGCGGCGTGATCGTCAGCCGCGAGAGCATCAGGCTTTGGGTTAACCGCTTTGGCGCGCAGTTTGCCGCCTGCATCCGGCGCGATAGGCCGGGGCCGTCGGACAAGTGGCATCTGGACGAGGTCGTCATCCCGATACGCGGCAGGAAACACTGGCTCTGGCGGGCGGTTGACGCCAATGGCCACACGCTCGACATCCTCGTGCAAACCCGCCGGAACGCCAGAGCCGCGAGGCGCTTTCTGGCAAGGCTCATCGCGCAATTCGGCCAGCCGCGTGTGATGATCACCGACAAGCTGCGCAGCTACTTCAAGCCAATCCGGAACCTGGCTCCCGACGCCGACCACAGGGCACACAAGGGGCTGAACAACCTGGTCGAGGGCTCACACAGACCAACGCGACGGCGAGAGAAGATCATGGGACGCTTCAAGTCCCAACGACAGGCGCAGAGATTCCTCGCCGCCCATGACCAGATCAACACCCTCTTCCGTCCCCGCCGCTATCGTCTCACCGCATCTTCATACCGCCACGCACGGGCTGACGCCTTCAGCCTGTGGAACGACTATGCGCTCGAGATGAACGCATAAGTGCTCACGCTTCGCCCCCCTTTGCGCCCACAATCACCCAACTTGGCAATGCCGTCGAGCGAGCCGTGGAAGAATGTCAGACCGCCCGCCGTGACCAAAGGCCCGCCCATCGTCGGCATCCCAAGCGGGATGTAGACGCCGGGAACGAGGTTCTGTCGCAAAGCTTCTTGGCCCTCGCGATTTCCCTGTCGGTCGCCTATATATTTTTCCTTCCAGAAGCTGCGCAGGTGAGGGC
>NZ_JAEHFP010000175.1 GCF_016446475.1 Paracoccus binzhouensis | reverse complement strand
CCCCTCGCAGCCGTCAACGCCATGATTTATATGCGAAATATCACGATTACGACAGCGAAATCAGCGACTTACTTGGAGAATGTGGGTTGATCACACGCAGGCGGACGCGCCCGCCGCGCTCGATCTGCACCACCTCGGGGTCCGACAGCGTGCGGTCATTGGCAAGATAGGCGTCCCAGTCGTAGTCATTGAGGTCCATCGCCATGGCGTCCATGGCACCCATCCCCATCATGCCGCCCATGGCGCCGTGATCCATGCCTTCCATCGGCATGTTCCCCATGGCGCCATGATCCATACCCGCCATGCCGCCCATGCCCGCGCCGTGGCCGCCTCCATGGCCGTCTGCCGTCCCATGGCCGTCGAGGATCTCGGCCATCACTTCCTCGGGCGCCTTGAACGAGAAGTCATGCAGGAAAAGCACTACTTCCTGACGGTCGGCGCTGATATCCTCGGCGCTGCGCACGATCAGCGGTGCTGCCAGAAGGCGCAT
Organism: Paracoccus binzhouensis; assembly: GCF_016446475.1. Lineage (GTDB taxonomy): Bacteria > Pseudomonadota > Alphaproteobacteria > Rhodobacterales > Rhodobacteraceae > Paracoccus > Paracoccus binzhouensis. The sequence continues at coordinate 4,799 of NZ_JAEHFP010000175.1, read as the reverse complement.
TTCGTGCAGCGGCACATGCGCGTGCATCCAGTAGGTGCCGGGCAGCGGCGCGAAGTCATAGGCGCGTGTCTCGCCGGGGGCGAGCATCGGCAAAGGCATGTCGGGCACGCCATCCTGCGCGTTGGGCGGGATCTGGCCGTGCCAGTGGATCAGCGTGTCAACATCGAGATCGTTGCGCAGATCCACCCGGAAGCGCGCGCCGGGGTTGAGTGTCAGGCCCTGTCCGGTGGGTCCGGAAAGACCCCAGACGGTGGCGGCGCGACCGTCGATGTCCAGCGTCCGGCTAGCGGCGTGCAATGATAGCGGGGCGGCGCCCTGCGCGGCCGCGATCCGGGGCAGATGCGCATAGGCCAGCACGGCTGCGCCAGCGGCAAGAAAGCCGCGTCGTGAAAGGGTATTCATGGTCGTCTCCTCGGGACAGCCTGTCCCGTTCATCAAAACCGACAGAACGCCGCGGGCTCCAGCCCGGACGCAATCAGAGGAGACGGAGCTTGGGAGGTCGTTCGTTCAGCCCAGGTGCCCGACTGGCAAGCACTGCACCGGTCGGCAGGTCATGGCTGGCAGGCGCGTAATCGCTGCCAGAGCCTTCGCTCGGCGAGGTCAGGAAGACCGAAAAACCTACGCAAAGCAACTCACAGGCTTCGGCATCGCCTGAGCCACAGTGCTGGTCGCCATCACAGGGATTTTCGCTGCCGGCCGCAACCTGCATCATCTCGCCGACATGCACCGAGTGATCCGGTTCTGCGCTCAAGCGCGCCGCGTGCGCGGACGTCGCCGTCGTCATGACGGCGATCGCGAGGACGGCAAGCATGGTGACGAGGCGCGCGAACATGCCGGAAAGATAGGCGCTGGTCACGGGAATGTCCATTGCCCCCGGCGTCGCGCCTCTGGCAGTAATTCAATTTCGGCATGTAGCCGATTGAAATTCTTCACCAGCAGTCATGCAACTCATGCGCAATGAACTCCGTAATATCTTGTGGCTCGGGTTGCTCCTCGGCGGCCTGATCCTGGCGATCCTCGTTGGGTGGCATCAGGTCCGCACGGTATCCCCCGCCGCGGCATCCGCAGAAGTCATCGAACAGGGCCGGCAGGTCTATGCGGACCAATGTGCGTCCTGCCACGGTGCGCAGCTCGAGGGGCAGCCGGACTGGAAGACGCCCCTTCCATCCGGACGTCTCCCGGCGCCACCGCACGATGCCGGCGGCCACACGTGGCACCATCCCGATGACATCCTGTTCCGCATCGTCAGGGAAGGCACGGCCGCCATCGTCGGGGGCGGCTATGAGAGCGACATGCCGGGGTTTGCCGATCTTCTCAGCGACGCCGAGATCCGGGCTGTCCTCGCCTATATCAAGAGCACCTGGCCAGAGCGCGAGCGGACCTACCAGGAGAATGTGTCGCAACCACACTGATGGCACCTTCGGGATGGAGCTGCCCGTGCGACCGGCAGTGCAATTTCCCGAGGCCCACCGGTCACAGTTGAGGCCGCCGAACAGAAGCGGCATATTTGGATCGACCTGATGGCGAAACCTTTGGGAGGGATGTTCGTGGGATTATTCATGGCTTACTTGGCATTTGAAGCGCGCTCGATCTTGGCGCCGCCTCGGGTTTTCCCTCGATGAACAATCCCGGCTCCAGTTCATCGAAGCGGGTTCATGACCGCACGGAGCGGCTCAACAAGAGCTGCTTCTGCGTTACACTGGACCTTCCATCGCTGCGCGAAGCGATGGAGCGCGAGGCCGGTGATCCGGCGTTCTTCGAGACGTTCATCCGCCCCAAGGCCCATCTGTTCTCGCACGTGCCGGTGTTCCTTTCGGCCACCGCCGTCAATGAGATGCGCGCGATCGCAGTGGCTGTGGAGACCACCGCCCAACTCGCGGCATACAAGGCCGCAGTCCTCTCTTGGGTGCCGGAAATCGCGCGGGCGGATCATGGCCCGCTCGGGGCATTGATGGGCTACGACTTCCATCTTGGCGAAGACGGCCCCCGCTTGATCGAAATCAATACCAACGCCGGCGGGGCGTTTCTCAATGCCTTTCTTGCGAGGGCGCAGCGCGCGTGTTGCACCGAAATGGATATCCCCCCGACGCTGCCATCGTTCGAGGACGCGGCGTTTCGCATGTTCCAGAACGAATGGATTCGGCAGCGGGGAACGGGCGCGCCACAACGCATCGCCATCGTCGATGACAGTCCGCCGGAACAGTATCTCTACCCCGAGTTCGTGCTCGCGGGGCAAGTTTTCGCGGCACGAGGGGTAGACGCGATCATCGCCGACGCCAGTCACCTTCGCTACGACGATGGTCGGCTCAGCGCCGATGGAAAGACAATCGACCTCGTTTACAACCGGGTCACCGATTTCGCCTTCGATCAGCCCGAGCACAAGGCATTGCAGGAAGCCTACCGGGATGGCGCGGTGGTCGTGACGCCGAATCCGCACAATCACGCGCTCCTTGCAGACAAGCGCAACCTTTCGCTTCTTTCGAATTCCGCGACGCTGGAGGCCTGGGGCGTGGAACCGAGACTTCGCGCCCTGCTTGATGCCGTTCCACGCACCGTGCTGGTCAGTCCTGACAACGCTGACGCACTTTGGAAATCCCGCAGGGACCTGTTCTTCAAGCCGACCGGCGGACATGGCGGCAAGGCGGTATATCGTGGCGACAAGCTGACGAAAGGGGTCTGGGCGGAGATCGCGGAGGGCGGATACGTTGCTCAGACGCTGGTCCGCCCCAGCGAGCGCATGATCAGGATCGACGAGATACCCCAGACGCGCAAAATGGACGTGCGTCTGTATACATATGATGGCCAGGTGCTTCTGGTGGCCGCGCGCCTCTATCAAGGTCAGACCACGAACTTCAGGACGCCAGGGGGCGGCTTCGCGCCCGTGTTCGTGATCTGAAGCGTGAGCTGGCGGGGTTTGGCTTTAATATATCAATGCATTAATTTGGGGAGCATTCAACATCAGGCGCATCCCCTCCGGCACTTGCCCTCGCGAAAGCGTTCTCCCGATCCGGTTGCGGCCGGATTTTTTCGTTGTTTTCGAGGGCTATTCGGGCGGCTGAACACTGACCCCGCTGCCATGAGGTCCGGAAGCGGTTTCTCCGGACCGATACTCTCCTGACCTGATGACTGTGCCGGTTGGTGAATTTCTTACAGCAAGCTGAAATTGTGTGCTTTTCGGCTTTTCGGGATCGCCGGCCCGAATACTTCGATGCCGGTGGCGTTCGTGAGGGGGAGAATAAATCGAGCTATCGCCCTCAGAATAGTTCCGTGCTGCTCTCGTCGCGGATACGGAGGGGGTATCTTTCGCCCCTGATGGTGGGCGATTTCGATACCCCCCAACTTCGCCCTGCACCTCGCCGGTCTTCCTTCGCCACCGTGGTCATTGCCCGCCGCTGATCCGCAGTGGCCGTTTGCAACACCACGGAGGCCCGATCATGCCACATGAACCCGTCGTCCTGCCGCCGCGTTTTCTACGGACCAAAGAGGCCGCGACCTTTCTCAGCCTCTCGGCCCGGACGCTCGAAAAACACCGCACCTACGGAACCGGGCCAGCCTATCGCAAGCTTGGCGGCCGTGTGGTCTATGCCATCGACGATCTTGAGGCCTGGACCGAGCGCGGCGCGGTGACCTCCACCTCCGATCCGCGCGGCTCCGTGCTGCCCGCCAAGCGTCATGCGTTTCCGTCCGGCCCGCAGGCTGGTCGTTACGCCCGCTGACCGCTCGCGGTTTTCTTCATGACGGTGCGACGTCGATCCCTTTCCGAGCGCGGGCAACTCGACCTGTTCAGGGCGCTCCCCGGCGATTTCGCGCCACGAGACGCGCAGGATCTCATGGCCTATCCCTTCTTCTCCCTCGCCAAGTCGAAGCGCATCGCGCCCATCGACTTCGCCGCCGGCAATGTCTCCATCCGGGTCGAGGCTGTTCCCGATCACGGCATGGCCACGATCTGGGACGCCGATATTCTGATCTGGGCGGCGAGCCAGATCGTCGAAGCCCGCGACAGCGGCCTTCGCACCTCCCGGCTGATGGCCGCCACGCCCTACGAGATTCTCACCTATGTCGGGCGCGGCACCGGCTTGCGCGACTATCAGCGCCTGAAGGCGGCGCTCGACCGGCTGCAATCGACCACGATTTCCACCTCGATCCGCCAGCCGGTCGAAGGGCGCCGGCATCGCTTCTCCTGGATCAACGAATGGCAGGAACGCACCGACCATAGCGGCAGACCCGATGGCATCGAGATGATCGTGCCGGACTGGTTCTACCAGGCCGTCCTCGACGATGCGCTCGTGCTGACCATCGACCGGACCTATTTCGACCTAACCGGCGGCCTTGACCGCTGGCTCTATCGCCTGGTGCGCAAGCACGGCGGCCGCCAGCGCGATGGCTGGCGGTTCGATTTCCGTCACCTTCACCAGAAATCCGGCAGCCTGTCGCCGTTCAAGCGCTTCGCCTTCGAGCTGCGCGACATCATCCGGCGCCAGCCTCTGCCGGGCTATTCGCTGTTTCTCGAAGCTGAGGTTGGCGGGCGGATGCTGCTGGCCTTCGAGCCGGTCGCGCCCTGTGGAAAACCTGTGGATGGCCTCGTGCTATCAGGAACCCGGACTATCGTGCTATCGGGAACCGGAGGCTCGTGCTATCAGGAACCGAAACCGGGCTTAACACCCGGAACCCATTCAGGAAATCGCGCCCTTAACTTAGAGTCTAACAAAGAGTCTTCTTTAACTGTTTCTGTGGGTGTGAAGAACGCGCCCAGTGCCACCTGCGATCAACTTGCCAGTGATCGTGGGCGTTCGCAACAA
>NZ_JAEHFP010000174.1 GCF_016446475.1 Paracoccus binzhouensis | reverse complement strand
TCGATCACGCCCCGAGCCTCTCCCCAACTACCCGAAAACAATGGCATATCAAAGGTCATCGAAGAACCAGAAACTTTGCGACACTGCCCTTGGCAATGCCATCGAGAGCCGTAACGCGCTGCCCATGATCCCCATGCGAAAGAACCGCAAGGTGCGCAAGGTCGTCGACATGACCATCTACACCTTGCGCAACATGGTCGAGCGTTGTTTCAACAAGCTCAAGAACAGTCGCCGCCTGGCAACACGCTACGACAAAACCGCAGACAGTTTCCTCGGCTTCATCGACATCGCCTGCATCAGGCTCTGGCTTCGCCATTTGTCAACATGACCTAGCCACGAAACACCAGCTTCATCCCAACCAGATCACGCAGTGGAAGCGGCAGGCCATCGAGAACCTGGCCAAGGCGTTCGACGACAAGGCTTCCGACGCACAGGTCGGCCTGGAGGCCGAGGTCACGAAGCTGCACGCCAAGATCGGCCAGCTCGTCGTCGAGCGCGATTTTTTGGCCAAAGCCTTCGATCGCTGAGCCTGGATCGGAGGAGAATGATGATTGATCCCGATCACGAACGGCTCTCGATCCGTCGCCAGTGCGAGCTGGTCTCGATCTCGCGAGCCTCGTTCTACCGCCAGCCCGCTGGCGAGAGCCCGGAGAATCTTGAGTTGATGCGTGTCATCGACGGGGCCTTCATGGAAACGCCCTGGTATGGCTCGCGTCAGATGGCGCGGCACCTGCGTCGCCAGGGCTGGTGCGTCGGCCGCAAGCGTGTCCGGCGGCTGATGCGCAAGATCGGCCTGTCGCCGATCTACCAGGCACCGAGGACCAGCGAGCCGCATCCGCAGCACCGCATCTATCCCTACCTGCTACGGAATCTGGCGATCGAGCGACCAGATCAGGTATGGTGTGCCGATGTGACCTACATCCCGATGCGGCGCGGCTTCCTCTACCTCGTCGCCATCATGGACTGGTTCAGCCGCAAGGTGCTTGCCTGGCGGCTGTCGAACACGATGGACGCCGACTTCTGCGTGGCCGCGCTCGAAGAGGCAATCGCCCACCACGGCAGGCCCGACATCTTCAACACGGATCAGGGAAGCCAGTTCACCAGCTTCGCCTTCACCACCACGCTGAAGGACGCCGGCATCCGCATCTCGATGGACGGGCGCGGCCGTTGGATGGACAACGTCTTCATCGAGCGGCTGTGGCGCAGCCTCAAATACGAGTGCGTCTTCCTCAACGTAAGCGTCCGGCCTGACCGCCCTGCCGCGTGGTGGGTCGTGTCGCGAATGCTGTGGAAATTCCCTGGCGGCGCGCTCCGAGCATTTGAAGGTTCGTTTTTTCAGGCTGCGAGGTCAAGGGGCATCGGTTCGATAGGCTGAGAGAGGGTCTCCCAGCCGTCGACCTTACGCATCTGGATTTGGCCGGAAGCGAGCAACGCCCAGAGCAGCATGGGCACGGTCTCGGCGCAGGGCAGCACGGTCTGGGTCTTGATGCGGCGGCGGAACTCCCCGTTCAGGCGCTCGATGGCGTTGGTGGTCCGGGTGGATTTCCATTGCGATGGGTCCAGACGGGTGAAGGTGAAGAGCCGCGCCCCAGCTTCTTCGAGACTGTCGGCCACCGCTCGGCACTTGAGCCTCCACTTTCGCAGGAACGCCTTGCGCTTCTTCTCGATCTCGGCCGCGGTGTCGGCGTAGATCATGTCGCGGTAGTCCTCTGTCAGCTCGTCGTGCATGTGCTTTGGGGCGTGCGCCAGCAGGTTGCGGTGTTTGTGCACCGTACAGCGCTGGATCGGAAGGTCGTCACCCCATAGCGCCACAAGCGCGGCCTCCAGACCCGGGGCGCCGTCAACGATCACGAATTCGGGTCGTTTCAGACCCCGGGCATCAAGATCATCGAGGAACTGTCGCCACGCGGCGGAGCTCTCCCCGCCCATATTTCTTATGGAAAGCAGCACCTTCTGCCCGTCGCGTCGCACGCCGATGGCGGCCAGAACCGAGATGTTCGTGGCCTTGCGGTCCAGCCGGGTCTTGATCACGGTGCCGTCCAGGATCAGACGGACTATGTCCTCTTCGGCGAGGCTGCGCGCGCACCAAGCGTCCCAGTCCACCTTGACCTTGCGCCAGGCGCGGCTGACCACGTCCTTGCTGGCCGCCCCGTCGAACAGCCCGAACAGCGCTCGCTTGACGCGCCGGGTGTTGGTGCCGGAGAGATAGACTGCGGCGATCAGGGCCTCGGCCTTCTTTGTCAGCCGCTGATAGCGGGGCAGCGCCTTCGAGCGCCATTCCGTCACCTTGCCTGCGTCGTCCTCGATCCGGGCGCGCGGCACCCGCACTGTTTCCGTCCCGAAGGTCCCGGTGAGTTGCCGTTCGCGGTGCCCGTGGCGATACCCCTTCGCGGCACCATCGCCTCGGCCATAGCGCAACCGGCCGAGAAAGCCGGCCAACTCCTCTTCGAAAACGGCTTCGATCGTCGCGCGGACGTTGGCCCGTAGCCGTTCCTCGATCGGATCGAACCCGGCCTCCCCAGCCAGTAGCGCAAAGCTCGCAGTGTCGGTAATCTGGTTCATGGCGTGATCTCCCTGGCGGTTGCAGCCGCCGGTTGGGTGGGTGTTGGTTCACCCGGAGATTACGCCGCCTTCAAATTTCCACCACCTTCGCGACACGACCCTGATGACAGCCAGCCTGCACTGAGTGCCAGAGACAATCCAAGGATCCAGGTCAACAACAATGCGGGCGTGGTGACCGTGCGTTCAAAACGCTGCAGCGCCACCAGCACCCCTGTTTGTGCCTCCGGTGGCGACTGCGAGATGGCATTGACGATTCGTTCTTGCGCAAGCAGGCCGCCTACCAGAAATACCACCGCCGTGACGTGCGCCGCCACCAAATAGGGGTAGATCGCTGCCACCATCATCAGGCCTGCTTGATCTCGGCGATTGTTCTCGCCCGTTCGCGCAGCCATCGGATATTGGCGTACCCCCCGAATGGCACAAACGCGACCAACAACAATCGAACCACTTCACGTTGATGCCAGCCGCCGCCAGCTACAGTTTGTATTGCTGTCCAGATGTATGCCAGAAATGCGATTCCGTGTATTGGCCCCAACAGCTTCGAGCCATACGGCCATCCCCAAAGATGCCGCAGTGGAACCGCAATGAATACCAAAAGGACCAGCGTTGTGGCTTCGATGATCGACAACGCCTCAAGGCGCTTCAGTTGCGTGCGCTCAAGATCCGCGATGAGTCCATGTTGATGATGCGGGTTCTTTTCGGCTTTTGTGCCTGTGGCCATATCTACTCTGTTCGAGGCATCGATTCATGAAATTCACACCGGGCATTTTTCGCCGGGGCGCAAGGTCAGGACCTGGGCGCCATTGCCCGTGACGGTGACGGTATGCTCGAACTGAGCCGACAATCGGCCATCGCAGGTGACCACCGTCCAGCCATCCTCCTCGGTCCGAACGGCACGCCGTCCTTGGTTCACCATCGGCTCGATGGTGAACACCATGCCTTCACGCAAGACCAGGCCCGTTCGCGGCTTGCCCCAATGCACTACCTGAGGGGGCTCATGCATGTCACGTCCAATGCCATGCCCGCAGTATTCCCTGACGATCGAATAGCCATTCCTGCGGGCATGCCGCTCGATGGCGTGGCCTACGTCGCCAAGGGTGGCGCCGGGTCGAACGGCACGAATGCCTTTCCACATGGCTTCATAAGCCACTTGAACGAGTCGCCGCGCCGGCAGTGACGCCTCGCCGACCAGATAGGTCTTGCTGGAATCGGCGATGTAGCCGTTCTTCTCCAGCGTGATGTCGAAATTGACGATATCCCCGTCCTGCAGAATGTCTTCAGCAGACGGAATGCCATGGCAGACCACATGGTTGCGGGAGGCGTTGAGCGCGTAGGCATACCCATATTGCCCCTTGCTGGCCGGGCGCGCGTCGAGCTCATGAACGATGAACGCATCGACCAGATCGTTGACCTGCATGGTGGACATGCCAATCAGGTTGAACCGATCAAGATAGCCGAACACCTGCGCCAACAGTCGGCCTGCCTCCGCCATCAGCGCGATTTCCTCTGGTCGCTTGGTCATGCCGACACTATCTCGGCAGGTTCAGCCACAACCCCAGCGGCCCGCAGCTCACGAGTGACGATGTCGTTGAAGCTCAGTGTCGGGTTCATTTCGCAAAGCATGCCGATCCTGATCCAGAAGGCCGCCTGCGCATTGATAGAGCGGCACGACACCGCGCTGGCTTTGCGCAGTTGGTCATGCAGATCGTCGTCGATATTTACGATGCCCATCTATCCTCGGCTATATGAATCGTATGCGAATCATATATGCTCTTTCTGGCTTTGGCGCAAGGGAGCTGCAGATCTGCCGCAAGCGAGTCAAAACAAAGTCGAGCGATGAGCAGCCAGACCCGCGAGTGCGCCGTCGCCGACAGCCAGCGCCACGCTTCCCGCCGCTCGCGCGGCATCTCCACATGCGAAGACGCCTGGCACGCTCGTCTCCTGTGCAGAGTTGACCTTGATGAACGCGCCAAGCGGACCTTCCTCAATCTCACAGCCCAGTTGTTGCGCCACAGGGCTGCTGAGGTGGGCTCGTGTCTGAGTGAACAGACCTTTCATCGACAGGATGCGTCCGTCCGCCAGCACGACGTCGGCTGCACCCTCGATGCGATCAATGGGCGTTGATTCGACGCACGTGCCCCTCCTGTCGAGTGCGGCCAGATCCTCCTGCGTCGGCGTATAGGCGCCGTTGAGGAACAGGGTTGGCTTGCCCCAGTCCGGCAGCATGAGGGCATGGTGCTGCGCCATCGGTGATGCGGCAACGATGCCGATGGGCCCGGCGTCCAACTCATAGCCATGGCAGTAGGGGCAATGAAATACGCTGCAGCCCCAGCGCTCGACCAGACCGGGCACTGGCGGCAGCTCGTCGCGCACGCCAACAGCCAGGATCAATCGACGGGCACTGACCACCTTGCTTGCGACACGGAACTCGAAACGGCCATCCGACCCGCGGCACGCGTCCTCGGCAAGGCCGTTCAGCCATTGCACGTTCGGGTAACGCAGCAACTGGCTCCGGCCTTCGGCAGCGATTGCGCCCGGGGACTGGCCGTCACGCGTGAGGAATCCGTGCGAATGCCCGCCCGCCTCGTCGACGAAGCGGTTGCGACGCTGTCCGGCATCGATCACCAGTACGTCGCGGCGGGCTCTGGCGAGCTGCAGCGCTGCGGACAGGCCCGCGAAGCTGCCACCGATGACCGCGAAATCAACCTTCATAGACGTGCTCTTCGAGCCGGTGCGGGGCATGTCGATGAACCCTCATGCGTCGACGGAAGTCGCTGGCGAGAGTGGCCAGCGTCACGTCACCCAGTCGCTCCAGCAGCAGACGCTCGGCGTCTCCCATTGCCACGCCCAATGCGTCGTTGACGGTCTGTGCGACGAGACATCGGGGCTGGTCTTCCCGGAAACCCAGCGAGATGAGAGGGGGGTCGCCGAGCGCCTCGTAAACACTGCGCAGCGTGACCGCGTCCAGCGCGCAGGCCAGCACCCAGCCACCGCCGTGGCCTTTGGATGATCTGACGAAGCCCTTATCCCTGAGCCCGGCCATCAAGCGGCGCAGCACGACGGGGTTCGTCTGCATGGCAGCGGCAAGCGCTTCCGAGGTCGCGGGTCGCTCGGATTGCGCCATATGCAGAAGGACGTGCAGGACGTCCGAGAGCTGGCTGTTTTTCTTCATGTAACATTATTAGTTGCATGAGCGGCTTTTTGTCAAGCAGCAGGCTTAGGTCATGTTGACAAATGGCGAAGCCAGAGCCTGATGCAGGCGATGTCGATGAAGCCGAGGAAACTGTCTGCGGTTTTGTCGTA
>NZ_JAEHFP010000173.1 GCF_016446475.1 Paracoccus binzhouensis | reverse complement strand
GTGGAGAAACGTCCCTGACCGACCAGCACACCGAAGATAGTTATTGCAATGCCAATTATCTGGACCAAGTGCGGTATCGTACCCATAGTGACTTCGATCAGGAGAGCGAAAACGGGGACAAAGTTAAAGAAAATCGAGGTCTTCCCTGGCCCACGTACGGCAATTCCTACATTCCAGAACAGATAGGCCAAGACCGAACCGGCGATCCCCATCCACAGAATTGCGAGGAAGCTGATACCGGAGCCCACGACTACCGCCTCGACTGGAGATTCGAATGCGAAGGCAGCCAAGCCGAGCGCGATGGTCCCGAAAAGCATGGTCCAGGTGGTGGTTTCAAGCGGTGTCGAATCGGTGACGAAGGCCCTGGTGCCAACAGTATAGGCCGCCCATCCGATGGAGCCGGCGAGAATGATGACGTCGCCGGGCGCGAAGTCGATATGGCCGGACAGGATCTGACCATTCGTGATGACCAGGGAGACGCCGAATAGGCTGATGATCATCCCGACGATACGATCTGTCGCCGGAACCTGGCGGTTGATGATCGCCTCGATAATGTTCGCCGAGATCGGCGTCGTGGCCATGATCAGGGATGCGGTGATCGGGCTGGAGGTCTGCAAGCCGACGAAGAGTGATCCGTTGAAGCCCGCCACGCCGATCACGCCTAGTACAATATACGGCATGAGATTGCGTGAGAGGATCTCCCAGCGAACCTTCTCCTTGAGTAGCAGGATAGCGAAGGTGCCGATCACGGCAATAATGAAGCGTTCGAAAGACGCGGTCCATGGTGGATTGCTCGACAGCGCAATCTTGGCCGCCTGGAAATTCGACCCCCAGAAGAAGGTTGCGAGCAGGGTCATGATGACCGCTGTGCTGGCGCTCGTTTTCATGCACTGCCCCTTTATGACTGATACCAGAGCGGCGCGTCGAGCCGCATCGAGGAGATTTGCGCTGTGTCCGGTGTGGAGATGGTGAAAACTACGGCAGAGGCGACGTCATCGGGCTTGAGCATGCGGTCGAGCTTTTCCTGCGGAAACTCGCCGGCTGCCCCGAGATTTTGGCGAAAGCCGGTATCGACCTTGTCAACCTGGATGGCGCAGACGCGGATATTCTTCGGCATTCCCCACATCCGCAGACCGCCCGTGTAGCCCTCGACAGCGAACTTCGATGCGGAGTAGGAAAGCAACGCGTGAGTGTGATCCACGCCCCAGATGGACGAGATGTTCACAATGTCTGATCGCCGCTGCTGCCTCAGGTGCGGCAGTGCTGCGCGGGTTAGCTGGAACATGCCCTTCACGTTGATATCGAACGTGGTCGCCCAATCTTCAGGCGAAGCTGTTTCAGGATCGCCGCCATAACAGACTCCGGCGACGTTGATCAGGGCATCAAGGCCGCCAGTCGCAGCCACGGCCGTCGCCATCGCGTTTTCGGCGCTTGCCGTGTCCCGAATATCGAAGGCGAGCGGCACGAAAAGGTTCTCGTCGCCGCCAGAGGGAAGTTCGGGGAGAACGACGTCAGCGGCAATGACCGTGTGCTTGTCGGCAAGGAGGCGGGAGACGACGGCTGCACCGATCCCTCCGGTAGCTCCGGTGACAAAAATGCGTTTCGATTGCATGGTATGTCCTTTCATGTCAGCGGATGCCGAGATGGCCATTGGCAGCCGCCTTGAATCGTTCATCGCCTTGGTGGCGCCGTACGCTCGGTAAAGGTCCTCCAGGAAGGACAACCCAGCCGCGTTCGGACGCCAGTATGGCAAGGGGAGTCTGGTCACCGACGGCAACCGGATTGCCGACAAGCTCCAGCATTGGCAGATCGCTCAGATCGTCACCTACCGCCCAACAGAATGTGGGATTGGCCGCCTTCTGCTGGAGAAACAGCGTAATGGCTTCAGCTTTGCCGGCGCCGATGGTCTGTGGCGCGCCGAGGCTACCGTCGTACAGGCCATTCTGACCGACCCGCATGGGTGCGCAGAGAAAATTCGTGACGCCGAATTCGCGGCCAATCGGGGCGAGGATTTCCTTGAAGGACCCCGACACGAACACGGCGGTCACGCCTGCGGCCTGCAAATCCCTGAGCAGGTCACAGCTTTCCTGGAGGAAAAATCCGGGACGCTTCGAGACTTCCAGCCACCAGAGCTGCCCGGCTCGTTTGAGTTCGGCCGGCGAGACTCCTGCAAGATAGCTGTAGTAGATGCGATTGAGATCTTCGCGCGGCAGATCCTGCGCCAGCATGTCAGCAAAATCGGCTTCGAACCTTTCCAACTCCCGGGTGGTGCCCCGCAGCCCACAAAAGAAGCGATAGAAATCGAACATGCTTTTCGTGCGGATCAACGTCTCATCGACATCGAAGAACGCATAGACGTTGCGGTTTGTCGCCTCGGGCTCTGTTCTGGCGAGGTAGGCAGGCGCGGCAGTTTCGGACACTTCGAGGAACGGCTTCGTCTCGAATTCCTCGAATGCCTTTCCGGGCAGCTTGAGTTGCGCATGAATATCGCCGCCCAGGCCGTAGATACCGATCGCACCGCCATGGCTCATCTGGTAGCTCATGAAGAGCACCACGACATTGATGACGCGGTTCCCTGGCCGACTTCCCGGCGGGAAAGGGTCCGGAAGGACGGCCTCGAAAGCCGCAGCACCGAGATCGTCGGTTACGAAGACATTCGGGATGCCGAGCGGTCCAGGGCGCGTCTTGACTCCCGGCTTCAGATCGTCTTCCCGTAGCGTCATGATCGTATAGACCGACTTCGGCACCAAGCCGGAAAACACAAAACTGAACCGCGCCTCGCGGGAATCGTTTTCGAGTGATACGGTGAGTTCTCCCTTGGCCTTTATCCAATCCCCCAGTGTCACCGGCGACCGCATCTGACGTCCATGCACCCATTCGGCGTCAGGGATAGGCGTCAGATGAAAGGGGAAACTCTCGCGAACATCCAAATCCGCATCCGGGCGTTGAGCCGGGGCGAAGACCATTCCGTAGTTGTTGCACGGCAGGGGAAGCGGCAGCGTGTGCAAGATTCTGCGGCTCAGGTGTCGGGGAAGATTCTCGGGGTCGAATGTCTCGAGGATGTCATAGGGTGCGCGCTCACCGAAGTTCGGCAGGGGGCTGAACGGGGACACGATGGCCCCGCCCCATTTCGTCGTGACCGAGCCGGCTTCGTCTGTTCCGTTGACGGCGCCGATGACGATGAAGTTTCCGTCTCCGTCCATGACTTCGCTTGGCGGATAGAGCGGCCCTTGTGTTGTGATGCTGAGATGATACCGGCGTTTCACGAATGATCTCCGGTCAAGCGGGATGAATACCGGACGCGCCGGAATGCGATCTCGACGCCCCGTTCGCGCCAAGGCGCATCTGAACAATTCGCTGGAGACAGTTCCGTGCCGCGGTTTCCGCGAGATCGCGTTCTTTTTGGGCTATGAGATCGGCCGGATAGACGGTGAAGGAGAACGTCGTGGTCATACAAACCTGTTGGGCCTGGACCAGATCTATCTCGACATCGAATTTCTGACGTCGGTCGTTGATGTCCTTCGAGATAACCCGATAGAGGAGATGCGCATGGACCGGAAAGACGAAGTTGAGAAACTTGCTCGTGACTGAGTTGATGACGAAGTACGATTTCTGGTTCCGCTCGCGAAGGAAGAATGCCTCCGTGACCACAAGGAATGCTTGGCGCGAAGCTTCGATGAGGATCATGCCCTGAACGTGCTGCCCGGTCTGATGATCATCCATCAGCTCGCAGTTCTGGTCGATGCAGAGATCCATGGAGTAGGTGTCGCCATCGATCTTTGTCGGGTTGGCGACAAGCGTGTTGCAGTGTTTGCGCTTGTGCGACAACTCGCCACCTGCACGCGGAGAAAGAGCGAGCAGGCCTTCGATTTTCCACCTAGCCCCATCCGGGTCCCGCTCGCGGATCATGGCCGAAAGTTCCTCGATCTCGGCATCGGCCAGCCCCTGACCGCGATGAAGGGAGATGGTTTTCGGCAGGATGCCGTCGGGCAGCATCAGCATCGCCTTGATCTGCGCCGGCGTCATGCCGCCGTTGAAACGGGCGAATTCGGAGAACTTGTCAGAAACAACGATGAAATCTTGACGTCCCATCTAGTACCTCATTGTTGATGGAAGATGATGGCCGTGGTTCAGGCAGTCTCGGCCATTTCGCCTTCATAGACTTCGGTGTAGAGCCCCTCGGCTCCGCCGGTAATGTATGTATCACCGGCCTGCTGGACGATTTCGCGGTAGCGATCATCGGTGAATGCAGTGGTGTAGGTCGCGATGTCGGTATCAAATCCAGCCAGAAACATGACCCCAGGCACCCCGCTGATCAGCGAATGATAGGCAAGGAAGACGGCTGCGGGGTCATGCGCGCGCACGACTTCGAAGATGGTTTCGTCGCGCCACGCGCGATAGGCGGACATCATGCTCGGCTTCACTTCAACATGGCGAAGCTGGATGTAGCGTGTCCGGGGTAGCAGATCGGCGCAATCCTTCGGCGCCTCGACGAAATCGAGGATTTCGCGGCGCACGTCAGCAACCAGCAATCCGGCAATCTGGCTGTTATCGACCTGGGGCGCCTCGGTGACGAGATTGATCAGCGTCAGGCTGTCTTTGAGCGCACGGATCTCGATCACTTCGGGGTTTTCGACGGATTTGAGAAGCCGACGATCGGGTCCCTGCGGGAGCATGGAAATCAGCTCCTGCTCCCTGCCGGGAATCGTCCTGAAACGTGAAATCATGATGAAGCGAGACGACATTCATTTCTCCGATGCTGCGAAAAATGCTGCGTGTCAGCGCTCTGTTGTCGAAAGACTGCCGGGTCCCCCCGATATCTTCAGACCGCCGCACACCTTTCATGTGTGCGGGATGGTCCGGGGCAAATATATAACTAATTCGTGAGAAAGATTTTCCGATATTGGAAAATACGAGATCGACTCTTCCGATCAATCGGCGGCGAAGAACGGCCGCTTCTGCGCCATGATTTCCCGGAGAAAATCGCACATCACTCGAACGCGGGCAGACTGGGTGAGATCTGACTGGACGACGAGATAGATCGGTTGATCGAGCCCGAAGTTCTTTCGAAGGCACCTGAGCGCGGCGCCGCGGCCCAAGTAGTGCGGCAGGGCCGCAATGCCCAGGCCCGCCTTGGCGGCGGCGAGTTGCGTTTGCAGCCCGGTCGTCGTGATCGTGTGTCCTGAGGCAGGTGCGAGGCTGTCGATCCATTTGGCTGCCGAAAGCTCGGCGTGGCTTTCACTCCAGGATATGATGGAATGACCGGAAAGGGCCTTGTCCGAATCCTTGAAGGGATGCTGGAGAAGATAGCTCTCGCTGGCATAGAGGCCCCAGCCGAGCGTGCCCACCCGTTGAAGCGAGACATTGCCGCGTTCGGGCTTAACCATTCGCAGAGCGAGATCCGCATCGCGCCGATGCAGGTTCGCCGTCTGGATATCGGTCACGACCTCAACATTTAGGCGCGGATAAAGCTGCACGAAACGCGGAAGCGCGGGGATGACGATTTCCGTCGCCAGGGTTTCGGCCGTCGCCAGACGGACGCGGCCTGCGATCTCTGCACGGGATGAGGCCATGGAGCTGAAGGACAGGGCAGCCGATTCGAGTATCTCCGCCTTCTCGATGAGCGCCTGCCCATCTTCGGTCAATTGGTAGCCGGACTGCGCCCGAATGAAGAGAGGCACGCCGAGAGCACTTTCCAAGCGCTCGATTCGCCTGGACAGGGTAGCGATGCCGATGTGGAGATGACTTGCGGCAGCGCTCAGGGTGCCCAAGCGGGCAACCGCAAGGAAGGGGCGTGCATCATCCCAGTTCAACCTGTTATTCGCCATCTTTCCAATTCTGAAAAATCAATTACCATCTTTCTCTAGGTTGTGTTGACAAAAAGGATTCCCCTGCGCGTCTGGCTGTGATTCAAGATCATCTCTACGTGGGAGGTGACCTTGGCACGCAA
>NZ_JAEHFP010000172.1 GCF_016446475.1 Paracoccus binzhouensis | reverse complement strand
CAGCGCCGCTGCGGCCAGCCCCGCCAGCCCCGATGCGCTGCGCCTGACCTATCCGCCGGACGGGGCCGACCTGGACCTGCGCGGGCCGCTGACCGCCAAGGCGCGCGGCGGGCGCGGGCCCTGGACCTTCCTGCTGAACGGCGCGCCCGCCGCCATCGCCCGGCCGCAGCCCGAGGCCAGCCTGCCCAACCCCGGCCCCGGCTTTGCCGAGCTGACGGTGGTGGATGCCGACGGCGCCTCGGCGACTGCGGCAATCCGGCTGCACTGACGCAATTTGCGCGTTTCGTGATTCGCTTGACCTTTTCTTGGCCGCGATTTGCGACATATTCGCATCATGCTGCGCATCAACGATCAGATCGCCATCCAGGAATGGGAGCTGTCCGAACAGTTCACCCGCTCGCAGGGGCCGGGCGGGCAGAACGTGAACAAGGTCGAGACCGCGGTGGAACTGCGCTTCGAGGCCGAGCGCTCGCCGCACCTGGCCCCGCCGGTCAAGGCGCGGCTGAAGCGGCTGGCCGGACGGCGCTGGACCCAGGACGGCGCGGTGCTGATCCGGGCCGAGGAAACCCGCAGCCAGGCCCGCAACCGCGAGCTGGCGCGCGAACGGCTGGCCGAGCTGATCCGCCAGGCGCTGGTCGCGCCGCGCAAGCGCATCCCGACCCGTCCGACGCTGGGCAGCCAGCGTCGCCGGCTGGCCGCCAAGACCCAGCGCGGCGAGGTCAAGGCGGCGCGGGGCCGCATCCGCGACGCGGAGGATTCGGCATGATCGTCCAGTTCCGCGACAGGCTGGCGCGGCTGCTCGGCCGCCGCCCGCCCGACATGCAGGTCGCGGCGCTGTGCCTCGACCCGGCCAGCGGGCAGGTGTTGCTGGTCACCAGCCGCGGCACCGGGCGCTGGATCCTGCCCAAAGGCTGGCCCATGCCCGGCCGCAGCCTGGCCGACGCCGCCCGGCAGGAGGCCTGGGAGGAAGCCGGCGTCCGCGGCCGCGTGGACGAGGCCGAGATCGGCCGCTATCACTACGACAAGGACCAGGACCGCGGCTTCGCCATCCCGGTCGAGGTGCGGGTCTTCCCGCTGCATGTCGAGGCGCTCGAGGCGCAGTTCCCCGAGGCGCAGGAGCGCAGACGCCGCTGGTTCGCGCCCGAGGAGGCCGCCCGCATGGTGGCCGAGACCGGGCTGAAGCAGCTGCTGCGCAGCCTGCCCGCGCCGCAGCGGCGCCCCCCGGCATGAGGCGCGAACCGCGCGAATACCGCACGCTCGACGAGGATCTGAGCCGCGTCACCCATACCGAGCGGGCGGTGCTGCATTCGGCGCGGCCGCTGATGCGCCTGGGGCTGGGGCTGATCTTCATCGCCGCGACCGCCTATGTCGGCACCGGCTTCTTCGCCGGCCAGCCGGCGCTTGGCATCCTGGCCGCCGGCATGGCCATGGCCGCCTATGTGGCCATGTCGATCGGCGGCAACGACGTCGCCAACGCCCTGGGTCCGGCGGTGGCCGCCGGCGCCATCGGCATGACCACCGGCCTGGTCTCGGTCGCGGTCATGGAGGTTCTGGGCGCGGTCATCGCCGGCGGCGGCGTCACCGCCACCCTGACCGAGGGGCTGGTCGGCAGCACGCTGGGCGAAGGAGAGGCGACGGCGCGGATGATGCTGGCGGCGCTGTTGGCGGCGGGCAGCTGGATCAGCCTGGCCACCTGGCTGGGCGCGCCGGTCAGCACCACCCATTCCGTGGTCGGCGCCATCGCCGGGGCCGGCATGGCAAGCTTCGGCCTGGGGGCGGTGAACTGGCCGGCCATGGCGATGATCGCCTTCGGCTGGATCGTCTCGCCGCTGGTGGCGGGGCTGATCGCCGCCGGGCTAATGGCGCTGCTGCGCCGGCTGGTCATGGACCGCGAGGATCGCCTGGCCGCCGCCCGCACCTGGATGCCGGTGGCCGTCGCGCTGACCTCGGCCATGCTGGCGGGGGTGGCGGAACTGTCCTGGCACGGCTCGGGCCTGGCGGCGAATGCGCTGCTGGTGCTGGCCTGCGCGCTGCTGGGCTGGCTCTATACCCGGCGGCGCCTCGACCGGCAGTCGCGCGGCGCCGGCGGCGGGCGGCTGGCGATGAAGCAATTGCTGGCGGTGCCGCTGGCCGCCTCGGCGCTGGTGATGGGCTTCGCCCATGGCGCCAACGACACCTCGAACGTGGCGGCGCCCTTGACCATCATCCTCGACAGCCTGTCGGCGGGCAACCCGGCGGCGGGCGACGATGCGCTGCGCGGCCGGCTGGTGCTGCTGCTGGGGGGGCTGGGCATCGCGCTGGGGGTGCTGCTGTTCGGGCGCCGGCTGGTGCACATGGTCGGCAGCCGCATCACCCGGCTGAACGCCGCGCGCGCGCTTTGCGTGTCGCTGGCGACCGCGGCGACGGTGCTGGGGGCCTCGCTGATGGGCCTGCCGGTCTCGACCACGCATGTCGCGGTGGGGGGCGTGTTCGGCGTCGGCTTCTATCGCGAATGGCGCGACCGGCGGCTGGCGGCAAGCCACGCGCCGCTGCCGGCCGAGGAGCGCCGGCGCCGGCATCTGGTGCGCCGCTCGTACATGCGGATGATCCTGGGCGCCTGGCTGGTGACGGTGCCCGCGGCCGCGGCGCTGGCCGCGGCGCTGGTCTGGATCGGCGGGATCTAGGGCGGGGCTTCCGGGAAACCCCTTGTGCCGGCCCAGGCTGGTGGCCGCCCCTGCCCTCAGGCCCGGCGCAGCGCCGCCTCGCCCGCCGCGCGGGTTTCCGAAAGCGTGGCGCCGGTGCTCAGCGCCTCGGGGTCCAGCACCAGCTCCAGCACCGCCAGCGTTCCGGCCGCCTGCGCCCGGGCGAAGGCAGCGGCGAAATCCTCCTGCCGCTCGACCCGCTCGCCATGGCCGCCATAGGCACGGGCCAGGGCCGCGAAATCGGGATTGGCCAGCGCCGTGCCCGAGACGCGGCCGGGATAGCTGCGCTCCTGATGCATGCGGATGGTGCCGTAATGGCCGTTGTTCGCCACGATGACGATGACGGCAGCGCCGTGCTGGGCGGCGGTGGAAAGCTCGTTCACCGTCATCTGCAGGCAGCCGTCCCCCGCCATGCAGACCACGATGCGGCCCGGCTGCTGCAGCTTGGCCGCGACGGCCGCGGGCAGGCCGTAGCCCATTGAGCCCGAGGTCGGCGCCAGCTGCGTGCCGAAGCGACGGAAGCGGTAATAGCGATGGATGAAGGCCGCGTAGTTCCCGGCGCCGTTGGTAATGATCGCATCCGGCGGCAGGTGGTCGGAGAGCCAGCGCACCGTGTCCTCCATCCGCACCGTGCCCGGGGTGGGGCGGGGCTGCTGCCAGGCCTCGTATGCCGCGCGCAGCCCGGCGGTCCAGCCGTCCCAGCGCCGTGGTGCGGGCAGTGCCGCCAGCGCCGCCACCACCGCGCGCGGATCGGCCGCCAGCCCCGGATCGGGCCGCCAGAGATGCCCCAGTTCGTCCGGCGAGGGGTGGACATGGATCACCCGCGCCTGCGGGCGCACCGGGTCCATCAGCTCATAGCCGCGGGTCAGCGTGTCGCCCAGCCGCGAGCCCAGCGACAGCAGGCAATCCGCCTGCGCCAGCGCCTGCCCCAGCGCCGGGTTCATGCCGACGCCCAGGTCGCCGACATAATTCGGATGCGCGTTGTCCATGTGCCCCTGGCGGCGGAAAGGCACGGCGACCGGCAGGCCCCAGCTTTCGGCAAAGCGCGCCAGATCCTCGGCGGCGGCCTGCGACCACAGCGTGCCGCCGGGCACCACCAGCGGCCGCTCGGCCCCGGCCAGCGCCTGGGCGATGGCCGCGACCGACTCGCCGGCGACGGCGGAAAGCGGCGCGGCGGGCGGGGCGATGTCGGGCACCTCGGCCCGGGCCGAGAGCATGTCCTCGGGCAGCGCCAGCGCCACCGGGCCCGGCCGGCCCGACAGGGCAAGGTGGAAGGCGCGCGACAGGTATTCCGGGATGCGCTCGGTCTGGTCGATCTCGGCCACCCATTTCGCCAGCGGGCCGAACATGGCGCGGTAATCGACCTCCTGGAAGGCCTCGCGGTCGCGGTCGGCCCGGGCGATCTGGCCGACGAACAGGATCATCGGCGTCGAATCCTGCCGCGCCACATGCACCCCGGCGCTGGCATTGCTGGCACCGGGGCCGCGGGTGACGAAGGCGATGCCCGGCCGGCCGGTCAGCTTGCCCTGCGCCTCGGCCATCATCGCGGCGGCGCCCTCGTGCCGGCAGGTGACGTTCTGGATGCCCGAGGCGTAGAGCCCGTCCAGCACCGCCAGGAAGCTTTCGCCCGGGACCGAGAACACCCGCCCGACCCTGTTCGCCTTCAACGCATCGACCAGAATCTGCCCGCCATGCCGCATCGCCGCCCCTTCCCTGCCGTTTCCTGCCGGCAGTCTGGGCCAGCTTGCGCCGGGCTGGCAAGCCATGGCCGGCAAAATGCCGCTGCGGGCCCGCCGGAGGCCGGCATGGCCCCGGGGACTCAGTCCTCGGCCGCGACCTGCAGCAGGATCTTGCCGATATGCGCGCCGCCCTCCATGCGGCGATGCGCCTCGGCCGCCTCGCGCAGCGGGAAGCTGCCGTCGATCACCGGCCGCACCGCTCCGGCCTCGACCAGCGGCCACAGCCGGTCGCAGAGCTGCCGCGCGATCCCGGCCTTGGCGCGGTCCGATTGCGGCCGCAGGGTCGAGCCGGTCAGCGTCAGCCGCCGGGACATGACCTGGGCGAAGTTGATCTCGGCCCTGGGACCGGCCAGGAAGGCGATCATCACCAGCCGCCCCTCATCGGCCAGGCACTTGATGTTGCGGGCGATATAGTCGCCGCCCACCATGTCCAGGATCAGGTCCGCCCCGCCGGCCTTGCGCAGCAGGGCGACGAAATCCTCCTCGCGGTAGTTCACCGCGGTGGCGCCCAGCCGGGCGCAGGCGGCGCATTTCTCCTCCGAGCCGGCCGTGGCCCAGACCCGCGCCCCCAGCGCCCTGGCCACCTGGATCGCCATGGTGCCGATCCCGGACGAGCCGCCATGGACCAGGAACCGCTCGCCCGCCCGCAGCCCGCCGCGCATCACCACGTTGGACCAGACGGTATAGGCGGTCTCGGGCAGCGCCGCGGCGGCGCGCAGGGTCAGGCCGGCGGGGATGGGCAGCGCGTGCTCGGCCGGGCAGGTGGCGTATTCCGCATAGCCGCCGCCGGGCAGCAGCGCGCAGACCCGGTCGCCCGGCTTCCAGCGCGTCACCCCGCGCCCCACCGCCGCCACGGTGCCGGCGCATTCCAGCCCCGGCAGGTCCGAGGCCCCGGGCGGCGGCGCATAGGCGCCGGCGCGCTGCAGCGCATCCGGCCGGTTCACCCCCGCCCAGGCGATGCGGATCAGGATCTGGCCATGCCCGGCCCCCGGCACCGGCCGGGTGACCGGCACCAGCACCTCGGGCCCGCCGAAGGACGCGATCTCGACCGCCTGCATCACATCCGGAATCACCCGTCGCCTCCCTTGCTGCCGCGGCGCGCCTCGGGGCGCAGCCTTCCGGGCAGATTGCGATTTTCCGGCCGCCTGATCCAGCCCGTTGCAAGCCCGGCCAGCATGGAGACGCCGGGCAGCGCCCCGACCCGGCCCTTGAAGCTCTCGAAGCGCATCACCCCGTCGATGCGGCGGTCCAGGAAGTCGCGCGTCGCCTCCTGCTCGGGCGAATCGTCGCCCAGCCAGTAAAGCGCCGTCGCGCCATAGACCGCCGACAGCGTGGCGCGCTTGGAATACCAGTTCACGTCCTCGGAACGGTCGCCCAGCGCCTCCCAGATGGTATCGGCGGTCTCCCACAGCAGCCGCGCGCCCAGGGTGGCGTTCTGCGGCAGGGCCAGCAGCGCCGCCCCGGCCCGCGCCATCTCGCGGTCGCTCAGCGCCAGGCGCTGCATCACCGCCGCGGCGACGCGGTCGCGGAAACGGCCCTGCGGCGGGTGGGCGGCCAGCCGGGCCCG
>NZ_JAEHFP010000171.1 GCF_016446475.1 Paracoccus binzhouensis | reverse complement strand
ATTGCGTGCCAAGGTCACCTCCCACGTAGAGATGATCTTGAATCACAGCCAGACGCGCAGGGGAATCCTTTTTGTCAACACAACCTACTGCAATCCCTTGTGCGACCAGTTCGTCGTCCGGCCGGATCCGTTCGATGCCAAGGGCCGTCCCAAAAGTGAGGCCACGATCGGCAGAATCAATGTTGCTGGTAAGAAATTATCCTTTATCAATATTTTGTTTGGCGCTTCACCAGATTCTTTCCTTCCATCCCGTAGTCTCATCGAGCCCATCGAAGGCTGCATCCTTTGAGACCAGCGGGCAGGCCATTTCGATGGCCGTTGCGGCGATCATGCGGTCGAAGGGGTCGCGATGTTCCCAGTCAAGCGCCCCCGCGAGCATGGCCATCGCAGCAGTATATGGCGCCACTAGACCGCCTTGTCTGCTCAAGAGCTGAGGCAGGAGTCGAACGTCAGCGTCTGGCAGCGGCCACTTTCCCGCCCGATGCTTCATTGCGATCTCGTGAAATGAGCAGGGCGGCACATAGACCTCTCCCGCGCTTTCGATTGCCTCTCTGGCCGTGACGCTGAGGTCGTTGGATTTGTATAACGCCCAGACAAAGGTATGGGTGTCGATAAGGATTGCGTTCACTCCCAAAGCCGCAGCTCCTCCTCGGACATCGGCTCAAGGAAGTCCGGAATCTTTTCCACCATGCCGTCCATCATTCCGATTCGGAAACGGCGACTGGCGACCGGAACGATCCGCACAACGGCGCGCCCGCTGCGGGCAAGGATCACTTCTTCGCCATTTTCCGCCGCCGCGACAAGCTCGGAGAGCCTGGCCTTGGCCTCGGCAATATTCATTTGCACTGTCATGACGAACCTCCACGGAACATGGACCAACATATGGTCCATGTCGGCGTAAAAGTCAACAGGCAGCGCCTATCGAGACGCTTCCTTGGATTCATCAACATTTACCGTAGGGGCTGGGGGCGTCACCCCTCTGTCTTTCTTGCGGTTGTTGCGCAGGGTGCGCGTTATGGCCTTTGTCCGGGGCAGTATTATTAACCCCGGCGAGCCAGTCCTGCGCCTCCTTTCTGTCCATGTCGCGCGAGGCCATCAGCGCCTCGGCCATCTCTTCGAGCAGGGCGCGATGGGTGCTGAGGAGCTGCGCGGCGCGCTTCTCGGCCGCTTCGAGTTCGCGCTTCACGCGAAACAGCACGTCGGGATCGAGGGCGAGCAGGGTCTCGGGATCGGCGGTCCAGACCGGGCCCTGGGCGCCAAGGCCATAGCGGGTCTGGATCGACGTAGCGATCATCGTCGCCTGTGCCAGATCGGAGTCGGCGCTGCCGCCCGCGCCGGCCGAGACATCGCCGAGGATCAGACGCTCGGCCGCACGTCCGGCCA
This sequence comes from Paracoccus binzhouensis, assembly GCF_016446475.1. Classification (GTDB taxonomy): domain Bacteria; phylum Pseudomonadota; class Alphaproteobacteria; order Rhodobacterales; family Rhodobacteraceae; genus Paracoccus; species Paracoccus binzhouensis. Next base: position 4,675 of record NZ_JAEHFP010000171.1, on the reverse strand, counting down.
GCATCTGCACCAGGCGGTCCTGCAGATCCGCCAGGACGCCATGTTTGGCATCCGCATCGAACACCGTGCCGCCGTCGCCATCGCGGCCCAGGAAAATGCGGCGCACCGGGCCGAGGCGAAGGGCGGCGCAGGCGATGGCGTGACCGCATTCATGCAGGGCGACGCGGCGGTCGATGGCGGGATCATGGGTGAGGATGAAGACCTGGCGCAGGTCGTCAAGGGTCATCGCCCGCTTTTGCCCCCGTGCCGTCGCCCGCGTCTGCCGGATCGCGGCATCGACATCGGCGGCAGAGCAGCCGACGGCACATGCGGCGAGATTGCGCAGATCGGCCTCGCGCCAGTTCGGCAGGCAATGCCGGAAGACACCGAAGAGAGCATCGGCATCCGGCAGCGGCAGGGCGACCTTCATGTCGAACCGTCCGGCCCGCAGCACGGCGGGATCGATCAGGTCCGGGTGATTGCAGGTGCCGATCACGATGACGCCCTCTTCCCTGGCGATGCTGTCCATCTCCGCCAGGAATGCATTGATCACCTGGGTGCGGTAGGAGCGGTTGTGCTGATCGCGATCCTCGCGGGAGCCCACGGCATCGATCTCGTCGATGATCAGCACGGTTGGTGCTTTGGCCCGCGCCTCGGCGAAGGTCCGGCGCATCTCGCGCAGCATGTCGCCGAGGTGCCCGGCGGCTTGCCATTCGCCGAAGGTTCCGGTGACGACCGAAAAACCGGCGGAATTGCCCATGGCGCGGGCGATCCAGCTCTTGCCGGTGCCGGGCGGACCGTAGAGCAGCAGCGTCCGGGTCAGGTCCTGCCATGCGACCTCGCCGGTCTTCCATGCGCGGAGGTCGCGCACGATCTGCCGTGCGGCGCGCAGTGCCGGCGTGTCCCCATGGGTATCCTCGAGCCAGGGGCCGTCAGCCGTGGCGCGTGGCGCCTGGACCGTGAGGGCGGCGATCCGTTCTGCGACGGCCTTCGCGGTCGGCGCCCGCATCGCCAGACCAAGGGCCAGTGGCTCCAGGTCAGACAGCGCGACGTCGTCCGGCAGAGCGGCGCGGACCGCGGCCTCGTCGATCCGGCCGGTGGCGCTGTGCGTGGCGCGCAGGGCGGTGATCAGGATCTCCGCCGACAGAGGCGCAAATGCCCGGCGCTGGACAGGCGGGTGGTGCAGCGCCGGCGGTGCCGTCGCCACATCCGGCAGCAGGATCAGGATCGGGACCCGCATGTCGATGGCGCTTGCCAGTTCCGCTGCAAAACTCCGCTCTGCATGTGCGGAGACCTTCTCGTTGAGCAGGTCGGGACCCAGCACCAGCAGATAAGGCTTGTCGCGAGGCAGCCGGCCCATGGACATGGCCAGTGACAAACCGATCGGTAACGCATACGGCAGCAGCTTCTTGAGCGCATCGATCAGGTTGCCCGGGATGCCTTCGATCACGGTGATCGCGCCCGGCACCAGCATCGCATCGCGGTCCTTGATGCTGCCAATACTGGCGGCAAGGCGCAGCAGCGGGATCAGCTTGCCCGCCGGCAGACGGATGCGAGGTTGCGACGCGCCATCTTCGGCCGTCGCGGCAGGATCGCCGCCAGCCTCCGCAATGGCGTGGTGTTCTTCCGGGGAGACGTTCTGCGCGGCGGGGCTGGTGTTCAGGGCATCGAGCGCGGCGGATCCCGGAGGCGACGTGGCGGCTTCCAGCAACTCGGGCAGGTCCATGTCTTCCGGGTCGAGTGCGGGATCCCAGGGCGGGCTCAGCCTCTCGGCCAGTTCGGCCCGCAGGCGGTGGATGGCATGACGGGCCAGGGAAGCCCAGGGCGCGGGATGACGGGTTCCGGATTTGGGGTCAGGGTTGCTGGACGGGGTGGAGATTGTCTGGGTCATGGCGGGATTCCGGGTATGAGAGGGGCGGGCCATCCGGGGATCCGGATGGCGGCAGTATCGGTTGCAGAGAGGGGCGCGATCCCGAGGAGCGGGATGTAACGGCGGTGTCCGGTCCGGGGGCGTGCGGGGATCCGGAAGTCTTCAGGCTTCGGCTGTGTCGAAGCCGATCCGATCCGGATTCCGGGATGTGGGCCTCAGGAGACCTTGGCATTTGTTCGACGTGGGGCTGGCTTCCGGGTCGCGGTGAGGCGCGCAACTCCTTGATTGCCCGCGGCGATATCCGGATCGGCGAAATGGTCTCCTCGCGCGATCCGGATTCGCCCCGTCCGAAAACCGTTATCCGGTCAGGCCCCAATGGCGGCGCAGGATCGGGTGGCGATCACGCGCGGCTGCGATGGGCCGGGGGATGCGGTGCGGGTAGGGTGGTGCCGGGACCAATGGGACCGATGCGGCAGGCGTGCGCGCTTCCGGGTCATCGGGTGCGGCTTCCGGATCGCTGCCACCTGCGGTCCGGGACGGGGTGGAGAGGTGATCCGGATTCCGGGTGCGTGCCGCATCGCTGATCGCCGCCTCGATCCGGTCAAGGGTCTCGTGGAGAATGGAGAGTGCATCTGGCCGGTAGATCTCGGAGACCACATTCATCAGATCTGCGTATTCCGGATGGGGAACCAGGGCTTGCGGATGGTCGCGTTTGAGGCGGGCATGGGCGGCCTTTTCCCTCGTGCAAGCATCATGGCCGGTGGGCATGGCAACGACCCGGAGCACCTCGACAAGGGCGTCTTTGGGAAGCCCCAGCTGGTGACGGTGTCTCTTTACGGGACGAGACGAATATCCAACTTTGAGATAGTGCCTCCTGGTTCCGGGATGACGGATGTCGAGCAGGTAGATGAAGCTGGGCTTGGCGGTCCAGCTCTGCCCGCAACCGGCGCAGTCGCACTGGCCCCATTGCAGATTGGCGCGAGCGATGCGCTGCTCATGCCCGCAGCTGTGGCGGTAAAGCCGATAGGCGGGATTGCCCTGCGGATCGCGGTGGAGGCGTGCCCAGCCGAAACGCAGCGCCTCCTCTTCTTCGCGATGGACCAGGCAAGTCTCGCAGCGTGCCGAAACTGCGCCGGATGCGACACGCTCAACGAAGGTGAACTGGCGCCGCGCCGTGTGGCCACAAGGCAAGCGATAGCGGCCGTAATGCCGATGCGCGGTATCCCGGCCGAGCCAGGTCAGGCCGGCGGCAATGGCGGTCGCGTGCCAACGCGCTTCGATGCAATGCGGGCACAGGGGCTGCGCGGTCATGAGCACGGAGTGGCGCGCCACATGGACCCCGCCGCAGGGCTGGCAGCGCAACGCGACATGCAGGCGATCCTGAACGCGGGCGATCAGGTCGAAGCCTTTACTCCGCGCCGCCTCGGACCAATGGGCATGCAGGTCGCCATGATGAATGACGAGCGGCAGGTCTGAGACCGAAAGCGGGGTGTGGGTGCCGTGCGAAGACAGGATGGTCGTGGACATAGGAAGTCCTCCCGAAAACAGGATGAGAAGATGAAGCCAGACCTCGGGCGCACGCAGGACGTGCGACCAGGAGCCGGTGGCGGAAGAAATGGGACAGGTGCGCGGCTGTGGCTGTCCATCTGTGATGGGCGCCCAAGTCGTCAGATATGTGGGGCGATCAGGCTGCGGGCGCCAGCATGAGATTGGGCGCGTCCGGTTCGATAGCGAGATCGTCCGCCTCAACCATCCCCGTGAAATCCGGGAGACGCGCAAGGGCATGCAGATGCTGTTGGAAGGCCGCAACCATCAGGTCAACGCGCCGTGCAACGGGACCATCACCGGCACAGCGGAAGAAATCGGGGAAACGGTCGGGCAAGGCGAGCATGTCGCGGACCTGTTCCGGGCAGTCGCTTTCGATCAGCATCCGCGCCAAGTCGGCACAGCGCCGGAGCGGCAGATCCTCGCGGCGACAGACCGGCGTTCCGCGCAGAGCGGTGATCCCGTCGAGCACGCGGACCCGGGTCCGTTCGGCGTCGCGGATCCATGCATCGCAGGCCGGATCCCAGCTATCGCAATGCTCAAGGTCACGCTCAGCTTCGATGTAAGCCGCGAGGTCGCGCATCACAGCGCCAAACTGGATGGTGACGGGAGTCGGATGGAACGACGGCACCGCTTCCGAAGGGCGCGGCGAAATGATAGGCATGTGAATAGCCATGAGTGATCTCCTGAGGATCGGTTGTGGTTAGGGCCGGGCAAGGGGGTAGGAGCCCTTGCCTGTGCCCGCACTATATGACACCATTAAACCGTAAATCAAGTATAGATTCGGCAAAATGGAAAAAAAACGCGGACGCCCTCCTGTGGATTCGGAGGCGATCAATCTTCGGCTTCCTCGTGAATTGATAGAAGCCATCGACAACCGCCGCCGCGATGAGCCGGACCTGCCAACGCGGCCGGAAATGATACGGCGGGCGCTGGTCCAGTGGCTGGAGATGACTGGTCCGGGGCGGTGAAGGGTTCGGTTGATCGGCACATGCCTGGGTCCAACGGGTAGACCCGTATTTGATCGTCAATCGGGCTAACGAAATGGCTCCGGCGCTTTCGAGGATGGTCGGGGCCCTCGGTCGCTCATCTCTTCGTCGTTTCCCGGAAGTCGGAAAAGGTTCGTGTCATCCCTTATCTCGGTTGGTGCGAACCAGATATGGTATAAGGCGCTCAGGGTTTGGAATAGGTGTCCATAGGTTGTGTTGACAAAAAGGATTCCCCTGCGCGTCTGGCTGTGATTCAAGATCATCTCTACGTGGGAGGTGACCTTGGCACGCA
>NZ_JAEHFP010000170.1 GCF_016446475.1 Paracoccus binzhouensis | reverse complement strand
CCGATGCCGCCGCCGAGGCCCAGGCCCGCGCCCAGGCCGAGGCCCGCGCCCGCGCCCAGGCCGAGGCCGAGGAACGCGCCGCCCGCGCCCGCCGACAGGACTACAAGCCGCCCGAGATCGACAACGAGCCCGAGCTTGCCGCCGGCGCGCTGTCCAGGGGCGCCAGCTCGGCCACCGTGGCCAAGGCCGCAACGCAGCGCCGCGGCATGGATACCGGCCGCACCACCATCATCGGCATCATCGGCGCCGGCAAGGCCAGCCGGGCGCTGATCCGGCTGCGCAGCGGCAAGGTGGTGACGGTGCGCCTGGGCGACCGCATCGACGGCGGCACCATCAACTCGATCGGCAACGGGCGGCTGACCTATGTGAAATCCGGCCGCGTCCATGAACTGCGCATGCTGGACGGGCGCTGATGGAGACATTCCTGCTGATCGCCACGGTCTACCTGATGACAATGGTGGTGGCCGTGCCGCTTTCGGCCCGGCTGGGCCTGGGCTCGGTGCTGGGCTATCTGGTCTCGGGTATCGTCATCGGCCCGGTGCTGGGCATCGCCGGCAGTGCCGGAGAGATGGCCGACCTGCAGCATTTCGCCGAGTTCGGCGTGGTGATGATGCTGTTCCTGATCGGGCTCGAGCTGGAACCGCAGGCGCTGTGGCAGATGCGCAAGCGCCTGCTGGGCCTGGCCAGCATGCAGATCCTGGGCACGGTGGCGCTGCTGGCGCTGGCGGCCATGGCGCTGAACCAGGACTGGCATGTCGCGATCACGCTGGGGATGATCCTGTCGCTCAGCTCGACCGCCATCGTGCTGCAGACGCTCAGCGAGAAGTCGCTGATGCAGACGCCGGGCGGGCGCAGCGCCTTCGCCGTGCTGCTGACCCAGGACATCGCGGTGATCCCGATGCTGGCGCTGATGCCGCTTCTGGCGACCCGCGCCCCCATCGCCGATGCCGAGGAACATATCGGCGAGGCCTTCATGCATGCGTTGCCCGGCTGGGCGGCGGCGCTGGTCACGCTGGGCGCTGTGGCGGCGGTGATCCTGATCGGGCAATACCTGATCCGGCCGCTGTTCCGCTGGGTCTATGTCGCGCGGCTGAACGAGCTCGACACCGCCGTGGCGCTGCTGATCGTGGTCGGCATCGCCTCGCTGATGGAATTCGTCGGCCTGTCGCCGGCGCTCGGCACCTTCCTGGCCGGGGTGATGCTGGCCGGCTCGGAATTCCGCCACGAACTCGAGGGCCAGATCGCCCCCTTCAAGGGCCTGCTGCTGGGTCTGTTCTTCATCACCGTCGGCGCCGGCATGGATTTCCAGCTGGTCCTGGAGCGGCCGGTGACGGTGCTGGGCGTCACCGTGGTCGTCATCGCCGTCAAGGCGCTGGTGCTGCACCTGATCGCCCGGCTGACCGGGCTGCGCGGCCGCGACCGTACGCTGTTCACCCTGTCGCTGGCCCAGGCGGGGGAATTCGGCTTTGTGCTGATTTCCTATGCCGTATCCCTGGCGATCCTGCCGCGGGCGCTGGCGCAGGGCTTCCTGCTGATCATCGCGCTGTCGATGCTGGCGACGCCGCTCCTGTTCATCCTGTCGGACTTCATCTCGCGCCGCATCGCCGAGGAACGTGCCAGCGACATCGCCGACGAGATCGAGGAGCAGCAGCCGATCATCATCGCGGGCGTCGGCCGCTTCGGCCAGGTGCTGAACCGGCTGGTCACCATGTCGGGCTTCAAGACCACCGTGCTGGACCATGATCTCGAGGTGATCCAGCTGATGCGGCGCTTCGGCTTCAAGGGCTATTTCGGCGACCCGACCCGGCCCGAGATCCTGACCGCGGCCGGGCTTGACAAGGCCCGGGTGCTGGTCGCGGCGCTGGACGACCCCGAGGCGAACCTGCGCCTGATCCGCTATGCCAAGGAAAAGCGTCCCGACATCGTGGTCATCGCCCGCGCCCGCGACCGGGTGAACGTGTTCCAGCTTTACGCCGCCGGCGCCGACCATATCGTGCGCGAGACCTTCGACAGCTCGCTGCGCGCCGGGCGCTATGTGCTGGAAAACCTTGGCCTGTCGCCCTACGAGGCCTCCGAGCTCGAGCGCATCTTCTACCGCATGGACCGTGCGCATCTGCGCCAACTGGCCGAGGTCTGGAAGCCCGGCGTGCCGATCGAGGAGAACCGCGACTACATGACCCTGAGCCGCGACCTGAACCGGCAGCTGGAAAACGTGCTGATGGAGCGCTTCGCGCATGGCCCCAGCGCCGCCCCCATCGCAACCGAGCAGGACGAGGTGCCCGAGCACGGGCTGTCGGCGCGGCCCGGCCGTCCCGGCGGGCGCTGACCCGGCCGCGCCGCCCTTGCCGGCCGGATTCGGGTATTTGCAAAACGGAAAGAACGCAGACCCATACCGTCCGCCCAAGGGGATTTCCGCGTTCCCCGAATACCCGAACGCGACCGCGCAACCGAAAGCCGCCCCGCCAGCCTGAGGCGCGGAACCCGCTTTCACCGTTTCCCCAATACCCCCCCGGACCAGCGCGCCACGGGCCGGGCCTTGCCGGGCGGGCGCCAAGCCCCTAAAAGGCGGGGCAACCTTGCCAGGGAAAATGCCATGCTCGACCATCTGACCTATACCGCCCCGGAACCGAAGATCATTCAGGGCGCGAAACAGGACTGGGAACTGGTCATCGGGCTGGAGGTCCATGCCCAGGTCGCCTCGAACGCCAAGCTGTTTTCCGGCGCCTCGACCGGCTTCGGGGCCGAGCCGAACAGCCATGTCGCCTTCGTCGACGCCGCCATGCCCGGCATGCTGCCGGTCATCAACGAATTCTGCGTGGCGCAGGCGGTCAAGACCGGGCTGGGGCTGAAGGCGCGGATCAACCTGGTCTCGGCCTTCGACCGCAAGAACTATTTCTATCCCGACCTGCCGCAGGGCTACCAGATCAGCCAACTCTACCACCCGATCGTGGGCGAGGGCGAGGTGATCGTGGACATGGCCCCCGGCATCGCCCGCCGCGTCCGGATCGAGCGCATCCACCTGGAACAGGATGCCGGCAAGTCGATCCACGACATGGACCCGAACATGTCCTTCGTCGACCTGAACCGCACCGGCGTGGCGCTGATGGAGATCGTCAGCCGCCCCGACATCCGCGGGCCGGAGGAGGCGGCGGCCTATGTCGCCAAGCTGCGCCAGATCATGCGCTATCTCGGCACCTGCGACGGCAACATGCAGAACGGCAACCTGCGTGCCGACGTGAACGTCTCGGTCTGCCCGCCCGGCGCCTATGAGCGCTATCAGGAGACCCAGGATTTCAGCCATCTCGGCACCCGCTGCGAGATCAAGAACATGAACTCGCTGCGCTTCATCCAGCAGGCCATCGAATACGAGGCCCGCCGCCAGATCGCCATCATCGAGGATGGCGGCACGGTGGTGCAGGAAACCCGGCTCTACGATCCCGACCGCGGCGAGACCCGCTCGATGCGCTCGAAGGAGGAAGCCCACGACTATCGCTATTTCCCCGATCCCGACCTGTTGCCGCTCGAGATCGAGCAGGACTGGGTGGACGGCATCGCCGCCGCCATGCCGGAACTGCCCGACGAGAAGAAGGCGCGTTTCGTCACCGAACTGGGCCTGTCGGAATACGACGCCGGCGTTCTGACCGCCGAGGTCGAGAGCGCCGATTACTTCGAGCAGGTCGCTGCCGGCCGCGACGGCAAGATGGCGGCGAACTGGGTTATCAACGAGCTGTTCGGCCGGCTGAACAAGGAAGGGCTGAGCGTCGAGACCTCGCCGGTTTCCGCCGCCCAGCTCGGCGGGGTGATCGACCTGATCGGCTCGGGCGCGATCTCGGGCAAGATCGCCAAGGAGCTGTTCGAGATCCTCTGGACCGAGGGCGGCGACCCGGCCGAGATCGTGGAATCGCGCGGCATGAAGCAGGTCACCGATCTTGGCGCCATCGAGGCGGCGGTGGATGAGATCATCGCCGCGAACCCGGCGCAGGTGGAAAAGGCCCGCGCCAATCCCAAGCTGGCCGGCTGGTTCGTGGGCCAGGTGCTGAAGGCCACCGGCGGCAAGGCCAACCCGGCGGCGGTGAACGAACTGGTGGCGAAGAAGCTGGGCCAGTGAACGGCCGGCGCGCCCGCGCCGCGGCCCCTCCTTCTGCGCTCCGGAAATACTCCGGGGTGAGCCCCGCAGGGGCGAGGGGCAGCGCCCCTGCGCCCCCCGGGGCGCCCGCTCAGCCCTCGGCCTCGCGCGCCCGGCGCAGACGGATTGCGTCGGCCAGCCACAGCCGGGCCAGGCCGTGATACAGCGGCTCGGGTGACAGCAGCCGCGACACGCCATAGCCCAGCAGCGCCGCCGCCATCACCGGCAGGGCATGTTCCTGGGTCGCGGTCATCTCCATCACGATGACGAAGGCGGTCATCGGCGATTGCACCACCCCGGCGAAATAGCTCGACATGCCCAGCACGGCGGCAAAGCTCAGCGACCCTCCCAGGACCAGCCCGACCGCATTGCCCATCCCGGCCCCCACCGACAGCGAGGGCGCGAACAGGCCGCCGGGAATGCCCGACAGGGTCGAGGCCAGCGTCGCCAGCAGCTTGGCCGGGAAGAACCAGGGCGACAGCGCCTGGCCCTCGACCGCGGCGCGGGCTTGCTCGTAGCTGGTGCCAAAGACCGCGCCGTCGCTGGCCAGCCCCAGCATGGCGACCAGCAGCCCGGCGCCGGCGGCGACCAGAACCGGCTTGCTCCAGCCGCGGCCGGGCCGCCAGCGCCGGATGCGCCGAGTCATGCGCAGCACGGTGCGGCTGAAGCCGGCGCCCAGCACGCCGCCCAGCACCCCGATCACCCCGACCAGCCGCCAGTCGCGCGGAAACTCGGCCACCGCCTGCGCCTCGCCGAAATAGGTATAGCTGCCCGAGATCGCCAGCGCCGAGATCCCGGCGATCACCACCGTGGACAGGACCATGCCGTTGGTGCGGGCCTGGTAGCTGCGGCCCATTTCCTCGATCGCGAAGACGATCCCGGCCAGCGGCGTGTTGAAGGCGGCGGCGATGCCGGCGGCCGAGCCGGCCAGGATCAGCCCGCGGGCATGCTGCAGCTTGCCGATCCGGGCGCTGGCCAGCATGATGGCGGCGCCGACCTGCACCGTCGGCCCCTCGCGCCCGATCGAGGCGCCGAACAGCAGCCCCCACAGCGTCAGCAGGATCTTGCCCGCCACGATGCGCAGGGTCAGATACAGCTGCCGCTCGGGGCCCTTCAGCTCGCGCGCGGCGATGGCCTGGGGAATGCCGCTGCCCTGCGAGCCCGGAAAGAAGTGCTGGGCGGCCAGCGCCGACAGGGCGAAGGCCAGGGGCAGCGCCAGCAAAAGCCAGGGCGCGCTGCTATGGTCCGAGACCTGGGCGAAGACCTCGCTTGCCAGGTCCGCCGCCCAGGCGAAGCCGGTGCTGACCAGCCCCACGGTCAGCGCTCCCAGCCAGAACACCGTGCGCGCCCGCCAGTGGCGGCGATGCGCGATCAGCGCGCGCGAGCGGCGCAGCAGGGGAAAGCGGGGGCGGGCGGCAGGCATGGCAGGCTTCCGGTTTGCGCCGCGCAGCGGGACTGCCCGGAACGGTCTGCGGGGCGATGACGATGGCGATATTCCGGCACCCCCATGAATTCCATGCCGAAAGCCCGAGGGCAACCGGCAAAACCGTCCGGGCGCGTCGCGGCGGCCAGCCGCTGCCCCCTGCCAGCCACTTCCCTTGTCCGGCCATCTCGCCTAACCTCCGGCGCAAAGGAGAGGCACCCGCATGAGCAGCTACGAATACACCGTCATCCCCGCACCTGCCCGCGGCGAGAAGACCCGGGGCGCCAGGACCGGGATCGAGCGTTTCGCCGCCACGCTGGCCGATGTGCTGAACGACATGGCCCGCGACGGCTGGGACTATGTCCGGGCCGAGACGCTGCCGGCCGAGGAACGCTCGGGCCTGACCGGCCGCACCACGGTCTATCACAACCTGCTGATCTTCCGCCGTGCCCTGGCCGCGCCCGGCCGGCTGCAGGCCGCCATGCCCGCGGCCGCGCCGCAGCCCGCCGCGGCAGGC
>NZ_JAEHFP010000017.1 GCF_016446475.1 Paracoccus binzhouensis | reverse complement strand
ATTGCGTGCCAAGGTCACCTCCCACGTAGAGATGATCTTGAATCACAGCCAGGCGCGCAGGGGAATCCTTTTTGTCAACACAACCTAAGCCGGTCCGAAACGCAGGAAGGCTGGACAGATGACGATTGCGGTTGCCGGGCTGGGCTATGTGGGCATGTCGATCGCCGTGCTGCTGGCGCAGCATCACCAGGTCATGGCGCTGGACGTGGATGCGGCCAGGGTGGCGCAGGTCAATGCCCGCCGCTCGCCCATCGAGGATGCCGAAATCTCGGCCTGGCTGGCCGAAAAGCCGCTGATGCTGCGCGCGACCTGCGACGCGGCCGAGGCGCTGGCCGGCGCGGAATTCGTCATCATCGCCACGCCGACGAATTACGACCCGCGCTCGAACCGCTTCGACACCTCCAGCGTGGAAAGCGTGATCGCGCTGGCCCGCCGCCACGCGCCGCAGGCCACCATCGTCGTCAAGTCCACCGTGCCCGTGGGCTTCACCCAGCGCATGCGGGACGAGACCGGCCATGCGGGCATCCTGTTCTCGCCCGAATTCCTGCGCGAGGGCCGGGCGCTTCACGACAACCTGCACCCCTCGCGCATCGTGGTGGGCGACCATGGCCCGGCCGCGCATCGGCTGGCCGAGCTGCTGGCCGAGGGCGCGATCCGCAAGGACATGCCGGTGCTGTTCACCGGCTCGACCGAGGCCGAAGCGATCAAGCTGTTCTCGAACACCTACCTTGCCATGCGCGTGGCCTATTTCAACGAGCTGGACAGCTATGCCCTGGCGCGCGGCCTCGACCCGCGCGAGATCATCGAGGGCGTGGGCCTCGACCCGCGCATCGGCGATCATTACAACAATCCCAGCTTCGGCTATGGCGGCTATTGCCTGCCCAAGGACACCAAGCAATTGCTGGCGAACTACGACCAGGTGCCGCAAAGCCTGATCGCGGCGGTGGTGGACAGCAACCGCACCCGCAAGGATTTCATCGCCGACGAGATCATCGCCCGCAAGCCCCGGCTGGTCGGCGTCTACCGGCTGGTGATGAAGGCCGGCTCGGACAATTACCGCGACAGCTCGATCCAGGGCATCATGAAGCGGATCAAGGCCAAGGGCATTCCCTGCATCGTCTACGAACCCGTGCTGGCGCAGGACGATTTCTTCAACAGCCCGGTGGTGCGCGACCTGGACGCCTTCAAGGCCCAGGCCGACCTGATCATCGCCAACCGCCAGTCGCCCGAACTGGCCGACGTGCAGGACAAGCTTTATACCCGCGACCTGTTCGGCCGGGACTGACCGGACCTCGGCCCCGGAACCGGCCCTTGCAAAGCCTGCGGCCAGGGCCTAGTGTCTCGCGCACGACTTATACACTTGGGGAGTCCCGCAACGGGGCTGAGAGGTGCCGGGCACCGACCCATCGAACCTGATCCGGGTCATGCCGGCGTAGGGAAGGGTAGAGTGTCGCGGCAGGACCCGTGCATCAGCCGCCACCCGTCCCTTTCCCGAAACCGGCAGCCCGGCGCATGAAAGGCGGGCCATGTCGGGATTGCAGCCCCATCCCATCGCGCTGACCATCGCCGGCTCGGACAGCGGCGGCGGCGCCGGTATCCAGGCCGACCTGAAAAGCTTCTCGGCCCTCGGCGTCTATGGCGCCTCTGTGATCACAGCGATCACCGCGCAGAACACCCGCACCGTCGCGGCGGTCGAGGCGGTCAGCCCGGCCATGGTCGCGGCGCAGATCGACGCGGTTTTCGGCGATCTCGAAGTGCGTGCCGTCAAGATCGGCATGGTCGGCGGCGCGGATGTGATCACAGTCGTCGCCGACCGGCTGGCGGCGCTGCTGGCGGACAATCCGGTGCCGATGGTGCTGGACCCGGTGATGGTGGCGAAATCCGGCGACGCGCTGCTGGCGGATGATGCCGTCGCGGCGCTGCGCGAGCAGTTGATCCCGCTGGCGACGGTGCTGACCCCGAACCTGCCCGAGGCCGCGCGGCTTCTGGGCCACGACCCCGCCGCGACGCCCGAGGAGATGCGCCGGCAGGGCGAGGCGCTTTGCGCCCTGGGCGCCGCCCATGTGCTGATGAAGGGCGGCCATGCGACCGAGGACACATGCACCGACCTGCTGGTCGGGCCGCAGCCGCTGGTCCTGACCGCGCCGCGCCAGCGCACCCACAACACCCACGGCACCGGCTGCTCGCTGTCCTCGGCCATCGCGGCGGGGCTGGCGCAGGGCATGACGGTGCCCGATGCCGTGACCCGCGCCCATGGCTGGCTGCAAGGTGCCATCGCCAGGGCCGACGAGCTGTCGGTCGGGCTGGGCCACGGCCCGGTGCATCATTTCCATGCGCTGTGGAGCCGGACATGACCGCGATCACCATCCTGGGCGCCGGGGTGATGGGGCTGTGCATCGCCACCGAACTGGCGGCGCGCGGCACCACCCTGCCCCGCATCATCGACCCGGCTGGCAAGCCCGGCGCGCAGGCCTGCAGCTGGCGCGCCGGCGGCATGCTGGCACCCTATTGCGAGGCCGAAAGCGCCGAGCCCGTGGTGCTGCGCCTCGGCCTCGACGCCGCCGACTGGTGGCAGGCGAATGGCGCCGAGGTCGTCCGCCGCGGCACGCTGGTCCTCGCCCCCTCGCGCGACCGGACGGAACTCGACCGCTTTGCCCGGCTGACCCAGGCGCATCGGCCGGTGAACGGCGACGAGATCGCGGCGCTGGAACCGGAACTGGCCGGCCGCTTCCCGCGCGGGTTGCATTTCGCCACCGAGGCGCATCTGAACCCGCGCGCCGCCCTGCTGGCCCTGCGCGACCGGCTGGAGGCGCAGGGCGTCGCCATCGAAACCGAGGGCACGCCCGCCGGCCTGATCGTCGATGCGCGCGGTCTGGCCGCGCGCGACCAGCTTCCCGACCTGCGCGGCGTGCGCGGCGAGATGCTGGTGATCCGCTGCCCCGAGGTGACGCTGACCCGCACCATCCGCCTGCTGCATCCGCGCATACCCCTATATCTTGTTCCACGCGGGGACGGCATATACATGATCGGCGCCACGATGCTGGAGACCGGGGGAAAGTATCGCGTCACCGCGCGCTCGGCCGTCGAGATGCTGTCGGCCGCCTATGCGCTGCATCCCGGCTTTGCCGAGGCCGAGATCCTCGAGCTTGGCTCGGACGCCCGCCCCGCTTTCCCGGACAACCTGCCCCGTCTGCGCCGGCGCGGCGGCACGCTTTACGCAAACGGCCTTTACCGCCACGGCTATCTTCTGGCCCCCGCCGTGGCCCGCATGGCCGCCGATTACCTTCTCGAGGGCCGGAAACCGGAGTTCATGGATGAAGATCACCCTTAACGGCGCGGCGCGCGACCTGACTGGCCCGACCGTGCAGGATGCGCTGGCCGAGATCGGGCTGGGCGCGGCCAAGGTGGCGACGGCGCTGAACGGCGCCTTCCTGCCCGCCGCCGCCCGGCCCGCAACCACGCTGAAGGATGGCGACGCGCTGGAAGTCGTGGCGCCGATGCAGGGGGGCTGAGATGCCGGTCTTTTACGGAACCGAAGTCGCAAGCCCGCTGATGCTGGGCACGGCGCAATATCCGTCGCCCGCGATCATGGCCGAGGCGTTCCGCGCCGCGCGCGCCGGCATCGCCACCGTCAGCCTGCGGCGCGAAGGCGGCGAGGGCCAGGATTTCCACCGCCTGATCAAGGAGCTGGGCATCCCCGTCCTGCCCAATACCGCCGGCTGCCATTCGGTGCGCGAGGCGGTGACGACCGCGCAGATGGCGCGCGAGCTGTTCGAGACGCCCTGGATCAAGCTCGAGGTGATCCGCGACGACGACACGCTTTGCCCCGACGTGATCGCGCTGGTCGAGGCGGCGCGGCTGCTGTCCGAGGACGGCTTCCAGGTCTTTCCCTATTGCACCGAGGACCTGTCGGTCTGCGGCCGGCTGCTGGACGCGGGTTGCCAGGTGCTGATGCCCTGGGGCGCGCCCATCGGCTCGGGCCGGGGGCTGAACAACCCTTACGGGCTGCGCAGCCTGCGCGCGCATTTCCCCGATGTGCCGCTGGTGGTGGATGCCGGCATCGGCCTGCCCAGCCACGCGGCCCAGGCGATGGAGCTGGGCTATGACGCCGTTCTGCTGAACACCGCCGTCGCCAAGGCCGGCGATCCGGTGGCCATGGCCCGCGCCATGGCGCTGGCGATCGAGGCCGGGCAGCTGGCGCATGGCGCGAACCCGATCGAGGCCCGAGACATGGCCGCGCCTTCCACCCCCCTTTTCGGCATGGCGGTGCTGGCATGAAACTGCCGCGCTTCTATCCGATCTTCGACAGCAGCGACTGGCTGCGCCGCGCCCTGCCGCTGGGCGTGAAGCTGGTGCAGATCCGCATCAAGGACCAGCCTCCCGCCCGACTCTTGGGCGAGCTGGCGCTGTGCCAGGAGCTGTGCCGCGAACATGGCGCCACGCTGGTCGTCAACGACCACTGGCAGGCCGCCATCGACCTGGGCTGCGACTTCATCCACCTGGGGCAGGAGGATCTGGACACCGCCGACCTGCCCGCGATCCGCAGGGCCGGGCTGCGGCTGGGCGTCTCGACCCACGACCACGAGGAACTGGACCGGGCGCTGGCGCTGAGGCCCGATTACGTCGCGCTGGGGCCGGTCTGGCCGACGATCCTGAAGAAGATGAAATGGGACCAGCAGGGGCTGG
This sequence comes from Paracoccus binzhouensis, assembly GCF_016446475.1. GTDB lineage: Bacteria > Pseudomonadota > Alphaproteobacteria > Rhodobacterales > Rhodobacteraceae > Paracoccus > Paracoccus binzhouensis. The sequence continues at coordinate 43,114 of NZ_JAEHFP010000017.1, read as the reverse complement.
ACCGGGTGCGCGAATGGCGCCGGCTGGTCGGCACGACGCCGCTGGTCGCCATCGGCGGCGTCACCCCGGACCGCGCGCGCGAGGCCTTTGCCGCCGGCGCCGACCTGGCCTCGGCGGTGACCGACATCACGCTCAACCCCGATCCCGAGGGCCGCATCCGCGAATGGCTGCGGGTGGCGGCATGAACCGCTATGTCCGCCAGACGGTTCTGCCCGAAATCGGCGCCGAGGGGCAGGAGCGCATCTGCGGTGCCCATGCGCTGGTCGTCGGCGCCGGGGGCTTGGGCGTGCCGGTGCTGCAATATCTGGCGGGTGCCGGCATCGGCCGCATCACCCTGATCGACCCCGACACGGTCGAGGAAACCAACCTGCACCGCCAGCCGCTCTACCGCATGAAGGATATCGGCCAGCCCAAGGTCCGCGCCGCCGCGCAGGCCGTGGCCCGGCTGAACCCCGCGGTGGAGCTCGAGGCACTGGCGGACCGGCTGACCCCCCTGAACGCGCCGGCGCTGGTGGCGGCGGCGGATGTGGTGCTGGATTGCGCCGACAGCTATGCTGCCAGCTACACGCTCTCGGACGTCTGCCTGGCGGCAAGCAAGCCGCTGATCTCGGCCTCGGCGCTGGGGCTTGCGGGCTATGTCGGCGGCTTCTGCGGCGACAAGCGGCAGGGGGGCGCCCCCAGCCTGCGCGCCCTGTTCCCCGACCCGCCCGACAGCGGCCAGACCTGCGCCACCGCCGGGGTGCTGGGCCCGGTGGTCGGCATGCTGGGCTGCCTGCAGGCGCAGATGGCGCTGCGGCTGCTTCTGGGCACGACGCCCTCGCCGCTGGGCGAGTTCATCCGCTTCGAGAACGGCCGCTTCACCCAGTTCCGTTTCGACGCCGCGCCCGAGGCCATCGGCCCGCGCTTCATCGCCCGCGAGGAGATCCGCGAGGCCGACCTGGTCATCGACCTGCGCCCCGAGGAGGAGGCGCCGCGCAAGGCCACGCCGCAGGCGCTGCGCATCCCCGGCTACGGCGCCACCGGGCCCCTGCCCGAACCCGGCCAGCGCGCGGTGCTGGCCTGCCGTTCCGGCCTGCGCTCATGGCGCGCCGCCGATGCGCTGTCCCGCCGCTGGGACGGCGAAATCACCCTTCTTGCCCTTGGAGACGACAACCGATGAAACATCTGACCCTTGCCGCCGCCTTCGCCGCGCTGGCCTTGCCCGCCCATGCCCAGGACAAGGTGACGCTGATCCTGGACTGGTTCGTGAACCCCGACCACGCCCCGATCATCGTCGCCCAGGAGAAGGGCTTCTTCGCCGAGGAAGGGCTGGAGGTCGAGGTCGTCGCCCCTGCCGATCCCGCCGACCCGCCGAAGCTGGTTGCCGCCGGCAAGGCCGATTACGCCATCAGCTACCAGCCGCAGCTGCACCTGCAGGTGCATGAGGGCCTGCCGCTGAAGCGCGTCGGCACGCTGATCGCCACGCCGCTGAACTGCCTGATGGTCAAGGCCGACGGCCCGGTGCAAGAGATCGCCGACCTCAAGGGCAGGAAGATCGGCTATTCCGTCTCGGGCGTCGAGGAGGCGCTGGTCGGCCAGATCCTCAAGACCGCCGGCCTGACCATGGCGGATGTCGAGATGGTCAACGTGAACTGGTCGCTGTCGCCGGCGCTGATCGCCGGCCAGGTCGATGCCACCATCGGCGCCTATCGCAATTTCGAGCTGACGCAGATGCGGCTGGAAGGCGCCGAGGGCAAATGCTTCTTCGTCGAGGAACAGGGCGTGCCGACCTATGACGAGCTGATCTTCGTCGCCAATCCGGCCGATCTGGACCTGGACCGCACCCGCCGCCTGCTGCACGCCGTCGAACGCGGCGCGCAATACATGGTCAACCACCCGGAGGAGGCCTGGGAACTGTTCTCCTCCACCGCGCCCGACCTCAAGGACAAGCTGAATGCCGAAGCCTGGAAGGACACGCTGCCGCGCTTCTCGCAAAGCCCTGCGGCGCTGGACCAAGGCCGCTATGCCCGGTTCGAGCAATTCCTGCACGAGGCCGGCCTGATCGACAGCGTGCTGCCGGTCTCGGACCTGGCCCTGGACGTGGGAGCGGCAGACGCGGAAGCGGCGGACATGGGGGCGGCGGAATGAGCGTCGCCTATGGCCATGCCTTCGCGACCTGGCGGGCCGCGGCGCAGCCCGACTGGGACGCCTATACCCGGCACCCCTTCGTCGAGGGTCTGCGCGACGGCACCCTGCCGCAATCCGGCTTCCTGACCTATCTGGTGCAGGATTACCTGTTTTTGCAGAACTTCGCGCGCGCCTGGGCGCTGGCCGTGGTCAAGGCCGGCGATCTGGACGAGATGCGGGCCTGTTCCGCCACCGTCCACACGCTGCTGGACCACGAGATGGGCCTGCATGTGCAGACCTGCGCCCGCGCCGGCATGGGCCCCGAAGTGCTGGCCAATGCGCAAGAGGCGGTAACCAATATCGCCTATACCCGCTATGTGCTGGAAGCCGGCTATTCGGGCGATTTCCTCGACCTGCTGGCGGCGTTGATGCCCTGCGTGCTGGGCTATGGCGAGATCGGGCTGCGGCTGGCGCAGGAAGCGGCACCCGACACGCCCTATCGCGAATGGATCGACACCTATGCCGGCGCAGAATACCAGGCCGCCTGCGCCTCGGCCGGCGCGCTTCTGGGCAGCGCCATCCGCAAGCGGCTGGGCACGGCGCCCGAAGAAAGCCCCCGCTGGGCCGCGCTGACGGATCGCTTCGCCACCGCCACCCGGCTCGAGGTCGCCTTCTGGGAACTCGGCGGCAGATGACCACGACGACGGCCCTGGTCCGCGGCCGCGCCTGGGTCGGCGAGACGCCGCTGTTCGCCCCGGTCGAGCTGCGGCTGGAAGGCGCGGGCTGGACCTGCCTGCTGGGCCCCTCGGGCGTCGGCAAATCCACCATCCTGCGGTTGCTCGCCGGGCTGGAGACCGGCGCCCGCTTCGAGGGCGAGGTGACGCGCATCCAGCCCGTGGCGCTGATGGCGCAGGATCCCGGCCTGATCCCCTGGCTGGACGTGACCGGCAATGTCACCCTGGGCGCGCGGCTGCGCGGCAGCCTGCAGGCTTCTTTCTTGCCCAAACATCCCGGGGAACGTCGCAGCGGCCCCGTCGAGGGGCCACTGCGGCGAGGGGCAGAGCCCCCGGCCGATCCCGCCGCCCGCGCCGCGGCGCTGATCGAGGCGGTGGGCCTGGCCGACCGCGCCCATCACCTGCCCGCCAACCTGTCCGGCGGCCAGCGCCAGCGCGCCGCCCTGGCCCGCACCCTGTTCGAGGACCGGCCGCTGGTGCTGCTGGACGAGCCCTTCTCGGCGCTGGACGCCCGCACCCGGGCGCAGATGCAGGACCTGGCGGCAAGGCTGCTGGAAGGCCGCACGGTGCTGCTGGTCACGCATGACCCGGCCGAGGCCGCGCGGCTGGGCGACCGCATCCTGCTGTTGCGTGAACAGGGGCTCAGCGAATGGCCCGTCCCCGCGCCGCGCCCGAAAGCCGCCGCTCGGCCCTATGACGCGCCCGAGGTGCTGGCGCTGCAGGCCGAGCTGATGCGGGGGATGATGGCATGAGGACCGTCGCCGCGCTGATCCTAACCGTGCTGGCGCTGTGGCAGGGCGTAATCTGGCTGGCAGGCATGCCGCCCTTCCTGCTGCCCTCGCCCGCGGCGGTGGCCGAGGCGCTGTGGCTGAACCGGACCGAGATCGCCCGCCATGCCGGCTTCACCCTGACCGAGGTGGTGCTGGGCTTCGCGCTCGGCTCGGCGCTTGGCGCGGCGCTGGCGGTGGCGATGGGATTCTCGCAGAAGCTGACCGGCGTGCTGCGGCCGATCCTGACCTTCAGCCAGACCATCCCGGTCTTTGCCCTGGCGCCGATCCTGACGCTGTGGCTGGGCTTCGGCATGGCGCCCAAGATCGCTGTGACGGTGCTGATCGTGTTCTTTCCGGTGGCCAGCGCCTTCCTGGACGGGCTGATGCGCACGCCGCAGGCGGCGCTGGACCTGGCGCAGGTGATGGGCGCCGGCCGCATCCGCATCATGCGCCACCTGCGCATCCCGGCGGCGCTGCCAAGCCTCGCGACCGGGCTGCGCCTGGCGGCGGTCTATGCGCCGATCGGCGCGGTGATCGGCGAATGGGTCGGCGGCGCGCGCGGCCTCGGCGCGCTGATGATCCATGCCAACGGCCGGATGAAGACCGACCTAGTCTTCGCCGCGCTGCTGGTGCTGTCGGTGATGACGGTGATCTTCGCCCGGGCGGTCGCGCTGGCGCTGCACCGGCTGTTGCGCCGCTACGGCGTCTAGGCCAGCCGGGCGGCGCGGGCCAGGTCCTCGGGCGTGTTCAGGTTCAGGAACGGGTCCACCGGGCGGCTGTCGAACACCGCCCGCCCCGGATCATAGGCGGCCGCGAACTGGCCGATCCGGTGCAGGCCGGATTCCAGCGCCGCCCGCAGCTCGCCGGCCAGCGCCACCGGCCACAGCCCGCAGGTCGGATGGTCGCGCAGCCGCCCGGTCTCGTCGGGGCTGGCGGCGATGGCAAGGCCGCTGCGCCCCCTGGCCTCGCGCAGCCGATGCACCAGATCCTCGGGCAGGAAGGGCGTATCGACGCTGACACTGACCACGCTCTCGGCCCCTTCGGCCGCGGCCCAGTCCATGCCGGCCAGCACCCCCGCCAGCGGCCCGGCGAAACCGGCGAAACCGTCCGCGATCACCGGCAAGTCATAGGCGGCGAACTGTTCCGGATCGCCATTGGCGTTGAGCGCCAGCCCGCAGCATTGCGGGCGGATGCGCGCGATCACCCGCGCCAGCAGGGTCTCGCCCGCCAGCATCCGCAGCGCCTTGTTGCCGCCGCCCATGCGGGTGGACAGGCCGCCGGCCAGGATGACGGCGGGCGGCAGGGTCATTTCAGCCCCGCCGCGATGGCACGGGCCAGGGCAAAGACCCGCTGCTCCAGGATCACCGGCGTCTCGCAGACATAGGTCAGCGCCTGCTGGCGGTCCTGGAAGATGCGGGTATCCCAGTCGAGCTGCTCTTCCTCGGCGTCGATGGCGTCGAAATCGGGCGTCTCGGCCTTTTGCATCGCTTCCATCTTGTCGCGATGCTCCTGGATGCGCCTTGCCAGGTCGACCTGCTTGTTGCCATAGCGCGCGATCCCCGCGATCAGCGCGGCGCGGTGCGGGTCGATGCGGTCGAAGATCGCCACCATCAGCGCGGTCAGCTGCCGGTTGTCGGCGGTCCTGGCGAATGCGGCGATCTCGGCCTCGGCCTCGGCCAGCGGCAGGCGGCGCTGTTCCAGCCGGTCGGCCAGCGCCGCGATCTCGGGCGTGCGGGCCAGTTCGCGCACGGAATCGTCCGGCTCGGGCCCGGACCACATCTGGCCCAGCGACAGGTGCGGCTGCTTGCGCTGGATGCAGGGCCAGTCGGGATCGGTGCCGGTTTCGGCCTGCACCGCCGTCGCGGCCCCCGTCGCGGCCAGACAAAGCGCCAGAACCAGGTATCTCATGCTCCCCCCTTTCGCCGGGCCCAGAGCCCCTTGGCCGGATCATACATGAACACGGCCCCCGCAAAGAACAGGATCAGGCAACCCGACACCACCGAGAAGGACAGAAGATCGAAGCGCGCGTAAAGGGCAAATCGGATCAACTCAACCGCATGGGTGAAGGGGTTGGCCGCGCAGATGTCGTGCAGCAGCGTCGAGCTTTCGTTCATCCGCCACAGCGGGTAAAGCGCCGTCGAGGCAAAGAACATCGGGAAGATGACGAAATTCATCACCCCGGCGAAGTTTTCCAGCTGGCGGATGGCCGAGGACAGGAACAGCCCCATCGCCCCCAGCATCAGCCCCGAGAGCAGCAGCGCCGGCAGCACGGCCAGGTAGCCGATGGGCGGCGGCTCGATCCCCCAGAACCAGGCGATGGCCAGGAAGGTATAGACCTGGATGATCGAGACGATCACCCCCGCCACCAGCTTGCTGGCCAGCAGGAACCAGCGCGGAAACGGGCTGACCAGCAGGGTGCGCATTGCCCCGGTCTCGCGGTCATAGACCATCGACAGCGAGGACTGCATGCCGTTGAACAGCTGGATCATCGCGCAAAGGCCGGGGGTCACATAGACCTCGTAAAGCACATAGGTCTGGTAGGGCGGCGTGATCGACAGGCCCAGCACCGCCCGGAACCCGGCGGCGAAGATGAACAGCCAGACCAAGGGCCGGACCAGCGCCGCCAGGAAGCGGCCGCGCTGGTTGACGAAGCGCAGCGTCTCGCGCCGGGCGATGCCCAGGAAGGCGGTCAGCCACATGCGCGGGGTCAGCCGATGGCTCATGCCGCCTCTCCGGTCAGGCGCAGGAAGGTGGCGGTCAGATCGTCGCCGCCGATGGCACCGGCATTGCCGCTGGCCAGGACTTCGCCCTTGTGCAGGATGACCAGCCCGTCCTCGGGGCGGATCTCGTCCAGGATATGCGTGGCCCAAAGCGCCGAGACCCCGCCGCGCGTCAGTTCGCGGGTCAGCGCCACCACCTCGGCGCGGGATTTCACGTCGAGGCCCACGGTCGGCTCGTCCAGCAGCAGGATCTCGGGGCGGTGGATCAGGGCGCGGGCGATCTCGGCCCGGCGGCTCTGGCCGCCCGATAACGCCGAGACCCGCGCGTCCAGCCGGTCCGACAGGCCGACCTGGGCCAGCACCTCGGCGGCGCGGGCCCGGGCCTCGCGCCGGGGAATGCCGTGCAGCGCGGCGTGATAGTCCAGGTTCTGCCCCACGGTCAGGTCGGCATCCAGCGCCCGGGACTGGAACACCACCCCCAGCCGCGCCAGCGCCGCGCCGGGCTCGCGCCGCAGGTCATGGCCGGCGACCTCGATCCGGCCCGAGGTGTTGTCGTATAGCCGGGTAATCAGCGAAAACAGCGTCGTCTTGCCGGCGCCGTTCACCCCCAGAAGCGCAGTGAAGCCGCCGCGCGGCACGGCCAGCGATACGTCCTTCAGCGCGGCGACGCGGCCGAAACTGTGGCTGACGTTCTGGATGGAAAGCGCGGCCTGCGGCATCGGATGAGGGCGGGGCCAAGGCCCCGCGCCCTTTACTGGATGTTGAACACCGCCTGCTGGGTTTCCCCGTGCGAGCCGGGGATCGACAGCGTATAGCGGCCCGGAACGATGGCGACGAAGCTGATCGTCGCGGTGCCGGCATCGTCGAATTCCAGCGAATGCACCCCCATCGGCCGGATCTCGATGTCGTTGATGACGATTTCGTTGATCCAGATGGCGCGGAAGAAATCGCCGCCCGACAGCGCCAGCTCCTGGCTGCCGTCCGCGTTGATGTCGATGCGGTAGAAGCCGCCGGATTTCAGCTTGTATTCTGCCGTCGCCACCGGCTTGCCCGAGGCCAGCGTCAGCGGCGCCAGCTGGGTGCGGTTGTCGCGCGCCAGCATGCCCGAGAAGCCATAGTCGAACTTGGCGCCGGCCTCGTGCACGACTTCACCGGCAGCGGCTTCGCCCTCCTCTTCCTCCTCGCCTTCCTCGTCGGTGCCGGCCTCGGCCGGGGCGTCAGCCGCAGCCTCGGGCTTGGGTTCGGGCTTCTGCTCCTGCGCGACGGCGGGTGCGGCAAGGCCTGCCATGATCAGCAGGACGGTCAGCAAACGGGTCATGTGGTTCTCTCCTCCCTCTTCATGCGGTCAGTTCGGCGCGACGACCACGCCCCAGGGCTGCTGGCCCACGGGGACGGATTTGACGACCTTGTTCGCGGCCACGTCGATCACCGAGACATCGTTGGAATTGCCGTTGGTGGTGAACAGGTATTTCTCGTCGGGGGTGAAGGCCATCTGCCAGACGCGCTGGCCGACCAGCAGGTAGTCCTCGACCTCGTCGGTCTCGCCGTTGACGACGGCGACGCGGTTCGCCGGGCCCAGCGCGACGAAGACCTTCTTGCCGTCCCTGGTCACCCGCACGCCGACCGGCTGGATCGCCTCGGGCAGCACGCCGGGGATCTCGAAGCTGATCTTGCTGGTGATCTGCTGGCTCGCCGGGTCGATCACGCTGACCGTGCCGCCGATTTCCGAGCTGACATAGAGCTTGGTCCCGGCATCGTTGTATTGCGCAAAGCGCGGGCGGGAATCGACCAGCACGTTGGCGAAGATCTCGAAGGTCTCGCTGTCGATGAAATGCGCCATGTTGGTGGTTTCCGAAGTGTTGATCACCACCTTGCCGTCGGGGCTGACGCCCATGCCCTCGGGCTCGACGCCCACCGGGATCTCGGCCAGCACCTTGTGGGTCTGGGTATCGACCACGGTGACCAGGTTGTCGTCCTCGTTCGCGATATAAAGCGGATTGCCCGAGGGATGCAGCACGAACAGCTCGGGGTCGGGGCCCGAAGGCAAGGTGTGCGTCTCCTCCATGGTCTCGGGATCGAACACCCGCACCAGGTCGTCGTCCGAGGCGCAGACGTAAAGCTCCTTGCCGTCGGGGCTGATGGTGATGCCGCGCGGGCGGGCGCCGACCGGATAGGTGCCGATCACCTCCAGCGTCTCGCTGTCGAGCACGGTGACGTCATTGCCTTTTTCGTTGCTGACGAAGACCCGGTTGGCGGCGGCCGGCAGGGCGAAACCCAGGCACAGGGCCGAGGTCAGGATGGCGGTTGCAGCTTTCATCGTTCACCTCAGAACTTGCATTCGGTTTCGGGACGGTCGATGCCCAGCGTGTCCAGCGCCGAGCTCTGGTGCAGATACTGGTCCTGCGGGCTGACCGAGGCGGTGACGGAAGGCGTCGCCAGCAGGATCGGCTGGCGCAGCTGGTGGTCCCAGTCGCGGATGGTCAGCTTCTGGCCCTTGAACCCCGCCACCTCGAAGTTCTCGGACAGCATGAACTCCTTGAGCTTGGCGGGCTCGGTGCTTTGCGTGCGGGTCGCCGCCTCGCCGATCATGCGCAGGGCGATCCAGACCTGGTAATCCTCCTCGCGCATCGGGCGGCCGGAGAGCTTCTCGAACCGGTTCTGGAACTGCGTCGCCCCCCAGGCCTCCAGCGAGGGCGCCCAGGACCGCGGCACCAGCCCGGCCGAGCCGGCGACCGGGCGCGGATCCCAGGTCTCATAGGGCAGCCAGTTGGCGAAGACGTCGTTCTCATCCGCGGCGATCAGCACGTCATGGTCCGGCGCGCGCTGGGTGAAGACCGGCATCTGCTTTTGCACCTGCACATGGCCGCTGTCGCTGCGCCGGCTGCCGCCGGTATCCTCATAGGTGCGGGTCTCGACGATTTTGGCGCCGAACTTGGCGGCGGCCCGACGATAGGCATCGGCCAGCGCCACGTCCTCGGGATGGCTGCCGGCGATCAGGAACCAGTCCGGCCATTTCTTCCACATCAGGAACTGCGCCAGCGCATCGGCCAGCATGGCGTGGCTGGGCGCGGTGTGGATGACGTTGACCCGGCAATCCTTGCCGCGCAGCGCATCGCCGCGCGCCCCGGCATTCAGCACCAGCGCCCGGTCTCCGGCCTGATCGGCCAGCGCCAGGGTATCGGCATCGCCGGCCAGGGTGACGATGAAGGGAATCCCCTCGGCCAGCAGCTTGTCCATCTCGACCGGGGCGGTCTCGGGCGTGGCAACAACCTCCAGCGCCTCGAAATCCTGGCCCATGAAGCGGCCGGTGGTATCGTTGTCCTCGATGGCAAGCCGGGCGCCGGCAAAGCCCAGATCCTCGGGCCGGGTGTCCAGCCGCGAGATCGGCGGCAGGCGCGGCACGTCCACGCGCAGCACCGCGGCGCGCACGGTCTGCGTCCCCCCGGCGCCGGAGTCCTGCGCAAGCGCCGGGTTCGCTGCCGCCAACCCAGCCAAAAGTATGATGATTCTGCCTTTCATGGCTTTCCTCCCTGCGGTATCATGGCGGGCAAAAGCGCCAGCGCCAACCCGGCAAAGCACCCGGGCACGGGCGGGGAAAATCACCCGATACGTTTGTCTTATGGACGCGGCCGCCGGCTTGGGGGCATGGTCGCCCCATACTGGGCGCGCCGGTCCCGGAGGAGGTCGGCATGGCCGCCCCTCGCGAGGAGGAAAGCAATGACCCGAGTTCTGGCCCTGACCCTGGCCGCCACCATGGCGCTTGCCGGCACGGCCCAGGCCCATGGCCCGGTCCGGCTCAAGCTGACGCTGGAGCAGAAGCTGGATGCGACACCCGACGAGGTCTGGGCCGCGATCGGCAAGTTCGACGACATGAGCTGGCATCCCGCCATCGCCAGGACCGAGATCACCGGCGACGGCTCGACCGACCAGCCCGAGAAGTCCGAGCGCGTGCTGCACCTCAAGGCCGAGAGCGGCGACCCGACCATCACCGAGGTGCTGTCGAAATGGCAGCCCGAGAAGCGCTGCTATGCCTATCGCATCGAGAAGGTCGAGGTGTCGGTCCTGCCGGTGACCAACTATGCCTCGACGCTTTGCGTCAAGGACGAGGGCGGCAAGGCGCTGGTCAGCTGGAAGGGCGGTTTCTATCGCGGCTATCCCAACAACGAGCCGCCGCCCGAACTGAACGACGAGGCGGCGATCCAGGCGGTGACCGGGGTCTATCAGGTCGGGCTCGACGCGCTGGCGGAAAGGTTCGGCAAGGCGGAATGATCCGCCCGCTGATCCTGCTGCTGCTGTTGGCGGCGGCTCCGGCGGGGGCCGCCGATCTGGCCTTCGTGACCTCGCAGAACGCCGGTGCGGTCTCGGTCGTGGACCTGGGTTCGGGTGCGGTGCTGGCCGAGGTGGCGGTGCCGGGCGCGCCTGCGCCGGTGGCCTATGATCCGGCGCGGGGCCGCGCCTATGTCATCGCCGCCGAGACCGGCAGGCTGACGGTGCTGGACGAAACCGGCAAGGTGGCCGGCGGCCGCGCCCTGCCCGAAGGCGCCTTCGGCATCGCGCTGGCGCCGGGCGGCGGGGTGTTCGTCACCGAATGGTATCAGGGCCAGCTGATCCGGCTGGATGCCGATCTGCGCCCGCTGTGGCAGGTGCCGACCGGCCGCGCGCCGGCCGGGGTCGCCAGCGACGGCCGGCTGGTCGCGGTGGCGGATCGCGACGACGACCGGGTCTCGATCTACGATGCCGAAACCGGGGCGCTGCAATCGCGCGTCGCCACCGGCAGGCACCCCTATGCGGTGCTGTTTCACGACGGCCGGCTGTGGACCGCCGATGTGCAAGGCGACACGGTCAGCGTGATCGACCCGCAGGCCGGCAGGCTGCTGGGCCAGGTGCCGACCGGCAGCCATCCCTATGGCATTGCCTTTGCCGGCGGGCGCGGCTTCGTCACCGATCAATATGCCGGCACGGTGACGGTCTTCGACCCGCAGACGCTGAAGGTTCTGGACCGGCTGGAGACCGGCGACTATCCCGAAGGCATCGCCCCCCTGCCCGATGGCTCGGGCGTGGTGGTGGCGCATTGGGACAGCAACACGCTGGTCTGGATCGACGCCTCCAGCCTGGAGATCACGCGCGAGATCGCGCTGCCGGACGGCCCGCGCGCCTTCGGCGCCTTCACGGGCCGGCAGGAGTGACCGGCTCCAGGCTGCCGCCCTGTTCCTGCCAGCCCTCGACCCCGTCCGGGAACCACAGCACGCCGGTATAGCCCAGCGCCACGGCGCGCTTGCCGGCATTCCAACTCATCCAGCAGTCGCGCTTGCAGAAGATCACCAGCCGCGCGGCCTTGTCGCCGCCGGAAAGCCGGGCCAGGCCGTCGCGCAGCCGCGCCGCCTCGGCCGGGGCGATGCGGTCGTAGCCGGTATCGTAAAGCCAGGTGGCGCCGGGGATGGAGAGATGCGGCGGCGCATTCCACAGCGTGCCCTCGGGCAGGCCCTCGGGGCGGGCCTGGCGCGGCAGCACGTCGATGAAGGGCACGCCCTGGGCATGAAGCCGCATCGCCTCGGCCGCGTCGATCACCCGGGCGCCGGCCAGAGTCGCCGGAGTCTCGGCGCGATAGGGCTCGCCGCGGAAACCTTCGGGCTCGGGCACCTGCGCCAGGGTCTGGGCCGGGGCGGCAACGGCCAGAAGCATCGCCAGCACCGCCCCCAGCCGTTTCATGGCTTCAGCGCCTTGCCGTAATCGTCCAGCAGCGGCACCCCGGCCTCGCGCAGGATGGCGTCGATCTCGTCCTGGTGGCGGCGGATCAGGCTGTTCAGTTGCCGCTTCCAGACGTCCTCGCCCAGGCGCACGCCCATGGTGATGCGGTAGAACATGCGCGGCCCGCTGGTTTCCTTGAGCAGCGGGGTGAATTGCAGCTCGGGATCCTGCTTGACCAGCGGCCCGGCCAGCGGCCCCCAGATCACCGCCGCCGCCAGCTCGCCCGATTTCACCTGCGCCAGCATGTCACCCACCGGATCCTCGACCCGGCGGTCCACGAACAGATCCCAGCCCCGCATGTCCTTGGCCAGCCCCGCCCGCGCCAGGTTGGTCGCCGGCGGCGTGCCCGCGACCACGCCGATGGGATGGCCCTTCAGCGCCGGATCCTCGAGCGTCTCGACCGATGCCAGCGGGCTGTCCTTGCGCGTCACGATGCCATAGGCCGAGGTGTAGTAATGGTTGGTGTTCTGCACCAGCTCATCACCCTGGGCATAGCCGATGACCACATCGCAGACCCCGGCCCGCAAGGTCTTGCGGATGAAGCCCGAGCCTTGCGGAAACCAGGTATAGACCACCGGCAGGCCGAGCTTTTCCCCGAACAGCGCGGCGATGCGGTTCTCGAAGCCCGAGCCGTCCCGGGACGACATCGGCACGGCGGCGGGATCGGCGCAGACCCGAAGCTCGGTCGTCGAGCGCAGGTCGGCGACCTGCGCCGAGGCGGGCGGCGCAAGCGCGGCGCAAAGCCACAGCGCGGCAAGGATCAGCGCCCGTTTCATCATCCGCTCATGCAGGAATCTTCCTGCGCCGTGAATTCATCGGATTTGCTTTCCTTCTTCGCCGGCCGGCCGCGCGGCAGCTCGCCCATGCCCCGCGCCAGCAGGTAGACATAGATGTCGTCAATATAGCACCAGACGTTCCTGTTTGTCCCGAAGGCCGGCATGACCAGGTTGGCGGCCGTGTTCACGTCCTGCTTGCCCGAGGCCACGATCTCCTGGAACTCGTAATAGTCGAGCTGCAGCACCGAGTTCTTCAACGCCGGCGCATAGGTCGATCCCTCGCCGTCCGGGCCGTGGCAGACATGGCATTCCGCCGAATAGCGACGATAGCCGGAAAAGGTTGCGTAATCCACCGTCCCGTCCTCGGCGATCTTGAAGGTCGGGATGTCCTCGGCCGTGTACCAGCGGCCATTCTCCATGTGGTCGGGGGTGATGTCCTGGCCGTTGGGCAGCGCCAGCTTGCCGCCCGCGGCGGCCTCCGCCCCGGCCTGGGCCGGCGGGGTTTCGGCAGCGGGTTCGGTGGCTGGCTCGGCGGCGGTTTCGGCGGTCTGGGCAATGGCCGTCTGGGTGATGGCACCCGTCGCGCATGCGATGCAGATCGCCATCAGACTGGCGGTCATCTTGCTGGTCATGAATATTCCTCCCTGGGCTGTCACCCGAAGATGATGGCGCCGCCCAAGGTAGCCCCTGGGCGGCACGTTTCGAGTCACAGTTCGTATTTCTGCACCAAAGTATTAGCCCGGCAGCTCGAACACGGTCAGCTGACCGCCCAGTTCGGTGTATTGCGACAGCGAGGCATAGCCGCCCACCGCGCCCAGGCCCTCGTTCGGGTTGGTCAGGCCGGCCGCAAGACCGATGCCCGCCCAGCCGCCGACGCCCGAGAGGATGCCGATATACTGCTTGCCGCCATGCTCATAGGTCATCACGTTGCCGATGATGCCGGAGGGAGTCTTGAACTTGTAAAGCTCCTTGCCGGTCTCGGCATCCACGGCCTTCAGATAGCCTTCCAGCGTGCCGTAGAAGACCACGCCACCCGCGGTGGCCAGGGCCCCCGACCAGACCGAGAACTGCTCGGGCAGCGACCACTTGATCTCGCCCGTGGTGTTGTCCCAGGCGATGAAGTTGCCCATGCCGCCATGGCTGTTCGGCGCCGGATACATGGACAGGGTGGCGCCGACATAGGGCTGGCCGGCGGTATAGGCGACGCGGAACGGCTCGTAATCCATGCAGACGTGGTTGGTCGGCACGTAGAACAGGTTGGTCTGCGGCGAGAAGGCCGCCGGCTGCTGGTCCTTGGTGCCCAGCGCCGCCGGGCAGACGCCGGTGGTGTTCTCGTCCTCGCCGTTCTGGTCGGTGGAGTATTCGGCGACCACGGCCGGACGGCCATAGGTTTCCGAATTCGGGTCCATGTCGACGCCGGTGGTCCAGTTCACCACCGGATCGTATTTCTCGGCTACCAGCAGCTCGCCGGTCTCGCGGTCCAGGGTATAGGCCAGGCCGTTGCGGTCGAAATGGGTCAGCAGCTTGCGTTCCTGGCCGTCGATGGTCTGGTTGGTCAGGATCATCTCGTTGACGCCGTCGAAGTCCCATTCGTCATGCGGCGTCATCTGGTAGAACCATTTCGCCATGCCGGTATCGGCGTCGCGGGCCATGATGGTCATCGACCACTTGTTGTCGCCCGGGCGCTGCGCCGGGTTCCAGGTCGAAGGGTTGCCGGTGCCGTAATAGACCAGGTTCAGGTCCGGGTCATAGGAGAACCAGCCCCAGATCGTGCCGCCGCCGATCTTCCACTGGTCGCCTTCCCAACTTTGCAGCGAGCTGTCCTTGCCGATCGGCTTGCCGAGATGGGTGGTCTTTTCGGGATCGACCAGCATTTCCTCGTCCGGGCCGGTGGAATAGGCCTTCCAGGCCACGCTGCCGTCCGAGAGGTTCAGCGCCGTCATCCGGCCGCGCACCCCGTATTCGCCGCCCGAGATGCCGACCATCAGCTTGTCCTTGACCGGCATGGTGGTGGCGGTCAGCGTCTCGCCGATGGCAGGGTCGCCGACCTTGGTGGACCATTTCACTTCGCCGGTCTTGGCGTCCAGGGCCACGACGGTGGTGTCGGCCTGCGACAGCAGGATCATGCCGTCGGCATAGGCCAGGCCGCGGTTCACGGTGTCGCAGCACATCACCGCGATGACGTTCGGATCCTGCTGCGGCTCGTAGCGCCACAGGATCTTGCCGTTGTCGTTCAGGTCCAGCGCGAAGACGTTGTTGGGGAAGGGCGTGTGGACATACATCACGTCCCCGATCACCAGCGGCGAGCCTTCATGGCCGCGCAGCACGCCGGTCGAGAAGGTCCAGGCGACGCGCAGGTCCTTGACGTTGTCCTTGTTGATCTGGTCCAGGGTCGAGTAGCGCGTGTTCGCGTAATCGCCGGTCTGGATCGCCCATTGCTGGGGCTTGGCGATCTCGGCCAGGACGCTTTCGTTGGCCATGGCCGCCGAACCGCACATGAGCAGCGCGAGACAGGCGCCATTCATAAGTTTTTTCATGGATTTTCCCTCCCATAACGGTGCCGGCGCCCCTCCTCGGGCGCCCTCACCTTCATGCGGAAGGTTCGGACCCGGCCGCATTTGCGTCAACGAGCGCGACCGGGTGCTGATACGAAAGTATTATGGAAAATAGGCAATTGGTATGGGGTCGATCGCCCGGATCGACCCCTGCCAGTCACGCGAGCCGCTCGGCATGCCAGCGCAGGTGATCGGCCATGAAGGTCTGCACGAAGAAATAGCTGTGGTCATAGCCTTGCTGCATGCGGAATTCGCCGGGCTGGCGGCGCTCGGCCATGGCATGGGCCAGGGTCTCGGGCTTCAGCAGGTCCAGGAACTGGTCATTGGCGCCCTGGTCGATCAGCACCTCGCCCGGATAGCCCCTCTCGCGCATCAGCAGGGTCGCATCGTGCCTTTCCCAGGCCGCGCGGTCGGCACCCAGATAAGCCTGGAGCTGCTTGCGGCCCCAGTCGGATTCGGTCGGATTGGCGATCGGCGCGAAGGCCGAGACCGAGCGATAGCGTTCCGGGAAGGTCATGGCGATGGTCAGCGCGCCATGGCCGCCCATGGAATGGCCGGTGATGCCCTGCGCGTCGCGGTCCAGCGGGAAATTGGTGAAGACCAGCTCGGGCAGCTCGTGGGTGATATAGTGCCACATGCGGAAATGCGGCGCCCAGGGCGCCTCGGTCGCATCGACATAGAAGCCGGCGCCCTGGCCCAGGTCATAGGCCTCGTCATCGGCCACGCCCTCGCCGCGCGGCGAGGTGTCGGGAAAGATCAGCGCCATGCCGTATTCCGCCGCCCATTCCTGCGCGCCGGCCTTGGTCATGGCGTTCTCATGCGTGCAGGTCAGGCCCGACAGATACCACAGCACCGGCACCTTGCCGTGTTCGGCCTGCGGCGGCAGGTAGACGGCGAAGGTCATCGGCGTGCCGGTGGCCTGCGACGGGTGGCGATAGACGCCCTGCACACCGCCGAAGCTGCGGTTCTCGGATACGGTTTCATAGGCCAGACTCATGGCTCATTCCCTTTCGTCAGATCATGGAACATGACCAGCGCATCGACATAGCCATGCCTGGGGTGAAGAAACGCGCCGGGTAGGCGGCCGACAATATCGAAACCGGCCTTCTGCCACGAATGAACGGCATCGGCATTGGTCGCGACGACGAAGTTGAACTGCATCGCCCGGAAGCCCTGCGCCCGCGCCCAATCCTTGGCGTGGGCGACCAGCCGTCCGGCGATACCGCGGCCGCGCGCGTCCGGATGGGTGGCGAAGCTGGCATTGGCGACATGGCCGGCGGGGCCAGGCCGGTTGCGGCCGACATGGCTGGTGCCCAGCACCCGGCCGTCCAGTTCGGCCACGAAGGCGGTGAAGGGTGCGGCGAACCAGTCGGCCAGCGCCTCCTCGCGCGAGATGTCGGGCGGGATGCAATAGGTCTCGCCCGCGCGATAGACGGGTTCCAGGATCGTCCAGATCGCCTCGTGATCGGAAGGCGCGGCGGGACGGATCAGGATGCCTGTCCCGCCCGCCATCAATGCTGCCCTTTCATTTCAGCTCGTCCACCGAGCGGATCACCTTGCCCAGCAGGCCGTAATCCAGCGCCTCCTGCGTGTTCAGCCAGAAGTCGCGCTGCGTGTCCTTCTCGATCCGCTCGACGCTCTGGCCAGTGGCCTCGGCGAAGATCTGGTTCAGCCGGTCGCGCATCAGCCGGACCTGCTCGGCCTGGATCATCATGTCGGTCGAGGTGCCGCCGATCCCGCCCGAGGGCTGGTGGATCAGGAAGCGGGTATTGGGCAGGCAGAAGCGGTTTTCCTTCTCCGCGCCGACGAAGATCAGCGCCCCGGCCGAGGCGACCCAGCCCGAGCCGATGGTGCGCACGGTCGGACGGATGAACTTGATCACGTCATGGATCATGTCGCCGGATTCGACATGGCCGCCGGGCGAGCTGATCAGCATGTTGATCGGGGCGTCGCTGTCCTCGGCCAGGGCCAGCAGATGCGCCACGGTGCGCTGCGCCAGCTTGTCGGTGATCGGCCCGGCGACGATCACCGTGCGCGACTTGAAATAGAGCTTGCCGATCTTGTCACCCTCGGGCAGGCCGAGCCCCTCGTCCTTCTGACCCTCCTGGCGGCGCTCGTCCTCATCGTCGTCATCGTCGTCCAGGTGGAAATGCTTTGCCATGATCGGTCCTTTCATGTTGACGGCGGGCACGGTCGCCCGCCCCCGCCGTCCTTTTAACTAAGCAGGCCTTTACGATCAGTAAAGGACGACCGAGCGGATGGATTCGCCCGAATGCATCAAGTCGAAGCCCTTGTTGATCTCGTCCAGCGTCAGGGTGTGGGTGATCATCGGGTCGATCTCGATCTTGCCGTCCATGTACCAGTCGACGATCTGCGGCACGTCGGTGCGGCCGCGGGCGCCGCCGAAGGCCGTGCCCTTCCAGACCCGGCCGGTGACCAGCTGGAACGGCCGGGTGCTGATTTCCGCCCCCGCGGGCGCCACGCCGATGATCACCGACTGGCCCCAGCCGCGATGGGTGCATTCCAGCGCGTCGCGCATCACCTTGACATTGCCGGTGCAGTCGAAGCTGTAATCGGCACCACCGATCTGGTCGAACGGGGTCTTGGTCAGGTTCACGATCTCCTGCACCACGTTCTCGCAATTCTTCGGGTTGATGAAATGCGTCATGCCGAAATGCTCGGCCATCGGCTTCTTGTCGTCGTTCAGATCGACGCCGATGATCATGTCGGCGCCGGCCATGCGCAGGCCCTGCAGCACGTTCAGGCCGATGCCGCCCAGGCCGAAGACCACCGCCTTGGCGCCGATTTCCACCTTGGCGGTGTTGATCACCGCGCCGATGCCGGTGGTGACGCCGCAGCCGATATAGCAGATCTTGTCGAAGGGCGCGTCCTCGCGCACCTTGGCCACCGCGATTTCCGGCAGCACGGTGTAGTTCGAGAAGGTCGAGCAGCCCATGTAGTGATGGATCGGCGTGCCGTCGAGCATCGAGAAGCGCGTGGTGCCGTCGGGCATCAGGCCCTGGCCCTGGGTGGCGCGGATCGCGGTGCAGAGATTGGTCTTGCGCGACAGGCAGGAGGGGCACTGCCGGCATTCCGGGGTGTAGAGCGGGATGACATGGTCGCCCGGCTTGACCGAGGTGACGCCGGGGCCGACCTCGACCACCACGCCGGCGCCCTCATGGCCCAGGATCGAGGGGAAGAGGCCCTCGGGGTCGGCGCCCGAGCGGGTGAAATCGTCGGTGTGGCAGATGCCGGTGGCCTTGATCTCGATCATCACCTCGCCGGCCTTGGGGCCTTCCAGGTTGACCTCCATGACCTCGAGCGGCTTCCCGGCCTCCAGGGCGACGGCGGCGCGTGTTCTCATGGCTTGCTCTCCTTGCGTATGGGCCGGGATGGCCTTGGTCTTCTCATGTCACAGTTGTCTTCATGGCAGAGGGGCCGGTAAACCGGCCCCCGAACTTGATCCCTGCCGAAACGGTCCCGGTCAAGCCGGCAATGCGCCAGATCGCTTGGCGATATGCGTCGCGATGGCGTCCATCAGCGGCGGCGACAGGGCGTCATAGGGTTCGAGCCCCAGTTCGCGCAGGCGGGCGCGGATGCCGTCCATGCGGCCGGGATCGACGCCCGATTCGATCACCGAGCTGACGAAGGCGGCGAATTCCGGCGCCGACCAGCCTTGCTCGTCCGACAGTTCGGTATGGACGAAATCCAGCCCGTAGAAGGGATGGTCCCTGTTCTCGATCCGGCCATACATGTGCACGCCGCATTCCTTGCAGCGATGGCGCTGGATCGGCGCCTCGGCATTGACGATTTCCAGCTTCTCGGCGCCTTCCAGCACCTCGATCGCGTCGCGGCCGACCACCGCCACCTGCGAGAAGATCGCGCCCTCGGGCTTCCAGCATTTGGTGCAGCCGCAGACGTGGTTATGCGCCGTCTGCGCCCGCACCGCGACCCGGACAGGGTTCGAGGCGCATTTGCAATGCAGCGTGCCGCCGGAAAAGCCGGGCTGCGCCGGCTTGATGCCGTTGTCGACGGCCGGATGAATCTTCACCCCAGAGGTATCAACCATGGTCCTAGTCCTCCCCGCGAACCTAGATGGGGCGAGGTTCGCGCCATGGCCGGCCGCCCGCAAGTGGGCAAAAGGTTGTAATCGCTGCCCGGAGCGCCATTGCCGGCCGCCGTTGCCGGGTGGCGGGATCAGGCCTCGGGGCGGGTGACCAGCCAGGCGCCGACGGCGGTGCAGGCCGCCGCCTGCACGGCGATGAGCCGCGGATCGAGGCCCAGCAGGATCGTCCAGCCGACGCCGCAGGCCATGGCGCCGACGGCCCAGATCTTGGCGGTCCGGCTGATGATGCCGGCCTTGCGCCAGGCCCGGATCGGCGGGCCGAATTTCGGATGCCGCATGATCCGCGCCCCGAGCCGCGGCGAGGAACGAGCGAAGGCCCAGACCGCCACCAGCAGGAAGGGCACCGTGGGCATGACCGGCAGGAAGACCCCGATCACCCCCACCGACAGGGTCAGCCAGCCGGTAGCGAGCCAAAGGTAACGCATCTTGTTATTCCGCCAGTTCACGCAGGATACCGTTCAGCACCGGGCGCCCGGCCGCCGTCGCCGCCAGCCGCTCGGGCCCCAGGGTCACGAGGCCCAGCCCGGCCAGGTCCTCGACCCTCTGCCGCAGCAACCGGGCGCCATGGGCGAGATAGCGGGCGATCTCCATGCCCTCGGCCAGCCGCATGGACATCAGCAGATATTCCAGCGCCCGGTCCGAGAGGCTCAGCAATTCACGCCGGCTGTCGCCATGGCCGCTGGTCTCGACGGCGTCCAGCCAGGTGCCCGGCGCCGGATGCGCCTCGGTCGCCCAGCGGCCCGAGGCCAGCGTCAGCCGGCCATGCGCGCCCGGCCCCACCGCCGCCCAGTCGCCCTGCCGCCAATAGACCAGGTTGTGCCGGCTTTCCGCACCGGGCCGGGCATGGTTCGAGACCTCATAGGCGGGCATGCCGGCCGCGGCGCAGATCTCCTGCGTGTCCAGATACAGGTCGGCGGACAGGTCGTCGTCGGGCAGGCCCTTCAGCCCGCCTTTCGCATGGCGGGCGCCGAAGGCGGTACCGGGCTCGATGGTCAGCTGATAGGCCGAAAGGTGATCGACGGCCATGCCGAGCGCCTGGGTCAGCTCGCGCCGCCAATGGGCGCGGTCCTGATCCTGGCGGGCATAGATCAGGTCGAAGCTGACCCGCGTGAAACAGTCGCGAGCAATGTCGAAGGCAGCGCGAGCCTCGGCCGCCGAATGCATGCGGCCCAGCCGGCGCAGATCGTCGTCGTTCAGCGCCTGCACGCCCATCGAGACGCGATTGACGCCGCCGTCGGCATAGGCGCGGAAGCGGCCCATCTCGACGCTGGTCGGGTTGGCTTCCAGCGTGATCTCTATGTCGTTGGCAAGGGGCCAGGCGGCGCGGGCAGCCTCGATCACCCCGGCGACGGTTTCCGGCGCCATCAGGCTGGGGGTGCCGCCGCCGAAGAAGATGCTGTTCAGCACCCGTCCGGGCAGTTCGCGGCCCAGCCGGGCAATCTCGGCGCGATAGGCGGCCAGCCAGCGCGGCTGGTCGATGCTGGCGGCGACATGGCTGTTGAAATCGCAATAGGGGCATTTCGCGGCGCAAAAGGGCCAATGGACGTAAAGCGCAAAGCCCCCTGCCCGCCAGTCGTCAGACAGGCTGGTGCTGGCGGCCGGGTCCGGCAAGGCGGCAGCTGGCAGGTCCAGAGTCATTCCTTCAGCGCGGTGACTTCGATTTCGATCTTCATCTCGGGTCTGATGAGCCCGGCCACAACCATGGTCGCGGCCGGTAACGCATCTGTCATCGCCTCGCCCAGAACCGGCGCGATCTCGTCGAGGATCGCCGGGTCGGTGATGGTGTATTGCACCCGCACGATGTCGGCGGGCGCGAAGCCCGCCTCGGCCAGGGTGGCGAAGATGGTGGCGAAGGCGTTGCGCGCCTGTTCGGCGGCACTGTCGGGCATGGCCATGGCCGCGTAATCGTAGCCCGTGGTGCCCGAGACGAAGCACCACGGCCCCTTGACCACCGCGCGGCTGTAGCCGAGCGTCGCTTCGAAGGGCGAGCCGGTCGAGATCCTACGCAAACAGCGTCTCCAGCTTGCGGAAGGCGCGGGCGCGATGGCTGATGGCGTTCTTCTGCTCGGGCGCCATCTCGGCAAAGGTCAGGTCATGGCCCTCGGGCACGAAGATCGGGTCGTAGCCGTGGCCCTGCTGGCCGCGCGGCGGCCAGACCAGCCGGCCGGGGGCGACGCCCTCGAAGATCTCCTCGTGCCCGTCGGGCCAGAGCAGGATCAGGGTGGCACGGAACTGGGCGGTGCGCGGCTCGGGGACGCCGCGCTGGTCCAGCTCGCGCCAGGTGCGGGTCATGGCCTGCATGAAGTCGCGGCCCTGCGGCGTCTCGGCCCAGTCGGCAGTATAGACGCCCGGGGCACCGTCCAGCCCGTCCACGGTGATGCCGCTGTCATCGGCCAGCACCGGCAGCCCGGTGGCCTGCATGGCAGCGCGGGCCTTGATGCGGGCATTGCCGATGAAGCTCGACTCGGTTTCGGGCGGCTCGGGCAGGCCCAGCTCGCCGGCCGAGGTGACCTCGATGCCATGCGGGGCCATCATGGCGCGGATCTCCTCGAGCTTGCCGCGGTTGTGGGTGGCGACCAGCAGCTTCTTCTCGGTCAGCTTGCGCATGCGATGGCCTCGTTCTGGGCGCGGACCAGTTCGGCAATGCCGGCTTCGGCCAGGTCGAGCAGCTGGTTCATCTCGGGGCGCGAGAAGGTGGCACCCTCTGCCGACATCTGCACCTCGATCAGCCGGCCCGAGCCGGTCATGATGAAATTGCCGTCGGTGCCGGCCTCGCTGTCCTCGGCATAGTCCAGGTCCAGGATAGGCTGGCCGGCATAGATGCCGCAGGACACCGCCGCGACATGGTCCATGATCGGGTCGCTGGTGATGATCCCGGCCTTCAGAAGCTTGTTCACCGCCAGCCGCAGCGCCACCCAGCCGCCGGTGATCGAGGCGCAGCGGGTGCCGCCGTCGGCCTGGATCACGTCGCAATCGATGACGATCTGCCGTTCCCCCAGGGCGCGACGGTCGACGCCGGCGCGCAGCGCGCGGCCGATCAGGCGCTGGATCTCCTGCGTGCGGCCGGATTGCTTGCCCGCCGCCGCCTCGCGCCGGTTGCGGCTGTTGGTGGCGCGCGGCAGCATACCGTATTCCGCCGTCACCCAACCCTGCCCCGAGCCCTTGAGGAAGGGCGGCGCCTTCTCCTCGATGGTGGCCGAGCAGAGCACCCGGGTATCGCCGCAGGAGATCAGGCAGGAGCCCTCGGCGTGACGCATGATGCCCGTTTCGATTGAAATCGGACGCATATCACTTAAATTCCGGCCAGAGGGGCGCATCTTTCATTCCTTTCGGGGGTTTTGCCGTTCAGATACAGGTCCGACGCCCATGACCGCAACCCGTGAACGCCCTCAACAGAACGCCGATGCCTGAAACTCCGCTGCTTTCCGACCTGAACGACCGCTCGCGCGAGGTGTTTCGCCGCGTGGTCGAGGCCTATCTGGCCACGGGCGAGCCCGTCGGCTCGCGCACCCTGACCCGCGACATGACCGAAAAGATCAGCGCCGCCACCATCCGCAACGTCATGCAGGACCTGGAGCATCTGGGCCTGCTGGATCATCCGCATGTCTCGGCGGGGCGGCTGCCGACGCAGCTGGGGCTGCGGCTGTTCGTGGACGGGCTGATGGAGGCCGGACCCGTCTCGGCCAGCGACCGCGAGATGATCGACGAGACGCTGGGCCCGGACAGCGGCGATACCGGCGCCATGCTGGACCGGGTCAGCACGGCGCTGTCGGCGCTGACCCACGGCGCCTCGCTGGTGCTGATGCCCAAGCAGGAGGCGCCGGTCCGGCATATCGAGTTCGTCAGCCTTGCGCCTGACCGGGCGCTGGTGGTGCTGGTCTTTGCCGACGGCCGGGTCGAGAACCGGGTCTTCGCCCCGCCGCCGGGCCAGACCGCCAGCTCGATGCGCGAGGCGGCGAACTTCCTGAACGCCGTGGCCGAAGGTCGTACCCTGGCCGAGTTGCGCCGCAGCGTGACGCGGGAGATCGAGGCGAGCCGGCAGAAACTGGACAGCATCGCGGCGGAACTGGTCGCCTCGGGCCTGGCGCTGTGGGACGGCGAAAGCAGCGATCCGCGGTTGATCGTGCGCGGCCGGGCCAATCTTCTGGCGGACGAACTGGCCGATCTGGACCGCATCCGCACCCTGTTCGACGACCTGGAGCGCAAGCGGGACATCGCCGAATTCCTGGAACTGGCGGAACAGGGCGAGGGCGTGCGCATTTTCATCGGCTCCGAGAACAAGCTTTTTTCACTTTCCGGTTCCTCTCTGGTGGTTTCGCCCTATATGAATGCCGACCGAAAGATTGTTGGCGCGGTCGGCGTCATCGGTCCGACGCGGCTGAACTATGGCCGCATCGTGCCGATCGTGGATTATACTGCGCAGCTTGTCGGCCGGATGATCTCTGGCCGGAAAGGATGATGAGGACATGACGAAGGAAAACCCGAACGGCAGCCCGCTGGACGAGGAGATCATTGACCCGCCGGCCGATGATGAGGCGCCCTCGCCCGATGTCGAGGCGCTGATCGCCGAGCGGGACGATTACCGCGACCGCTTCATGCGCGCGTTGGCCGATGCCGAGAACGCCCGCAAGCGCGCCGACAAGGAGCGCCGCGATGCCGAGCAATATGGCGGCTCGCGGCTGGCCCGCGACCTGCTGCCGGTGCATGACGCGCTGAGCCGGGCGCTGGATGCCGCCGGCGAAGAGCAGCGCGCGGCTGCAGCCGCGTTGATCGAGGGCGTCGAACTGACCCTGCGCGAGCTGAACAACGTCTTCGCCAAGCACGGCATCAAGGTCATCACCCCGGCCATCGGCGACCGTTTCGACCCGCAGATGCACGAGGCCATGTTCGAGGCGCCAGTGCCCGGCACCATGGCCGGCAACATCATCCAGGTCATGGATAACGGCTTCCAGCTGCATGACCGGCTGCTGCGCCCGGCCAAGGTCGGGGTCAGTTCCACCCCGGCAAGCTGAACCGAAAGAAAAACCCCGGATGTTCCGGGGTTTTCCGATGTGATCGCGTATTTTGTATTTGGTAGGTATCGAAATACAAGATATGGTCAGTTTCCGGCAAGGATCTGGCAAAGCCGATCAAGCTGGTCTAGGTCGCGATAGGTGATCACCAGCTGCCCGCCTTCCCGGCCGGCATGGTTGATCGCCACCTTCATCTTCAGATGCGCCGAGAGATCGCCTTCCAGGGCGCGGGTATCGGCATCCTTTTCCGGCTTGGCGGCCTTGGGCGTCGCCGGCCCTGCCCCTTCGGCCTGGCGGCGGACCAGATCCTCGGTCTCGCGCACCGACAGGTTCTTCTCGATCACCTTGCGGGCCAGCTCGACCGCGTTCGGCGCGGTGATCAGGGCGCGCGCATGGCCGGCGGTGAGCTTGCCCTCCTTGAGCCAGGTCTGCACCTGCTCGGGCAGGTTCAGCAGGCGCAGCAGGTTGGCGATATGGCTGCGGCTCTTGTTCAGCGCCTCGGCGACCTTTTCCTGGGTATGGCCGAAGCGGTCCATGAGCTGGCGATAGGAGGCCGCTTCCTCGATGGCGTTCAGATCGGCACGCTGGATGTTTTCGACGATCGCGACTTCCAGAACCTCGGTGTCGCTAAGCTCGCGGACGATGACCGGAACCTCGTGCAGCTGCGCAATCTGCGCCGCGCGCCAGCGCCGTTCACCGGCGACGATCTGGTAAAGGCCGCGATCGGTCGGATGCGGCCGCACGATCAAGGGCTGCAGCATACCGCGATTCTTCAGCGACTCCGCCAGTTCCTGCAGCGCCTCGGGGGCAAAGCTGCGCCGCGGCTGGTCGGGATTCGGCGTCATCTGCTCGACCGGCAGCATCTGGCGCGGCGCTGGCCGCTCAGAGGGGATCAGGTCCACATCGGCCATCAGGGCCGAAAGACCCCGGCCCAGGCCACGCTTTTCCAGCTTGTTTTCGGACATTTTTCCTCCCTAGGCGGTCGCGAGTTGACGGGACAGGAACTCCTTCGCCAATTCGCGATAGGCGACGCTTCCCTTGGAATTCGGATCGTACTGCAACACCGGCATGGCATGCGAGGGCGCTTCGGACAAGCGCACATTGCGCGGTATCACCGTGCGATAGACCAGGCCGGACAGGGTACTGCGCGCATCCGCCTCAACCTGCTGCGACAGGTTGTTGCGATTATCGGACATGGTCAGCAGCACGCCCTCGATGCGCAGGTCGGGATTGGCGGTCTGACGCACCTCGCGCACGGTCATCAGCAGCTGCGACAGCCCCTCCAAAGCATAGAACTCGGCCTGAAGCGGTACCAGCACGCTGTCCGCCGCCACCATGGCGTTCACCGTCAGCAGCCCCAGGGCCGGCGGGCAATCGATAAGAATGTAATCAGATTCAATGGGATGCGACAGCTTGCGCCGCAGAAGTTGAGTGCGGCCCGGCCGGCTGGACAGCTCGAAATCCGCCGAGGCCAAGTCGCGATTCGACGGCACGATGCGCAGATTGCCGATATCGGTGTCGTGCAGGGTCTGCTCCAACGGCTGCTCGCCGGTCAACAGGTCATAGGAGGTCAGGTCGCGCTCTTCCAGCGGAACACCCAGCCCGGTCGAGGCATTGCCTTGCGGGTCCAGGTCGATGACGATGACGCGCTGCCCCCGTTCAGCCAAGGCGGCGCCCAGATTGATCGCCGTGGTGGTTTTTCCCACCCCGCCCTTCTGATTCGCGACGGCAATGATGCGGGTTTCAGGCATGACGAATTCTCGCAATTTCAAGAATGGCGGCGTCCGGTTCCGTGGAGCTGGGATGGGCTTTCACGTCGAATCTCCAGTCACGTTGCGCCTCGCTGACCTCGGCTTGCCAATTCCGGCCCTTCATCAACCAGGCGGTGCCGTCGGCGCGAAGGTGCCGATCCACATATGCCATGAGCTGCCCCAGCGGGGCAAGCGCCCGTGCGCTGATCTGGGCAGCTTCAAGCCGATCCGTGGCCTCGATGCGCTTGTTGATTACCTCGGCATTGCCAAGCGCCAGCTCGCGTAAGACAGTGCGTAGGAACACCGCCTTGCGCTGGTCACTCTCTATCAGCGTGACGGCAAGATCCGGGCGCAAGACGGCAAGAACGATCCCGGGCAGCCCTCCGCCGCTACCCAGATCCACCCAGGTGCCGGTCGCGGATTGCGCCAGTTCCACGAGTTGGCGGGCATCGGCGATATGGCGCGATTCGATCTGCTCGACCGTGGACGGCGCGATCAGGTTGATGGCCGGATTCCATTTTCGCAGCAGATCGGCATAGCAGGCCAGCTGCGCCTCTGTTTCACGTGAAACACTCATCATGCACTGCGGCGTTGGCCGGCGCGAATGACCGCCAAAATCAGGGTCAGCGCCGCTGGGGTCATGCCCTCGATCTGCGATGCCGTCGCAAGGCTGGCAGGTCGCAACGCCTCCAGCTTGGATTTCAGCTCATTGGAAAGCCCGGACAGTGCCCGATAGTCGAAGCCAGGTGGGATCTGCACGGCTTCCTCCTTGCGCAGCATAGCGGCATCGCGGCCCTGACGCTCGGTATATTGATGATAAAGTGCGTCCGTGGCGAGCTGCCGGATGGTCTGCGGATCATGGTCGGAAAGCACGGCATCGAGCGCAAGCACCTGATCTTGCGGGATATCCTGTTGGGCCAGCAGAGAAAACAGGCTGCGGCGCGCGCCGTCCTGGCGGACTTCGATGCCCTTGCGCGCCAGCTCCGAGGGCGTGAAGGAAATCATCTCGGCCCGATCTCGCGCCGCCTCATAACGCTGCATTTTCTCACGGAAAGCCTGGCGGCGACATTCGCCAACGCAGCCCAGTTCGATTCCCAACGACGTCAGGCGTTGATCGGCATTATCGGCCCGCAACGACAGCCGGAACTCGGCGCGCGAGGTGAACATGCGGTAGGGTTCGCTTACGCCACGGGTGACCAGATCGTCGATCATCACGCCGATATAGCTTTGTGAACGGCTGAAATGCTGCATCGCCCGGCCCTGTGCCTTCAGCGCCGCGTTCAGGCCCGCCACCAGACCCTGTGCAGCGGCCTCCTCATAACCGGTGGTGCCGTTGATCTGCCCGGCCAGGAACAGGCCGGCAAGCGACTTGACCTCCAGCGCCGGGCTGAGCGCACGCGGATCGACATAGTCATATTCCACCGCATAGCCCGGCTGAACGATGCGCGCCTGCTCCAGGCCGCGGATCGAGCGGACATAGACCAACTGCACCTCCTCTGGTAGCGAGGTAGAAATGCCGTTCGGATAGACCAGATCGCTGTCAAGCCCCTCGGGTTCCAGGAAGATCTGGTGCGAATCCTTGTCCGCGAAACGGACGATCTTGTCCTCGATCGACGGGCAATAGCGCGGCCCGACCCCATCGATGCGACCGCCATACATGGCAGAGCGACCCAGGTTGTCGCGGATGACCCGGTGCGTCTCGGCATTGGTATGGGTGATGGTGCAGCTGATCTGCGGCACCAATGGCGCCGTATTCATATAGGAAAACATCACCGGATCCGCATCGCCCGGTTGCTGTTCTAGCCTGTCCCAGTCGATGCTTGCGCGTTCGATGCGCGGCGGGGTGCCGGTCTTCAGCCGGCCCAGCGGCAGCGAAAGCGGACGCAGTGATTCGGCAAGGCTGACCGAGGGCGCACCGCCCCAGCGGCCGGCGGCGCGCGTCACCTCTCCGATATGGATCAGCCCGTTGAGAAAGGTGCCCGTGGTCAGGATGACCTGGCGCGAGCCCAGCTCGCTGCCATCCGCCAACCGCAGCCCAAGGACCTGCCCGGCTTCGTGGATCAGCTCCGCGACCTCGCCCAGGATCAGGGCCAATCCTTGCTGATTTTCAACGGCTTCTTGCGCCGCTGCCCGATAAAGCTTGCGATCGGCTTGCGCGCGCGGTCCTTGCACCGCCGGCCCTTTGCGGCGATTGAGCAGCCGGAACTGAATGCCTGCCGCGTCGGCCAGTCGTCCCATTACGCCGTCCAGGGCATCGATCTCGCGCACCAGATGGCCCTTGCCCAAGCCGCCAATGGCTGGGTTGCAGGACATGGTGCCGATATCGTCCCGCTTCATCGTCACCAGCGCCGTCTGCGCGCCCATGCGCGCCGCGGCCATCGCCGCTTCGACGCCGGCATGCCCGCCACCGATTACGATTACGTCGAAATGTTTCACGTGAAACCCTACTTCCCGATGCAGAACGAACTGAAGATCTCGTCCAGGTAATCCTCGGCCCCGACCCGGCCCACCATCATCGCCAGGGCCTGCGCCGCCTGGCGCAACGCCTCGGCCAGAAGCTCTGGCGGCGTGTTCCCGTCCACCTCCAGCCCCGCAAAGGCGCGCTCCAGCGCTTCTGCCTGCCGCTTATGCCCCACCAGACCGGAATCGGCTGCCCTGGCTCGCAGCCGATCATAAACCAGATCGAGCAGTTCCGCGACCCCTTCCCCGGTCAACCCGGATATCGAAATGCCGGATCCGCGCGCCAAGTCCGCCTTGGACCGCACCACGATATCGTCGGCGCCCGATGCCTCGACAGCCTGGCCTTCGGTTGAGAGATGGATCCGCAGATCGGCCTCCTGCGCCCGTTTCATCGCCCGGGCCACGCCCATCGCCTCGACCGGATCGTCACTGTCGCGCAGTCCGGCCGTGTCCAGGAAAGTGACCGGAAGGCCGCGCAGATCGGTGCGAAGCTCCAGAATGTCGCGCGTCGTTCCGGCGATGTCCGACACCAGGGCGATCTCGCGCTGGCCGATCCGGTTCAGCAACGTGGATTTCCCGGCATTCGGAGGTCCAATGATCGCCACCTCATAGCCTTGTCGCAGTCGTTCGGTGGCCGGATAGGTCGCCAGCATGGCGCGGATTTCGTTCCGGACCGTCGCGATCAGCGTGAAAACCTCGTCGGGGACGTCTTCCGGCACGTCCTCGTCGGCGAAGTCGATGCTGGCTTCGATCAGCGCTCCGGCGCGAACCAGCAAGGCTCTCAGCATGTCGGCCGTTTTTCCCAGTTCTCCTTCCGTGGCGCGCATGGCCAGCTTGCGCTGCGCCTCGGTCTCGGCCGAAAGCAGATCGGCAAGCCCCTCGGCCTCGGCCAGGTCCATGCGGCCGTTCAGGAAGGCGCGGCGGGTGAACTCCCCCGCTTCGGCCCGGCGCAGCCCGCGCGCCAGTAGCGCTTGAGACAAACGGTTGGCGATCACCGGCGCACCGTGCAGATGCAGTTCGGCGACTTCCTCGCCGGTGAAGCTACGCCCCTCCTCGAACCATAGCACCAAAGCGCGGTCGATCAGATCCTCGCCATCGCGCACCGCCCGCAGCGCCGCAACCCGGGGCGCCGTAACCGGTCCGACCAGCGATTCCAATGCGGCGCGCGCCTGCGGTCCGCTCAGGCGGACAACGGAAACGCCCCCCCGACCGGGAGGCGTCGCCTCGGCAAAGATCGTGTCCACCGCATCCTCCGCGCCGTCAGGCGTTCATCGAGTCGAAGAATTCGCTGTTGGTCTTGGTCTGCTTCAGCTTCGAGATCAGGAACTCGATCGCATCCGTGGTACCCATCGGGTTCAGGATGCGGCGCAGCAGATAGGTCTTCTGCAGATCCTTGGCATCCACCAGAAGCTCTTCCTTGCGGGTGCCGGATTTCAGGATGTCCATGGCCGGGAAGACGCGCTTGTCCGCAACCTTGCGGTCCAGCACGATTTCGCTGTTGCCGGTGCCCTTGAACTCCTCGAAGATCACCTCGTCCATGCGCGAACCGGTGTCGATCAGCGCCGTGGCGATGATGGTCAGCGAGCCGCCCTCCTCGATGTTCCGCGCCGCGCCGAAGAAGCGCTTCGGCCGCTGCAGCGCGTTCGCATCGACACCGCCGGTCAGCACCTTGCCCGAGCTCGGCACCACAGTGTTAAAGGCTCTACCAAGTCTTGTGATGGAATCCAGAAGGATTACAACATCTCGCTTGTGCTCGACCAGGCGCTTGGCCTTCTCGATCACCATTTCCGAAACCGCGACATGCCGGCTGGCGGGTTCGTCGAAGGTCGAGGAGATCACCTCGCCCTTCACCGAACGCTGCATGTCGGTCACCTCCTCGGGTCGCTCGTCGATCAGCAGCACGATCAGGTAGCATTCGGGATGGTTCTTCTCGATCGAGTGGGCGATGTTCTGCAACAGCACCGTCTTGCCGGTGCGCGGCGGTGCCACGATCAGCGAGCGCTGGCCCTTGCCGATCGGCGCCACCAGATCGATGATCCGGGCCGAGCGATCCTTGATCGTCGGATCCTCGATTTCCATTTTCAGCCGCTCGTTGGGATAAAGCGGCGTCAGGTTGTCGAAGGCGACCTTGTGGCGCGCCTTTTCCGGATCCTCGAAATTGATCCGCTCGACCTTGGTCAGGGCAAAATAGCGCTCGTTCTCGCCCGGCGCGCGGATCACCCCCTCGACCGTGTCGCCGGTGCGCAGCGAATGCTGGCGGATCATGTCGGGGCTGACATAGATGTCGTCGGGGCCGGGCAGATAGTTCGCCTCGGTCGAGCGCAGGAAGCCGAAACCGTCCTGCACCACCTCGAGCACGCCGTCGCCGCCGATCTCGAAGCCTTCCTCGGCATGTTCCTTCAGGATCGAGAACATCATCTCGCCCTTGCGCATGGTCGAGGCGTTCTCGATCTCCCATTCCTCGGCCATGGAGAGCAGGTCGGCCGGGCTCTTGGCCTTGAGATCGGACAGGTTGAGACGTTCTTCGGTCATCGCTTGCCTATATGCGCGATGCCCGACGGGATCGGGCCGCACTGGAAACTGTGTCTGGAAAAGTCCCGCCGGACGGCGGACCGCCCTCACATAGGAAGAAACCGGCCGCGAGTCAATTCTTCAGAACTTCACGATCACCGAAAACACGATCACCAGCATCAGCAGCGTCGGCAGCTCGTTCATCATCCGGTAGCGCCGCCCGCTCAGGCCGCGCCCGGCCAGCAGCGCCTTGCGCTGCGCGGCCAGCCACAGGTGAAACCAGCTCATGCCCAGCACGGCTACCGCCTTGCTCCAGGGCCAAACCATGGTCCAGTCGACGATGCCCGGGGTCAGGACCAGCGCCAGCCCGGCCGCCCAAGCGACCGCCATGGCGGGGTTCATGATCATGCGAAGCAGCTTTTCTTCCATGATGACAAAGGATTGAACGGGCTCCTGGCCGATCTTTCCGCGCTCGGCGTGATAGACGAACAGCCGCGGCAGATAGAACAGCCCTACCATCCAGGAAATCACCGCCATGACATGCAGGGCTTTGATCCACGGGTAAGCAAGCGCCAGGAAATCGGTCATCGGACACCTCCGTGGC
The DNA here is from genome assembly GCF_016446475.1 of Paracoccus binzhouensis. Taxonomy (GTDB): domain Bacteria; phylum Pseudomonadota; class Alphaproteobacteria; order Rhodobacterales; family Rhodobacteraceae; genus Paracoccus; species Paracoccus binzhouensis. The sequence goes on along the minus strand of NZ_JAEHFP010000017.1, from coordinate 11,241 downwards.
CATCTCCTCCAATAAAAATGGATAAAGATAAAGGAAGATGGTGTTGTGGTTGGGCCTGTGGATGACGGGAAATCCCGGTTTCGCGGCAAGCTTCCCCAGCCTGCCGGGCCTGGGGAGAAAAATCTCGTTAACGGCCTGTTAATGAAAAAATCGGTACTTTTCATAATGTTGCAGCAACATGTTCTGTGGATAAACTTGTGAGGATTTATCTTTTCCACAGCATGTGGATCCTTTGCCACAGGTTTTGGACATGTGGAGAAACCGCCGCCGTTCGCGACCCGTTCCGGCTGTCCGTCCACCGGCCCCGGGGGCGCCGCGATCCCTCCACAGGACATGCCTCCCGAGTCGCCGGCGCTTATCCACAGGTTTGTGCAGACCGGCCGGCTCGACGCCGGTGCGGCCGCCCCGGGACCTCATCCAGAGATGTCGCCCAGAATGCCGGGCCGCGCGGAAACGCGATCCGCCGCGGTCCGTTTCCGTCATCCGCGCGTCGCATTTGGAGAATTGCCCGCCGCAAAACGGGTGCATTGCTGAAGACAGACGTCTCTTTAGCCAGCGGAATCATGCCATGCTGAACACAGCCGAAATCCTGAACGCGCTCGCCAACCGGCAGAAGAACTTCTCGCTTGGCCGCGAGCTTTACTGCGATGAGGGCGTCTTCCACGCCGATCTGGAGAATCTCTGGTATCGCGAATGGGTTTTCGCCATCCCTTCCTGCGACATCCCCAAGACCGGCAACCACGCCACGCTGCAGATCGGCGAATATCCGGTGGTGATCGTGCGCGGCGCCGACGGCCAGATCCGCGCCTTCCACAACGTCTGCCGCCATCGCGGCCAGCGGCTCTGCCCCAAGCAGAACGGCACCTCGCCCAAGCTTGTCTGCCCCTATCACCAGTGGACCTACGACCTGGACGGCAAGCTGCTGTTCGCCCGCGACATGGGTCCGGATTTCGACCCGTCGAAATTCAGCCTGAAGCCGGTGCATTGCCGCACCGAGGGCGGCATGGTCTTCGTCTGCCTGGCTGACAACCCGCCGGATTTCGAACACCTGGGCGGCTATCTGCGCGACTATGTCGGCGCCAGCGACCTGTCGAACGCCAAGGTGGCCTTCACCTCGACCATCGTCGAGAAGGGCAACTGGAAGCTGGTGATCGAGAACAACCGCGAATGCTACCATTGCGGCGGCAGCCACCCCTCGCTCTGCCGGACCTATTCCGACAACCCGCTGATGACGGTGATGGAAGGGCCGAACGCCGCCTCGCCCGAGATCCTGTCGCATTGGGATCGCTGCGACAAGGCCGGCCTGCCGGCGCGCTTCGTGAACGAGCCGGGGATGCAATGGCGCTTCGCCCGCGTGCCGCTGCTGAACAATGCCGAAAGCTTCACCATGTCCACCAAGGCGGCGGTGAACCGGCGCATGGGCACGATCCCGTGGAACGATGCCGGCAGCCTGATGTTCTATCACTTCCCGTCGAGCTGGAACCACTTCCTGCCCGATCATGCCATCGTCTTCCGGCTACTGCCGATCTCGCCGACCGAGACCGAGGTGACCTCGAAATGGCTGGTCCACAAGGACGCGGTCGAGGGTGTCGACTACGACCTGCAGAAGCTGACCGAGGTCTGGCTGGCCACCAATGACGAGGACCGCCGCGTGGTCGAGGAGAACCAGAAGGGCATCCTGTCCCCGGCCTATGAGCCCGGCCCCTATTCGCCCCACCAAGAAGAGGGCGTGATCCATTTCGTCGACTGGTATGTGCGGCAGATGCTGGATCGCCTGTCGCCGCGCCCGGCCATGGCGGCGGAATAATGGCGGTCCTGGTCAAGGCATTCGGCGACAAGCCGTGGAAGGACGACGAGCCGCTGGAATGCGTGATGGTGGTGCCCGAGACATCGGACACCGCCACCTTCACCTTTCGTGCGCCGTCAGGGGCCTATTTCGACTACCAACCCGGCCAGTTCGTCACCCTGGACCTGCCGGTGCCCGGCGGCAACGTGCAGCGGACCTATACGATCAGCTCCAGCCCGTCGCGGCCGCTGTCCATCTCGGTCACGGTCAAGGCGCAGCCGGGCAGCGTCGGCGGGCGCTGGATGATCGACCATCTGCGGCCGGGCATGCGGCTGAAGGCCTTCGGGCCGGCGGGGATCTTCTCCTTCGTGCGGCACGAGGCGCCGAAATACCTGTTCATCTCGGCCGGCTCGGGCATCACCCCGGTGATGTCGATGACCACCTGGGCCTGGGATTCGGGCGAGATGCCGGACATCGTCTTCGTCCATGCCGCCCGCAGCCCCAGCGAGATCATCTTCCGCCAGCGGCTGGAGGGCATGGCCGACCGGGTGCCGGGCCTGCAGCTGCGTTTCACGGTCGAGGAATCGGACCCGTTCCGCACCTGGCACGGCTATCGCGGCCGGTTGAACCAGATCATGCTGGGCCTGATGGCGCCGGATTACCTTGAGCGCGAGGTGTTCTGCTGCGGCCCCGAACCCTTCATGCAGGCGGTGCGCGACATGCTGATCGCGCTCGGCTTCGACATGGACCATTACCACCAGGAAAGCTTCGGCGCCCCGATCCGCAACGAATCCGAGGCCCCGGTGCTGGACGACGTGGTCCCGGACGAGGACAGCGCCGCGCAGATCACCTTCGAAAGCTCGGGCGTGGTGGCGAAATGCCACGAGACCGACACGGTGCTGGCGGTGGCCAAGGCCAACGGGCTGAACATTCCCTCGGGCTGCACCTTCGGCCTGTGCGGCACCTGCAAGGTCCGGAAGACCGCCGGCGAGGTGCACATGGTCCATAACGGCGGCATCACCGACGAGGATATCGAGGACGGCTATATCCTGGCCTGCTGCTCGCATCCGATCGGCGCCGTCTCGGTCGAGGTCTGACCGGCCGGCGACCAGGGCGCAAGCCTGACAAAAACCCCTTGTTTTCTGGGGAAAATCGGGCGGGCCGAAAGGTCCGCCCCTTTCCTTGCCAAGCTTGACATGGCTACCATACCGCGCGATCCTGACCCCGTACCTATCTCTTCGACAGGCAAAAGGGGGCACCGATGAACATCGACCTCTCACGCCGCGGTTTCCTGAAACTGGCGGGTGCGGGCGTCGCGGCGACATCGCTGGGGGCCATGGGCTTCGGCGAGGCGGAGGCGGCGGAACAGGCGCATGTGCGCGCCTTCAAGCTGGCCTCGACCACCGAGACGCGCAACATCTGCACCTATTGCTCGGTCGCCTGCGGCATCATCATGTATTCCAAGGGGGATCTGAAGGCCGGCGAAAAGGCCGAGCTGATCCATATCGAGGGCGATGCGGATCACCCGACCAACCGCGGCACGCTTTGCCCCAAGGGCTCGGCGCTGAAGGATTTCGTCCGGTCCGAGACCCGCGCCACCAAGCCGCGCTATCGCGCCCCCGGCGCCAGCGACTGGCAGGACATCAGCTGGGACGAGGCCTTCGACAAGATCGCCCGCGCCATCAAGGACGACCGAGACGCGAACTTCATCGAGAAGAACGCCGAGGGTCAGACCGTCAACCGCTGGACCACCGCCGGCTTCCTCGCCGCGTCCGGCAGCACCAACGAAACGGCCTGGGCCACCTACAAGGTCGTCCGTTCGCTGGGCATCGTAGGATTCGACAACCAGGCGCGCGTCTGACACGGCCCGACGGTGTCCAGTTTGGGCCCGACATTTGGCCGTGGCGCGATGACCAACGCCTGGACCGACATCAAGAACACCGACCTCGTGATCGTCATGGGCGGGAACGCGGCCGAGGCGCATCCCTGCGGCTTCAAATGGGTGACCGAGGCCAAGGCCACGCGCGGCGCCCGGCTGATCGTGGTCGATCCGCGCTTCACCCGCACGGCCAGCGTGGCGGATTACTATGCCCCGATCCGCCCCGGCACCGACATCGCCTTCCTGATGGGGGTGATCCGCTGGTGCATCGAGAACGACAAGGTGCAGTGGGACTATGTCCGCCACTACACCAACGCCGCCTTCCTGGTGAAGGAGGGCTATGGCTGGAGCGAGGGCCTGTTCAACGGCTACGACGCCGACAAGCGCGCCTATGACATGAGCGACTGGGAATACCAGATCGGCGATGACGGTTTCGCCTTGGTGGATCCGACCCTGCAGGATCCGCGCTGCGTCTGGAACCTGCTCAAGGCGCATGTCGATGTCTACACCCCGGAATTCGTCGAGCGCGTGACCGGCACGCCCCGCGATCGCTTCCTGCATATCTGCGAGGCGATCGGCGAATGCTCGGCGCCGGACAAGGTGATGACCTCGATGTATGCCCTGGGCTGGACCCAGCACGCCAAGGGCGCGCAGAACATCCGCGGCATGGCGATGCTGCAGCTGATCCTGGGCAATATCGGCATGCGCGGCGGCGGGGTGAACGCGCTGCGCGGGCATTCCAACATCCAGGGCCTGACCGATCTCGGCCTGATGTCGAACCTGATCCCCGGCTATCTGAGCATCCCCCGCGACAGCGAGGTCGATTTCAAGACCTACATGTCCACCAAGGGCAATGCGCCGCTGCGGCCGGGCCAGACCAGCTACTGGCAGAACTACCGCAAGTTCATGGTCTCGTTCCAGAAGGCGATGTGGGGCGATGCCGCCACGGCCGGCAACGATTGGGCCTATCACTACCTGCCCAAGCTGGACGTGCCGACCTATGACATCCTGCGCATGTTCGACATGATGGCCAGGGGCGAGGTGAACCTGTATTTCTGCCAGGGCTTCAACCCGATGCTGTCCTTTCCCAACCGGGCCAAGGTCACGCGGGCGCTGTCGCGGCTGAAGCTGCTGGTGGTCATGGACCCGCTGCAGACCGAGACCGCCGCCTTCTGGCAGGATCATGGCATCTACAACGACGTGGACCCGGCTTCGATCCAGACCGAGGTGATCGAGCTTCCCACCACCTGCTTCGCCGAGGACGAGGGTGCGACGATCAACTCGGGCCGCTGGCTGCAATGGCACTGGGCGGGCGCGACTCCGCCGGGCCAGGCGCGGCCGGACACCTGGATCATGGGCAACCTATTCCAGCGCCTGCGCGAGCTTTACCGGACCGAGGGCGGCGTCTTCCCCGATCCGATCGTCAATCTCAGCTGGGACTACAAGGATCCCCATGAACCCAGCGCCGAGGAACTGGCGAAAGAGATGAACGGCCGGGCGCTGGCCGATCTCTACGATCCCAAGGATCCGGGCAAGCTGCTGGTTCCGGCCGGCGCGCAGCTGTCGGGCTTCGGCCTCTTGCGCGACGATGGCACCACCATGTCGGGCTGCTGGATCTTCACCGGCTCCTGGACCCAGGACGGCAACATGATGGCGCGGCGGGACAATTCCGACCCCGGCGATGCCGGCACCTTCCCGAACTGGTCCTTCTCCTGGCCGGCGAACCGGCGCATCCTCTACAACCGCGCCTCGGCGGACCTGTCCGGCAAGCCCTGGGATCCCGACCGCAAGCTGATCGAATGGGACGGCCAGCAATGGACCGGCTACGACGTGCCCGACATCGCCGTCACCGCCAGGCCGGAAGAAGTCATGCCCTTCATCATGACCAACGAGGGCACCGGCCGGCTGTTCGTGCGCAAGCTGATGGTGGACGGGCCCTTCCCCACCCATATGGAACCCTTCGAAAGCCCGGTGGCCAACCCCCTGAACCCGAAGCTGCTGGGCAATCCGGCGGCACGGATCTTCGAGGAGGACCTGAAGCAGCTCGGCACCAGCGACGCCTTTCCCTTCGTCGCCACCTCCTACCGCCTGACCGAGCATTTCCACTTCTGGACCAAGCACAACCGCATCAACGCGGCGCTGCAGCCGGAATTCTTCGTCGAGATCAGCGAGGAACTGGCGGCCGAGAAGGGCATCGCCCGCGGCGGGCGGGTGCGGGTCTGGTCGAACCGGGGCGAGGTCTGGGCCAAGGCCGTGGTGACGAAACGCATCCGGCCGCTGACCTGCGACGGCAAGACCGTGCATATCGTGGGGATCCCGCTGCACTGGGGCTTTACCGGCGCGGCGCGCAAGGGCTTCGGGCCGAACAGCCTGACGCCCTTCGTCGGCGACGCCAACATCCAGACGCCCGAGTTCAAGGCGTTCTTGGTCAATATCGAACCCGCTGAAGGGGAGGCCGTGTCATGACGACGGATCCCAGCCTCGACAGTCCGCGCACCGCGGTCTCGAACCCGCCGGTGCAGCCGATGAAGGCCAATCTGGGGCCGGGCGACGTGATCCGCGCCTCGGCCATGCCCGATCTGCCGCCGCCCGAGCGCGAGCTGACGCCGGTGGCCAAGCTGATCGACGTGTCGAAATGCATCGGCTGCAAGGCCTGCCAGGCCGCCTGCGCCGAATGGAACGACACCGAGCCCGAGATCGGCTACAACACCGGCGTTTATGAGAACCCGCACGACCTGACGCCCGAGATGTTCACGCTGATGCGGTTCTCGGAATACGAGAACCCCGAAAGCGGCGAATTCGAATGGCTGATCCGCAAGGACGGCTGCATGCATTGCGCCGATCCGGGCTGTCTCAAGGCCTGCCCGGCCCCCGGCGCCATCGTGCAATATACCAACGGCATCGTGGATTTCATCCACGAGAACTGCATCGGCTGCGGCTATTGCATCACCGGCTGCCCCTTCAACATCCCCCGCGTCAGCAAGACCGACCATCGCAGCTACAAATGCACGCTCTGCTCGGACCGGGTGGCGGTGGGACAGGGCCCGGCCTGCGCCAAGGCCTGTCCGACCCAGGCCATCGTCTTCGGCACCAAGGAGGACATGCTGACCCATGCCGAGGCCCGCGTCGAGGACCTGAAGTCGCGCGGCTACGACAAGGCCGGCATCTACGACCCGCAGGGCGTGGGCGGCGCGCATGTCTTCTACGTGCTGCACCATGCCGACCAGCCCGCGCTTTATTCCGGCCTGCCCGAGGATCCGCAGATCTCGCCGGTGGTGCGCGGCTGGAAGGGCGTGACCAAGACCATCGGCCTTGCCGCCATCGGCGCGGCGGCGGTCGGCTCGGTCCTGCACGGTCTGCTGGCCCGCGCCAACAAGGTCTCGCAGCAGGACGAGCACGAGGCCGAGGAACTGGTCGATCACGGCATTCCCCGCGCCGGGACCGAGAGGGTGTGATGGAAAAGCGTCTCTATTCGCAACCGGGCGACCATATCGAAACCAGGGCGCCGGTGACGGTCAGCCGCTATCGCGGCTTCACCCGCGCCAACCACTGGCTGACCGCGGCCAGCCTGATCGTGCTGCTGGTTTCGGGGATGGCGCTGTTCCACCCGTCGCTTTACGGGCTCACGGCGCTGTTCGGCGGCGGCCAGGTCACGCGCTGGCTGCACCCCTTCGTCGGCGTACTGCTGTTCTTCAGCTTCCTGGTGCTGTTCCTGCAGCTATGGCGGCTGAACCTGCCGCGTCCTGAGGACGTGACCTGGGTCGAGCATATCGGCGAGGTGATGAAGGGCGAGGAGGAGAAGCTGCCCGAGCTGGGCAAATACAATGCCGGGCAGAAATTCGTCTTCTGGGCGATGTCGGTGCTGATCGTGGTGCTGATCGCCTCGGGCGTGATGATCTGGGAACAGTATTTCCCGCATCTGGTCTCGATCCCGGTGCGGCGCTGGGCGGTGCTGGTGCATTCGCTGGCGGCGGTGGCGATCATCCTGGTCTTCATCCTGCATGTCTATGCGGCGATCTGGACCCGCGGCACCATTCGCGCCATGACGCGCGGCACCGTCACCGGCGGCTGGGCTTGGCGCCATCACCGCAAATGGCTGCGGGAACTGGCTGGACGCGACGGCCGCGGCCCGGCAGAGTAGGGCAAGCAAGCCCAAAGGTGGCCGGTCGGCCCGAAGGAAGCGATGTCAGCAAGCCCCAAACCCGACCCCTCGATGATCGGCGGCGTCGCCAAGGTTCCCCTGGCGCGCCTGCCGGACCCCGAGGCGCTGTTCCTGACCCGCGCCGGGCGCTTCGATTTCCTGGCCGGGCACAATGCCAATCTGGCGCCCTATCTGCGTTTCCTGGCGGCGATCTGCCGGGCGCAGGCGGAACTGGCGCGTGAGCTGCCGGCCCCGGCGCCACCGGATGCCGAGCGCATCGAACTGGCCCGGGCCGCGCGGATGCCGCCGCTCGACCGCGCCCGGATGCGGGGCGACCTGGACCGGGCGATGCAGCGGCTTTTCGTCAAGCTGGAAGCCGTCGACATGCCGCAGCCCGCCCGGCTGGCGCTTGACGCCCTGCGCGCGGCCGAACCTGCCGAGCGCGACTGGGTGATGGCGAACCTGCTGGCCGACACCATTCCCGAGGACAGCGTGGCGCCGCATCTTTTCGCCGCCGCCGCGCTTCAGGTGGTGGCGGCGCTGGCCGCCTCGGTCCTGTCCGGGGACAAGCTGGTGGCGATCCGCACCGGCACCTGCCCGGCCTGCGGCGGCCGCCCGGTCGCCAGCCTTGTCACCGAAAGCATCGGCGCCGAGGGTGCGCGCTATTGCGCCTGCGCCACCTGCCAGACGCTCTGGAACGAGGTGCGGGTGAAATGCACCCGCTGCGGCTCGACCCAGGGCATCACCTATCGCTCGGTCGAGACCGAAAAGGCGACGGTCAAGGCCGAATGCTGCCGGGAATGCGGCCAATGGGTCAAGATTTTGTATCAGAACCAGAACCCGACACTGGAAGTTGTAGCAGACGATGTGGCGAGCCTGGGCCTCGACCTGATGATGCGCGAGACGGAATGGCAGCGCGGCGGCTTCAACCCGTTCCTGATGGGCTATTGATGGGCGGTCTGCGCGCGCTGCCCTCGGTGGACCGGCTGCTGGCCGATTGCGGACCGCTGATCGCCGCGCATGGTCGGGCGCCGGTGACCGAGGCGCTGCGGGCCGAACTGGCCGCGATCCGCGCTGTGCCGCCCGATCCGCTGCCGGATGCGCCGGCGATCCGGGATGCCGCCGCCGCCCGGCTGGCGGCACAGGCGCAATCGAAGCTGCGCCCGGTGCTGAACCTGACCGGCACCGTGCTGCATACCAACCTGGGCCGGGCGCTGCTGGCCGAACAGGCCATACGGGCGGCGCTGGCCGCCATGCGCGCGCCTGCCGCGCTGGAATTCGACCTCGACAGCGGCGGCCGCGGCGAACGCGACAGCCACCTGCGCGGGCTCCTGTGCGCGCTGACCGGGGCCGAGGACGCCACGGTCGTCAACAACAACGCCGCCGCCGTGCTGATCGTGCTGAACACCCTGGCCCGCGGTCGCGAGGCCGTGGTCTCGCGCGGCGAGCTGATCGAGATCGGCGGCGCCTTCCGCATGCCCGCGATCATGGAGCAGGCCGGCTGCAAGCTGCGCGAGGTCGGCACCACCAACCGCACCCATGCCCGCGACTACCGCGAGGCCATCGGCCCCGAGACCGGGCTGCTGATGAAGGTCCATACCTCGAACTATCGCATCGAGGGTTTCACCAAGGACGTCCCCGCCCCCGAACTGGCCGCCATCGCCCACGAGGCGGGCCTGCCCATGGTCAATGACCTGGGCTCGGGCACCCTGGTCGATCTGCGCCGCTGGGGCCTTTCGCCCGAACCCACCGTGGCCGAGGCGGTGGCCGAGGGCGCCGATGTCGTGACCTTTTCCGGCGACAAGCTGCTGGGCGGGCCGCAGGCCGGCTTCATCGTCGGCCGGCGCGAGATCATCGCGGCGATCAACCGCAACCCGCTGAAACGCGCCCTGCGCCTCGATAAGATCCGCATCGCGGCGACCGAAGCGACGCTGCGCCTCTATCGCGACCCCGATCGCCTGGCCGAGCGCCTGCCGACCCTGCGCCTGCTGTCGCGCCCGCAGGCCGAGATCAGGGCGCAGGCCGAACGTCTGGCGCCCCGCGTCGCCGAAGCCCTGGGCTGCACCGCCACCGTCAGCGATTGCGCCAGCCAGATCGGCTCGGGCGCGCTGCCGACCGAGACCATCCCCAGCGCCGGCCTGGCCCTGACCCCACGGCCCGAGGCGCTGGCCGAACGGCTGCGCGGCCTGCCGACCCCGATCATCGGCCGCATCCATGACGGCGCGCTGATCCTCGACCTGCGCTGCCTCCCGGATGACGCGGCGCTGCTCGACGCGCTGGCATGATCGTCGGGACGGCCGGCCATATCGACCACGGCAAGACCGCGCTGGTCAAGGCGCTGACCGGCACCGATACCGACCGGCTGGCCGAGGAAAAGGCCCGCGGCATCACCATCGAGCTTGGTTTCGCCTATGCCGACCTGGGCGGCGGTCGCATCACCGGCTTTGTCGATGTGCCGGGGCACGAGAAATTCCTCCATACCATGCTGGCCGGTGCCGGCGGCATCGACCTTGCCCTGCTGGTCGTCGCCGCCGATGACGGCATCATGCCGCAGACGCGCGAGCATCTGGCGATCCTCGACCTCTTGGGCATCACCCGCGGCATCGTCGCGCTGACCAAGGCCGACCTGGCCCGACCCGCCCGCATCGCCGCGCTTGGCGCCGAGATCGCGGCGCTGCTGGCTCCGACCGGCTTGGCCGGCGCGCCGGTCTTTCCGGTCTCGTCCCTGACCGGCGCCGGGATCGAGCCGCTGCGCACCGCCCTGGCCGAGGCCGAGGCGCAGACCGCTGCCCGCGCCACCGGGGCGCGCTTTCGCATGGTCGTCGATCGCAGCTTCACCCTGGTCGGCGCCGGCACCGTCGTCACCGGCACCGTGCTTTCCGGCCGGGTCGCGACCGGCGATCATGTGGCCATCAGCCCCTCGGGCCTGGCCGCCCGGCTGCGCGGCATCCACGCCCAGAACCGCAAGGCCGACGCCGGCCTTGCCGGCCAGCGCTGCGCCCTGAACCTGGCCGGAGAGGGCGTGACGCGCGAGGCGATCCATCGCGGCGACGTGGTGCTGGACCCTGCCCTGCACGCCCCGACCCAGCGCCTCGACGTCAGCCTGCGGGTGCTCGACAGCGAGCCGAAGCCGCTGGCCACATGGTTTCCCGCCCGCCTGCATCTGGGCGCGGCCGAGACCGGCGCCCGCATCGTGCCGCTGCAAGGCCCGATCGCCCCCGGCGCGACCGGCCTTGCACAGATCGTCCTCGACCGCCCCGTCGCTGCCGCCTGGGGCGAGCGTTTCATCCTGCGCGACACCTCGGCCCGGCGCACCATTGGCGGCGGCAGCCTGATCGACCTGCGCCCGCCCGCCCGCCGCCGCGCCCGGCCCGAGCGGCTGGCTGTGTTGCGCGCAATGGCGCTGCCCGATCCGGGCCGGGCGCTGGCGGCGCT
>NZ_JAEHFP010000169.1 GCF_016446475.1 Paracoccus binzhouensis | reverse complement strand
CGAAGGGCCGGCCGGCGCGCGCCTCCTCGGTCAGCCGGGCGCGGATCGCCGGCGCGCCGGCCCAGACCGTCGCGGCCGGGACATGGCCGATGCCGCGCCCGCTTTGCGCGGCCAGGCAGCGGCGCAGGTCGGGATCGGTCATCGGGGTCAGCGGGTGCGCCTCCATGCCGCTTTCGCTGAGCAGCCGGTCACCGACGAACAGATGGCCCTGATAGACCGTGCGGCCCGTCGCCCGGAAGGCCGGGCAGAAGATCACCGCCCCGGCGCCCAGGGCATCGGCCAGCGCCTCGGCCACCGGGCCGATATTGCCCCGCGCCGTGGAATCGAAGGTCGAGCAGTATTTGAACAGGATCTGCCGGCAGCCCTGCGCCCTGAGCCAGTCCAGCGCCCGCAGCGACTGGGCGACGGCCTCCTCTGGCGCGACCGAGCGGGTCTTGAGCGCGACGATCCCGGCCTCGACCGCCGGATCGGCGGGGACGTCGGGGATGCCGCAATACTGCACCACCCGCATCCCGCCCTTGACTAGCGTGTTGCCCAGATCCGAGGAGCCGGTGAAATCGTCGCCGATGCAGCCCAGCAGCATGGTCGCCCCCTCAGGTCCAGTCGCCCGGCGCGACGGCGTCCTGCGCCTGCCGCAGCCGCCAGAGTTCCGAACCCTCGTCGCACTCGACATCGGCGCAGGTGATCGGTGCGCCGGCCCGGACGTCCCGCACCAGCCGGCGCCCGGCCGCCAGGTAATAGGGGATGGGCGCCGCATCCGAAAGCGGCACGGCCGGCGTCATGCGCGACGACACATGGGCGATGGTGTGATGATGCCCCTCGGCCAACAGCAGCGTGCCCGCCGGCAGGTCGCGGTCAGCATGGGCGGTCAGGTCGATGACCGGCCGCGGCAGCGCCGCGCCCGAGGATTGGCCCAGCAGCGCCGCCTCGAAGACGGTGGTGGCCGCTTCCAGCCCCAGCAGGTGGCGCGGCAGGCCGATCATCGCCGTGCGGCCGTTCCGGGCCACCACATGGCCCTTGTCGCGCAGCATGTCCCAGCTTTCATCGTCCTTGCAGGCGACGGTGACGAAGACCCCGCCGGCAAAGCTCGGCTCGCCCGGCAGGCGCAGGCAGTGGAACACGTCGAGCGCCGGGACCGTGCCCAGCAGCCCGCCATCGGCGCGCGGGGCCATGAAATCCGCGATCTCGGTGATGCGGGCGATGGGGGCGCGCAGGTCGGCGCGGTCGGGCCGCAGGCCAAGCGCGTTGGCGACCACGGTCATCTCGCACAGGTCCGGGACCGCGCGCTGCGGCAAGGCGGCGGCCAGTTCGGCGCGGGCCTGGGCGACCTCGGGCCAGGGCCGGCCGCCGGCCTGGATCCAGGCGCCGAAGCCGGGCGCGGCGACGGTGACGCCGTTGCTGGTGATGGTCTCGGAGCTCGGGTCGAAGACAAAGTCGTATTCGCTGGACTTGCCGGCGGCGACCAGATCCAGGCCGACCACCTCGGCCCAGGATGCCAGGCCGATCAGCAGGCTGGGCTGGTCGCCGTCGACCGGCGAGACCACCCGGCCGCGCGCCGCCGCCATGCGGGCCAGGATCGGGCCCACGACGCTGTCGGTTTCCTTGGTGACCATGACGACATGCTTGTCGGCCTCGATCGCCAGCCGGGCGTGGCGGGCGCCGGCCTCGGGATTGCCGGTCGCTTCCAGCACCACCTCGACCGGCAATTCCGCGACCAGGGCCGGGTCGGCCGCGGCGATGGCGCGGCCCGCCGCCCAGGCGGCACGGATCGCGGCGGCGTCGGTGCATTCGGCGATGTCGGCCCGGTCATGCCCGACCGAGGCCAGCGCCGCGGCGGCGATGGCGGTGTCGCGGTCGAAGGCCGCGCGGCAGCGCAGCCCCCGCACATGCCGCGCCTGCGACAGGAAGCTGCGGCCGAAGCCGCCGCTGCCGATGATGGCGCATTCGACCTCGCGGGTCTCGCGCCCGGCGAAATGACGCAGATGGTTCATGCCCTGCCCCTTCTGTTATGCGGCTTATTCGACCGGCTGGCGACGCCGCAGCCGCCCACCCAGATGCAAGAGCTTCGGCAGGATCAGCAGCGCCAGCGCCAGCGTCATGATCGAGCCGACCAGCGGGTTCGAGAAGAACACCGACAGCGAGCCATCCGACAGGATCATCGACTGGTGGAAGGCGTTCTCGGCCTTGTGGCCCAGCACCATCGACAGCACCAGCGGCGCCAGCGGATAGTCCAGCCGCGTGAACAGATAGCCCACCAGGCCGAAGACCAGCACCAGCCACAAATCGAAACTGGCGCTCGAGACGGTATAGCCGCCGACGAAGCAGATCGCGACGATCATCGGCCCGATGATGGCGAAGGGGATGCGCAGCAGCGCGGCGAACATCGGCACCGTCAGCAGCACCAGGATCACCCCCACCACGTTCGAGATATACATGCTGGCGATCAGGCCCCAGACGAAATCCGGCTTGGTCGCGAACAGCATCGGCCCCGGCGTCAGGCCCCAGATCATCAGCCCGCCCATCATCACCGCCGCGGTGGCCGAGGACGGCACGCCAAGCGCCAGCATCGGCAGCATGGCGCAGGTGCCGGCGCTGTGGTCGGCGGTCTCGGGGGCGATGATGCCCTCGGGGCGGCCGGTGCCGAAAGGCTTGCCCTTGCGCGAGGATTGCCGGGCGATGCCGTAGGACATGAAGGATGCCGCGGTAGGGCCGCCCGGGGTGATGCCCATCCAGATCCCGACCAGGCCCGAACGCACCGAGGTCGCCCAATAGCGCGGCAGCTCGGCGATGGTGCGCAGCACGTCGCGCAGGTCGATGCGGGACGAGACGCCGCGGAACGACAGCCCCTCCTGCACGGTCGCCAGAAGCTCGCCGATGCCGAACAGGCCGATCACCACCACCAGGAAGCTGATGCCGCCCAGGAGGTCCGAGAAGCCGAAGGTCAGCCGCACCTCGCCGGTGACGTTGTCCATGCCGACCGAAGCGAGCAGCAGCCCGGTGGCCAGCGACACCACGGTCTTGACCGGCGCGGCGCTGCCCATGCCGATGAAGGCGGCGAAGGCCAGGAAATACACGGCGAAATATTCCGGCGCCCCGAAGCGCAGCGCGAAGTTCGAGGCCCAGCCGGCCAGCAGGGTGATGACGATCACGCCCAGCAGCGCGCCGATCCCCGCCGACATGAAGGCGAGCGTCAGCGCCCGCGTCGATTGCCCGGCCCTGGCCATTGGATAGCCGTCGAAGGTGGTGGCGACGGAACTGGGCTCACCCGGGATGTTGAACAGGATCGAGGTGGTCGAGCCCCCGAACAGCGCCCCCCAATACATCGAGGACAGCAGGATGATGGCCGAGGTCGGGTCAAGCGTGAAGGTCAGCGGGATCAAGAGCGAGACGCCGTTGGGGGCGCCCAGCCCCGGCAGCACGCCGACGACCAGGCCCAGCAGCACCCCCACCACCATCAGCATCAGGTGCATCGGCGTGATGGCGATGCCGAAGCCATGGATCAGCAGATCGAAATTTCCCATTGCCCCGCCCTTTCAGTAGATGCCCAGCAGGGGCTCGATCGGCCCCTTCAGAAGCGGCATCAGGAACGCCACCTCGAAGATCAGGTAGAGCGCGGCGGCAAAGCCGATGCCGAACACCAGGGCCACCGGCAGGCGATAGCCGCCCTGCCGCCAGGCGTTCCAGGCGATATAGCCGGCCGAGCCGACATAGATGCCGAGCGTCAGCGTCGCGACCACGAAGACCAGCATGGCGGCAAGGAAGCGGCCCAGGCGCCCCAGCCGCTCGCCGTCCAGGAACGGCTCCTCGATCTCGCCGCCGGCGGCGGCATGGGCTTGGGCGCTGCGATGGCGCAGGAAGGCGGCCACCAGGTTCCACAGGCTGGCGCCGATCAGGATCAGCCCGACATAGAACGGGAAATAGCCCGATTGCGGGCCGCTCTCCTCCCAGCCATAGCCCAGTTCGGCCGCGCCGATCACCGCGGCCAGGCCAAGCGCGCCGGTGCCGATGGCGGTGCCGATCTCGGCATGAAAACGTCTGACTGTCATGGCTCCCCCCTTCGCCGTCCTGCAGGGAAAGGCCCGCCGGGCAGAGGCCGGCGGGCCGTTCCGATGCGGCCTACTCGCCGCTCCAGCCTTCGGCCTTGAAGACCTCGACGGTCTTGGCCTCGCTGTTGGCGATGAACGTCTGCAGCTCCTCGCCGGTCAGGAAGGCGCCGGTCTGCGAGGTCTTGCCCAGGTAGTCCTTCCACTCCTGCGAATCGGTCACCTGCTTCAGCGCGTCGCGGTAGAAGGCGACCGCCTCCTCGGGAACGCCGGCCGGAACCCAGACGGTGCGCGGCATCTGGTAGCTCTCGATCTCCAGCCCCTGCTCCTTGCAGGTCGGGATGTCGTGCCAGCCCTTGCCGTCGTGGATCGGCTCGCTCTCGGCCATGCGCTGCGGCGCGAAGACACAAAGCGGGCGCACGGCGCCGGCCTGCCACTGGCCGAGGTTCTCGTTCGGGTTGTTGACATTGGCCACGACATGGCCGCCGGCCAGCTGCACGCCGACCTCGCCGCCGCCGTTGAAGGGGACATACTTGAAATCGGCGCCGGTGGTCTGCTCGATCAGCGCCACCAGGGTCTCGTCGGTATCCTTGGACTGGCTGCCGCCGAAGGGCAGCTTGCCGGGCTCGGCCTTGGCCGCCTCGATCAGGTCGCCGGCGGTCTGGTAGGGCGCATCGGCCTTGACCCAGATCAGGAACTCGTCCATCGCCAGCGCGGCGACGGGCTGCAGGTCCTCGGCCTTGTAGGCCAGCTTGGCGATATGCGGCAGCAGATAGACGTTGTTGGTGCCGAAGATCACCTTGTGGGGGTCGCCGGCGTTCTGCTTGGCGTAAAGGAACGCCTCGGCCCCCGAGCCGCCACCCTTGTTCAGCACCACCATGGGCCGGTCGATGATCTTGTCCTTGGTCAGGATCGACTGGATGGTGCGGGCGAAATTGTCGGTGCCGCCGCCGGCGCCCGAGGCGACGACGAATTCCAGCGGCCGCTCGGGCGCCCATTCCGCCGCCGCGGGCAGCGCGGTCAGCAGCGCCAGGGCCGCGACGGTTCCGATGTTTCTGAGTGTCATGTCTCTCTCCTCCTCCGTTTTTCCGGCCGGCCCCCTCAGCCGGCTGCGAATGCGCTTTCCCCGACCGGCTGCGCGGCCCAGCCCGCCTGCAGCGGGCGCTGTTCGTCGCGGGCCGGGTTCAGTTTCGCCAGGTCGAAGCCCAGCCGGGCGGCGGCCAGCGTCGCGCCCAGATCAGCCTTGCCCTGGCCGGCGATGTCGAATGCCGTGCCATGCGCCGGCGTCACGATCGGGAAACCGTAGCCCGCGATCAGCGTAACGCCCCGGTCGAAGCCCATCAGCTTCATGGCGATCTGGCCCTGGTCGTGATACATGGTCAGCACCGCATCGAACTCGCCGCGCGTGGCCCGCACGAACACAGTGTCCGAGGGGATCGGGCCGGCAACCTTCAGCCCCTCGGCCGCGGCACGCGCGACGGCGGGGGCGATGATGTCCTCGTCCTCGTCGCCGAAATTGCGGCCGTCGCCGGCATGGGGGTTCAGCGCCGCCACGCCGATGCGCGGCGCAGCCTTGCCGGCACCCTCCATCACCTCGACGGTCAGGCGGATGCTGTCCAGGATCCGCTCGACGCTGAGACGCGAGGCCACGTCGCGCAGCGGGATATGCGAGGTCACGCGGGCGTTCCACACCTCGTCCAGCACGTTGAATTCCCGCCCGCTGCGGGTCGCGCCCAGGGTGGCGTCGATGAAGCCGATCTCGTCGACATAGGCGGGACGTGCCAGGCGCATCGAATGCTTGTTGAAGGGGGTGAACATCACCGCATCGGCCAGCCCGGCCTGCGCCAGGCGCAGAACGGCGGCGAAATTCTGCAGCGAGGCCGCTCCGGCCTCGGCCGAGGAGGCGCCCAGGCGCAGCCCCTCGACCGGGCAATTCGCCAGATCGACCATGACCCGCCCGGCGGGCAGCCCTTCGCCCAGGCGGTCGGCGGCGATCACCGGCAGGTCCAGATCGACCCCCGCATGCTGGGCCCCCATCCGCAGGACACGGGCATCGCCCACCACGATCACGTCGCGGTCCTTCATCTCGTCATGGGCCAGCAGCTTTGCCGCCAGTTCCGGCCCGACACCGCCCGCATCCCCGATCGCCAATGCCATCCGCATGTCCGAATCCCTCCCTCAGCGTCTGTTCAGTATGCTGTATACAGAATTTTGCATCGCGTCCACGATTTTCTTCCCGCACCCAATGAAAAAATTCCGCGAGAACCTTTTGATTTTAATATTTATTCTTACAGAAGAAAGACGGCGCCGCGCAGGTCGGCACCGTCGGCGAAAGCCATGCCGCGTCGCTCAGACGGTCGCGAGTTCCTCGGCCACGACCCGCGCACAAAGCGCCAGAGAGACGGCGCCGGCATCGGGATGGCCGATGCTGCGTTCGGCCAGCGGGCGGGCGCGGCCCAGTTTCGGGCTCAGCTGCGCCGTCGCCTCGGCCGCCTCGGTCGCGCGCGCCGCGGCGCGCTGCCAGGCCTCGGCCAGCGCGGCG
>NZ_JAEHFP010000168.1 GCF_016446475.1 Paracoccus binzhouensis | reverse complement strand
CAGCCGGGCGGCGTCGCGGTCGGGCTCGGCCGGTTCGATGCGCAGGGCGGGACAGATGGCGCGGCTGTCCACGGCGCGGGCGCCGATGCGGGCCCCGGCCCGTTCGGCGGCACGGTTCGCGGCATGGATGACGGGCCCGTGCGGACCGGGCGCGGCCAGCGCCAGCGGGATCTCCTCAGGCCAGCCGTCGCCCCGGTGCGCGGCGCGGCTCAGCCAGCTCTCGATCGCCAGGCGGGGCAGAGAAATCGAGACGATCCGCCGCCCGGTCATGGCGCGCCACCCAGGTCGAGGGCGGCCGGCCGCGCGCCCGGAACAGCTCGGCCAGCCAGCGCGGATCGCCCGGCGCTTGCGGATCGTCGGGATGGGGAAGCGAGGGCAGCGGCGTCAGCCGCCAGCGCATCCGCGCCGCGCTGGGTTCGGGCGGCGCGGCATGGCGGATCAGCCAGCAGGGCAGGCCCGCCGCCTCGGCCCGCAGCGCCAGGCGGCGGCTGGCGGTGAAGCTCAGCGCCGCAGCGGCGCCATGGATCTCGCCCACCACGGCGGCCAGGGCGCGACCCTGCAACCCGTCCTCCAGCGCCGCCAGCACATCGGCGGGACGCGTCAGGTCCAGCCGCAGCAGGTCCCGGCCCATACCGGGCAGGAAGGGAGCGCCGAACTCGGCCCGGCTGAGCCGGTCCTGCGCCCAGAGCACCAGCCCCGGCGGCAGGGCGGCCAGCACGAATCCCGGCGCTGCGCCCGCCAGGGGACGGCTGTCGAAGGCTTCGGACAGGGTCGGCGCGGTCGGTTGCGGCGCCGCGGGGACTGGCGCCCGTCCGAAAGGCGCCACCCCGAGGGGGAAAGGGCGAGCGGACATGGTTCAGTCATTTGTTTCCGATTTGTTCTAGTCCGGCCGAGTGCATTCGTCAATCGCAATGCTCTTGCCATGACCGGCGGGAGGTCGGGACGGATGTAGAAAGATTCGCCCGGCATGATGGCGACCAGTTCCTCTGCGTCGAGCCGCCCGAGATTGCGAACAAGGGGGTGATTGTCGGTCAGCGCCTTGATGCGTGTCGGAATCTTGATGGCCGTTCCGCCCATGGTGGCGACCATTATGTCGCGGAGGCCGGAGCCCAGCATGTCGGCGATGTAAGCCATCGCGCCTTCCGGGCAGTTGCTTTGGTATTCCTCCATCCTGACGGCTTTGCTGTTCATGCCAATCCTCGCCTTCCTTGGTCGTCGCGCCTGTCAACCGGACTACAGTCCGGTCTGGCGGTGGTAGCCCGGACGCATGTCCGCCCGAGGCTGGAACTGACTTCCGCTAAGAGGGTGTCCTGCGCTCGGTTCCTCCGGCGCGCGGATGAGGGGATGGCGGGCGGAATCGCGCCTGCCCGCCGTCTTTCCGCTTGGGGCTGGCAGATCGTCGCCCGTGTCGCCTGTCACGGGCGGCCGAAGACGCCAAGGGCGGCTGGCGATTTGCGCTTCTTTTCATGCCAGCCGCCCACGCGGCGCAGCAAGCGAAAACCCTGCGGTTGCTGGATCAAGAGCCAGAATTTGGCTCTTGATCGGCCAGTGGAAAATGATTTCCCACTCGCGGAATCGGGAACGGATTTCCCATTTGTGGCAAAGTGAAAACTTCGCACTTTGCCAGATCCGGACTTCGGAGCCAGACAGACACACCGTCAACCCGGTCCACCACATGCCGGGACTGAACAGCCAGTCCTCAGGTCTGGCAAGGGTCGCCCATCAGGATTTCCGATTTGTCCCGGACACGCCCAGCGTGTTCCATGCGGTCATGTTTCGGGCTCGAAGGGGCGACTTCATGGACCGGCGACCGCCTGCGTTGACGCTGAACCGCATCCGACCTGCCATGTCCGCCTCCGCCCCGGTGCCCGCGCGGCCGGGCCAGACCCGATCTTTCGCCTGGGTGCGCCGGGTGCATACGCTGGGCCCCGAGGGCACGAATTGCCAGCGCGCCGCGCAGTCCTGGATCACCCGCCGCTGCGGCCGGGCCGACATCGTCCTGCACCGCAGCATGGAGCAGGCGGCAAGTCAGGCCGCCGGTCGCGAGCGCGAAGTCATGCTGGGCGTCGTCGCCTATCCCGAGTTGCATTCCATCATCTACAGCCATCTGCAGGTCATGCAGCTGATCGACCTGTTCATCATGGACACGGACGAGATGGTGCTGGCCGTCCGCCCGGACCGGCAGGCCGAGCCGCGGCTCTGCGCCACCCATCCCGCCCCGCAGGCCCTGCTGCCGCCCGGCATCGAGCGGCGCTTCGTGTCCAGCACCGCCATCGCCGCCGAGCAATGCGCCCGGGGCGAGGCCGAGGGCTGCATCACCACGCTTGCCGCCGCCGGGCTGAACGGGCTGCGCATCCTGCGCCGCTACGGCCCGGTGCCGATGGGCTTCACCATTCACGGCCCCTCCAGCCCTGTCGCCAGATGCTGCCGCGCACATGTCTGACAACCCCAACAGACCGGAGGATGAAATGGACGAGAAACCGTTCGAGACCCAGATCGAGGTGCGCTATCGCGACACCGATTCCATGGGCCATGTCAGCAGCCCGATCTATTACGACTACATGCAATCGGCCTATCTGGAATACATGCACGGGTTGCTGGAACTGCCCAAGAACCGCAAGCTGCCGCATATCATGGTGCGCACCTCCTGCGAATATGTCTCGCAGGCGGTCTATGGCGACCGCATCTCGATCCTCAGCCGCGTGACGAAGTTCGGCAACAAGAGCTTCGAGATGGAGCATGTCATGCAGGTGGCCGACGACAGCGGCCGCGAGGTGGCGCGGGCGAATTCCGTCCATGTCATGTTCGACTACGAATCGCAGAAGACCTATCCGGTGCCCGAGGAATTCAAGGCCGCCGTCGCCCGCTACCAGAGCCGCGCCTGACCCGCATATCGGAGGCAAGACCATGCAGATGCATTGGAACGAGGCGCGGGCCGCGATCCGCGCGGAATATGCCCGCATCGGGCAGCCCGAGGCGGGCGAGCCGCCGCCCGGCGCGTTCGACCGCCGCCGCTGGGACCGGTTGGTCCAGGCGGGGCTGTGGCGCATGGTCGTGCCCTCGGACCATGGCGGCTGGGGCGTGGACTGGTGGAACTTCACCGCCGCGCTGGAAGGGCTGGCCTCGACCATCCGCCATCCGGGGCTGGTGCTGTCGGTGATCGGCCAGGCCGGGATGATCCGGGCGCTGGAGCTTTACGGCACCGAGGCGCAGCGCCGCCGCTACCTGCGCCGCATCCTGGCCGGAGAGCTCAGCGCCACGGCCATCGCCGACCCCGATACCGGCACCGACGTGCGCGCCACCTCGTCGATCCTGACGCCGGGGCCGAACGAGACCTTCGTGCTGAACGGCGCCAAGCACAACATCGCCCATGCCGGCATCGCCACCATGGTGCTGATCGTCTGCAAGCTGGCGGGCGAGGGGCGCGAGGGCATCTCGCTGGTGCTGGTCGATACCGACCGGCCGGGGCTGCGGGCGGGGCCCGCCGACCGCAAGCTGGGCAATGCCGACCTGCCGACCGGGCGGCTGGAATTCGACGCCATGGCGCTGGATTACGGCGACCTGCTGGGCGAGCCGGGCAGGGGGCTGGGCAATCTGGTCAGCATCGTCTCGCTGGGGCGGCTCTATTACGGGCTGGCCTGCGGCTGGCTGCTGGAGCCGGCGCTGGCCGAGGCGCTGGACTATGCGCAGCGCCGCCAGACCTTCGGCGTGCCGATCCTAGACCACCAATACGTGCAGAAGAAGCTGACCGACATCCGCATCGGCATCGAGACCTCGCGCTGGACGGCCTATGGCGCGCTGCATCAGCTGCTGGGCGGCGCGCCCGAGGCGGCGATGAGCTGCTCGATCGCCAAGATCGCCGGGGCCGACACGGTGATCGCGGCGGCGGTGGACCTGCTGCGGCTGCATGGCAGCGACGGCTATCACGAGGGGCGGGTCTCGGGCTTCCTGCGCGACGCCATGGCCTTCGCCTCGGTCGGCGGCACCGACGAGATGCACCGCCGCAACATCATGGGCCAGATGCTGCGCCTGCACCGCCGCGCCCAGGTGGCGCCGGTCGCACCCGCGCCGATGCGGGTCGCCGGCTGATGGCCGGGCTGTGGGTCTTCGGCTATGGCTCGCTGATCTGGGACCCCGGCTTCGTCCCGGCCCGGCAGGAGCCGGCGCGGCTGCTGGGCTGGCAGCGCCGGTTCTGCATCCTGTCGCAGCATTATCGCGGCACGGCCGAGTGGCCGGGGCTGGTGCTGGCGCTGGATGCGGCGCCGGGCGCGCATTGCGACGGGCTGGCGCTGGCCGCGGCCGCGGGGCAGGAAGCGGCGGTGCTGGCCGGCTTGCGGGCGCGCGAACTGGCCCGCCCGGCCTATCGCGAGATGCGGGTGCCGCTGCTGTTGCGGGGCGGCCGCCGGCTCGATGCGGTGACCTATGTCGTCAACGAGGCGCATGAATCCTACCGCCTGATGCCGGTCGAGGACCAGGCCCGCACCATCGCGCGGGCGGCGGGCGAGAAGGGGCCGAATTGCGATTATCTGTGGAACACCGCCGCGCGGCTGCGCGAACTCGGCATCGCCGATCCCGAGATCGAGGCGCTGGAGCGCGCGGTGCGGCAGTTGCGCGAGCCGGCCTAGATCAGCCGAAAACCAGTCGCCCATCCTGCAACCGCGCGGTCCGCTCGGCCAGGGCGCGGGCGACTTGGCCGTCATGGGTGACCAGCAGCAGGGCGACGCCCCGCTCGCGCTTCAGCCGGTTCAGCAGGCCCAGCACCTGGTCGCGGCTGACCGGGTCCAGCGCGCTGGTCGGCTCGTCCGCGACCAGGCAATCGGGGTGCACGGCGACGGCGCGGGCGATCACCAGCCGCTGCGCCTCGCCGCCCGAAAGCGTGTCGGTGCGGCGGGCGCGGAAGCCCGGCGCGTCGGGCAGGCCCGTGTCGCGCAGCAGGGCGGCGATGCGGGCGGGGTCGTCGGGCTGCCGGGCCAGCCGCAGAGCCTCGGCCAGCACCTGTTCCACCGTGAAATGCCGGGCCAGCGCCCGGTGCGGATGCTGCGAGACCAGCGCGACGCGCGGCGCCCGCCCGCCCGGCTGCCAGAGGATCCGGCCCTGTTGCAGCGGCAGATAGCCCGCCAGCAGCCGCGCCAGCGTGGACTTGCCGCAGCCGCTGGGACCGACCACCGCAAGCCCGTGCCCGACCGGGATCCGGGCCGAGACCTCGCGCAGCAGCAGCCGGTCGCCGATCCGGTGCCGCAGGCCCTCGACCAGCAGCCCGCCGTCACGCGGTTCCGCGGGCGGCAGATGCAGGCCCGGCTTGCGGTCGAAGCCCAGCAGCCGGCGCGTGCAGGCGTGGCCGGGACGCGCCAGCACCTGCGCGGCGGCGCCGATCTCGACCAACTCGCCGGCGCGCATGACGGCGATGCGATCGGACAGCGCCCGTGCCAACTCCAGGTCGTGGGTGATGAGCAGCTGCGCCCGGTCCCGCGCGCCGGCCGCGAAACGCGCGGTCGCCCAGGCGCGGTTCTCGGGGTCCAGCGCCGCCGTCGGCTCGTCGAGGATCAGCACGCGCGGCGCTTTCGCCATGGCGAGCGCGGTCAGCACGCGCTGGATTTCGCCGCCGCTGAGGTCGCGCGGCAGGCGCGGCAGCAGCCGGGGCGGGATGTTGAAGCCCTCGGCCAGCGCCTGCGGATCGCCGGCCTCGCACAGGTGCTGCGCCACGCTGAGATGTGGGTTCAGTGCGTCCGAGAGCGCCTGCACGATCATCCCGGTTTCCGCCGCGCGAAAGCGCCGCAACCGGCGGGCGGGGCTTTCCAGCATGTCGAGCCCGTCGAGCGTCACCCGGCCGCGCCAGCGCATCGCGCGACCTTGCGGCGGCAGGCCCAGGAGCATCCGCGCGAGGGTCGTCTTGCCGCTGCCCGAAGGGCCGATCAGCGCCAGTGTCTCGCCTTGCGCGACCTCCAGCGTGACATGGCGCAGGATCGGCCGCGCGCCGTGGTGCAGCGACAGGTCACGGACCCGGATCATGCGGCGACCCCGGCCGGGGCGGTTTCGGTCAGCGCCAGCAGGGCCAGCAGGAACAGGGTCAGCGCCAGCGCGGGGGGCAGCAGCAGCCAGCTCCAGGCGGGGGTGTAGAGCTGGTCCATCGCGTCCTGCATCATGCTGCCCCAGCTGGGCAGGCGCGGATCGGTCAGGCCCAGGAAGGCCAGCCCGGCGCCGCGCAGCGTGACCTGGCGGATGTTCTGGACATAAAGCGCGGCCAGCGCCGGGCGGATCGCGGGCAGGACGTGGCGGCGCAGGCACCAGGGCCAGCCTGCGCCCATGCGGCGGGCGAATTGCACGTTCTCGCGCCCGGCCTCGCGCCGGATCAGCGTCAGCGCCAGCCGCACGTCCTCGTGCCAGCTGGTCAGGCCTAGAAGCAGGATCAGCCCGGCAAGGCCGGGCCGGGCGAAGGCGGCGACGAACAGCAGGACCAGCATCGCCGGCAGCACCTGCAGCGCATCGACCAGCCGCAGGATCGCGGCGCGCAAGGCGCGGGGCGCGGCGGCGGCGATCCCGGCCGCGGCCAGCGCGATGCCGGTCGCCAGCGCCGCCGCGGCCAGCGCCACCAGCACCGTGTTTGGGGTCGCGTGCAAAAG
>NZ_JAEHFP010000167.1 GCF_016446475.1 Paracoccus binzhouensis | reverse complement strand
AAGGCCCCATGACAGCCAAATCTCGCAATTAAGGGCAAAACTCGATGCCGAAAGCGTCGCGTCTCAGATTTAAAGGCAACGCGACAGCGGGTGTTCAGAGGTTTGGTTGCAGAGCCCACCACATTGAGCGACTTGATGTTCTGTTCAGCAATAGCCTGATTGGAACAGATGTAGACGATGTCGACGCGATCGACTTTGCCCTGCAGTTGTTCGATGGTCTTTGCAATCACACCGCGGGCAACCATGGTTTTGCCCAGCCCGACTTCGTCAGCGACTAAGAACTGATCTGTCGGGGACGGATCTGTAAATAGTCTTCGAAAAACGTATTCTACGGTCGCTTTCTGGAACGGTTTCAACAACGCAAGGTGTTCGTCAGCAATATAGGTCACCTGCGCCCCCTCTTTCTCGTTATAAGAGGCTCGAAGCTTTTCCACAGCGCGAGAAAATCCTTTGGAACAATGGTTTCGTTACCGGCCGGGTCATCGAGCCGCTCGATCAGGCGGCCGATCTCGTCTAGCTCGCCACTTTCCAGATTCAGCGCTCGCACCATCGGCTCGAGAAGCGAAGTGGTTCCATCGCCCAAGCTGCGAAGCCACTGACCTTCGCCACCCGTATCGCTTTCCAGAAAGCTTCCCTCACCAAGCGTGCCGAGCAGCAGACTGAGATAGCGTAGGAAGTTGCCGACGTTCGCGATGTGGGCACGAAGAACGGCTGCGTCACGGCCCTCTGGAACGCCGACCAAGCGCGCTCCAAGTGTGAACGTCAGTTCCACCTTCGTCTTCTCATGGAGCAGTCGAATTCCGAGCCAGCGTGTAACATCGCCAAGAGGTACAGCACCCAATGCAAGCACTGTATCAGAACCAGACAGCAATCTGCTCGCATCGTATCCCTGTTCATTAGGAATTGTGATCGCCCTAACAGGGGTCGTCTCAGAAAACGGAAAATAAAGCACGCTAAGCGTGCGTGGAGGCTGGCACCCAGCGGTACAGCGTCGGAATGGACACGCCGAGGTTCTTGGCCACGTCCTTGGGCGGCACCCCGCTGGCCAGCAGCTTCTTGGCCGACTCGATCTTGCTGTCGGTCATCTTCGGCTTGCGGCCGCCTTTGCGGCCGAGCTGCTTGGCGACTTCCAGCCCGGCGCGGGTGCGCTCGACGGTCAGCTCGCGCTCCATTTCGGCAAGGCTCGCCATGACGTGGAAGAAGAACCGCCCGGATGGTGTGCCGGTGTCGATGGAGTCGGTGAGGCTCCTGAACTGGACACCGTGCTTGTGCAGATCGCCGACCAGATCGACCAGTTGCTTGACCGACCGGCCCAGCCGGTCGAGCTTCCAGACGACCAAAGTATCGCCTTCGCGCAGCATTTCGAGCGTCTTGGCCAAGCCAGGCCGGTCTGCCCGCGTGCCACTCACCTTGTCCTCGAAGACCTTTTTACATCCGGCCTTGCTCAAGGCTTCGCGTTGCAGCTCCAGGTTCTGATCCTGCGTCGAGACGCGCGCATAGCCAATCAACATGGCTTGTCTCGCGCCCGGTCGATGCGTTCCTGCATCGCCTGCATCACTTCTTCGTGGGTGTACGATCTGGCGTTGGCGTCGGTGGCTTGCCGCAGGGCTTCCTCAACCTCGCGCGTCATCCGCTCGTAATCCTCCGGCCACAGCGCTTGCTCCATGCGCAGCGACGCCTGACCCAGCAGGTGCAGCAGGCTGAACAGCCGCATGTCGTTGGTGGCGACGATGCGCTCCCGAATCTGCTCCTGAATAGCTTCGCTAGCCCGATGCGCTTGTGGTGTGGCAGTCCCCTCGTAGTCAGCGGGGAATTCCGCTTCCTCGGCAATCCTTGCCCAGGCGCTGGCCAGCGCCTCGATGGTTGACGTGCTCATTTCCGCCGCTCCTGTGCTCTTTGGCGAATCAACCGGCCAAGGGGCCTCGACGCGAAAACCAGCAGCATCACGCCTATCGGATACCAGGTCGAGAAGACCACCAAGGCATCGAAGGCTGGCCGTCCGGTGTTGGTAGGCAGTACGGCGGTCACAGCCATCAACCCGCCGACCGTCCAGATGATGCGCCACACGTAGGGCATCACGCGGGGCACGTAGCCGTCATCGAAAGCGGTCTGGTAGTAGCGGCGCAGGCCGCGCTCGGCAAGCGCCTGGCGCTGCCGCTCCGACAGCGCATCCGTCCGGCCATACCAGCGCCGGAATGGTGGACAGCGCAGCAGCAAAGGGGTGAAGAGGATCATCACCGCCACGATCGCGACACCCCACGCCATGACGGCGCCGGCATCGGGCCGCTTGGCGTTCTCGATCACGGGCGCGAAGACGCCCGGAGCACCGATCATCCAGAACAGCGCAATGTGCTGATGGAAGGAGAGCTTCATTTGCTCATCCACTTGCGCAGCAGGCGCTTTTTCAGGGAGGCGCGTTCTTGCGGGTTGCGTCCCTTGTGATTGGCGATGCGATCCGCCGTGGCGGCCTGGCGCTTGACGGGCCAGTAGGAGCGGCCATCCTTGCCCATCGACCAGACGCTGCTGGCCTGGTTTTCCAGCAGGGGCAGATGGGCGCTCAGGGCTTCGGGCGACGCGCTGGTCAGCGCCGTGCGCTCACGGGTGCGCCAGCGCTGATGCCAGAGCTTCTTGTCCTCGCGCTCGCTGCCGCAGGTCGTGTGCCCGACGATGGGTGTTTTGCGGCGGCTGCGGCTCATAACGTAGTGGTCTCCAAGAACATTCAGGACTGATCCCAGGCGTCGATGGTCAAGACCTGATCGGCAGGACAGGCGGCTACGCGGTCGGGAACTGGATGGTGTTCAGTCTCATGCCGACCCCATTCGATTGATCGCGTCGCTTGCGGCACGCTGCGACGCAAGGAGGTTTGCGACCTGGTTTAGCAGCCGTGTCCGCTGCATGTCTGTTACCTATCTCCCCGACCGCTCATTGGACCAACTCCAGAGATTGGGCTCTATCGCTCAGCCAATACGAAACCGGCATTGGCTGATGCCACAACCGAGACGAACACAAATGGCTCGGTACCTGTATTTCGCGCCCCGTGCACTTGGCCCGGTCTTGCCACGGCTATCTCACCTTCCCTGAGGGCACGAACAATCCCATTGCCCTGAAAGTAATCAGCCATTCCCGACAAAACAGTCCACGTGTCTTGGCCGTGAGGATGAATGTGAGCCGCAATTTCCTGCCCGGGATGGACATGCCAAACCACGATAATTGAGTCTCGGGTTTCAAGCACAACGGAACGAATAGGCTCGCCTTCGGACGGCTGAACATACTCGGCTACAGAAAATATTCTCGATTCAACAGTCATCGGAGATCCCTCTTTCACAGTGCCCCCAGACAGGCTGGATATGAGTTCTAACTCGAATTTGAACGGGAGGCTGGTCGTGCGGTCGTGCAGTTGCCGATGAGCGTGTCGGCTGCTGCCTCCTTGCCCACCAGCGAACTCACGTCCGTTGCGGCCATCCAGAAGGTCTTGCCCGAGCGCGGCTCATAGGTCGCGGGATCGAACACGCCAGAGGGGCCGAACATCGGCGGCTTGATTGGTCATGGCTCCATGCCTTTGTCGTTACGGTCTTCATCGTCGGCATCCTGACGCACGGCGGGCAATTGCTGGAGCAACGCCGGCAGCCATTCCTGTACCGTCTCCCACACCACATCGAGGTTGATGTCGAAATAGCCGTGAGCCATGCGATTACGCATATTGCGCATGCTGCGCCACGGCACGTCGGCATGCGCCTGGGTGAACTCGACGTAGCCATCCATCACCTTTGTGGCCGCCTCGCCGATGACGATCAGGCTCATGATGACGGCCTGCTGGGTGCGCTTGTCGGCCAAGAAGTCGTCCTTGGCCATCCCTTCCACGAAGCTGCGCGCATCGGTTGCGGCCTGCTGAATGTGGTCGAGGTAATCGGGCAGGCGGTTCTCGCTCATATCGGTTGCGCCTCCGCGAGCACCTTGGCCCGGAACTTCGGCGGCAGGTCGCCGGGAGTCAGCAGATCGACGTCAACGCCGAGCAGCGATTTCAGTTCTTCTTCCAAATCGCCCAAGTCCAACAACGTGGCACCGGGCAGCGCATCGACCAACAGGTCGAGGTCGCTGCCATCCCGGTCGGTGCCATGCAGCACCGAGCCGAAGACGCGCGGGTTCGCGGCGCGAAAGCGGCCTACCGCTTCACGCACTGCGCTTCGCTTCATGTCAAGCACAACAGACGGTCGCATGGGCATCCTTTCTTATCGAAACTCGTTGAGATGATATGCAATCAAGAATAGAATTTCAAGAACTATTTTCGAGAATCGCAATGCCTTGATTCCCGTGCCGCGCCGGTTGCCTTGGCGGGCTTGTCACAAACCTACGTTTTCAAGAAGAAGGAAACCGCATGCCCCGCCGTTCGATCCTCTCCGCCGCCGAGCGCGAAAGCCTGCTGGCGTTGCCGGACACCAAGGATGAGTTGATCCGTCACTACACGTTCAGCGAAAGCGACCTCTCCATCATCCGGCAGCGGCGCGGCCCGGCCAATCGGCTGGGCTTCGCGGTGCAGCTCTGCTACCTGCGCTTTCCCGGCGTCATCCTTGGCGCTGATGAGCCACCGTTCCC
This sequence comes from Paracoccus binzhouensis, assembly GCF_016446475.1. Taxonomy (GTDB): domain Bacteria; phylum Pseudomonadota; class Alphaproteobacteria; order Rhodobacterales; family Rhodobacteraceae; genus Paracoccus; species Paracoccus binzhouensis. The sequence continues at coordinate 2,771 of NZ_JAEHFP010000167.1, read as the reverse complement.
GCCATTGCTGAGACTGGTCGCCAACCAGCTCAAGGTCGGCATCGAAAGCTGGGACGAGTACGGGCAGCGTGAGCAGACCCGACGCGAGCACCTGGTCGAGCTGCAAACGGTGTTCGGCTTCCAGCCGTTCACGATTGGCCACTACCGGCAGGCTGTCCAGTTGCTGACCGAGCTGGCCATGCAAACCGACAAGGGCATCGTGCTGGCCAGAGCCTTGATCGAGCACCTGCGGCGGCAGTCGGTCATTGTGCCCGCCCTCAACGCCGTCGAGCGGGCGAGCGCCGAAGCGATTACCCGCGCCAACCGGCGTCTCTACGACGCCTTGGCTGAGCCGCTGACGGACGTGCATCGCCGTCGCCTCGACGATCTGCTCAAGCGCCGCGACAACGGCAAGACGACGTGGCTGGCCTGGCTGCGGCAATCCCCGGTCAAACCGAACTCGCGGCACATGCTGGAACACATCGAACGCCTCAAGGCGTGGCAGGCGCTCGACCTGCCCTCCGGCATCGAGCGGCTGGTTCACCAGAACCGGCTGCTCAAGATCGCCCGCGAGGGCGGCCAGATGACGCCCGCCGACCTGGCGAAGTTCGAGCCGCAGCGGCGTTACGCGACCCTGGTGGCGCTCGCCATCGAGGGCATGGCCACCGTCACCGACGAAATCATCGACCTGCATGACCGCATCCTGGGCAAGCTGTTCAATGCCGCCAAGAACAAGCATCAGCAGCAGTTCCAGGCATCCGGCAAGGCGATCAATGCCAAGGTGCGGCTGTTCGGGCGCATCGGCCAGGCGCTGATCGAGGCCAAGCAAGCGGGCCGCGATCCGTTCGCCGCCATCGAGGCCGTCATGTCCTGGGATGCTTTCGCCGAGAGCGTCACCGAAGCGCAGCGGCTCGCGCAACCCGAGGACTTCGATTTCCTGCACCGCATCGGCGAGAGCTACGCCACGCTGCGCCGCTACGCGCCGGAATTTCTCGACGTGCTCAAGTTGCGGGCCGCGCCCGCCGCCAAGGACGTACTCGACGCCATCGAGGTGCTGCGCAGCATGAACAGCGACAACGCCCGCAAGGTGCCCACCGACGCGCCGACCGAGTTCATCAAGCCGCGCTGGCAGAAGCTGGTGATGACCGACACCGGCATCGACCGGCGCTACTACGAACTGTGCGCGCTGTCGGAGCTGAAGAACGCGCTGCGCTCCGGCGACATCTGGGTGCAAGGCTCGCGCCAGTTCAAGGACTTCGAGGACTACCTGGTGCCGCCCGCGAAATTCGCCAGCCTCAAGCAGGCCAGCGAATTGCCGCTGGCCGTGGCCACCGATTGCGACCAGTACCTGCATGACCGGCTGACGCTGCTGGAAACGCAGCTCGCCACCGTCAACCGCATGGCGCTGGCCAACGAGCTGCCGGACGCCATCATCACGGAGTCGGGCCTGAAGATCACGCCGCTCGATGCGGCGGTGCCCGATACCGCACAGGCCCTGATCGACCAGACGGCGATGATCCTACCGCACGTCAAGATCACCGAATTGCTGCTGGAGGTAGACGAATGGACGGGCTTCACCCGGCACTTCGCCCACCTGAAGTCAGGCGACCTGGCCAAGGACAAAAACCTGTTGCTGACCACGATCCTCGCCGACGCGATCAACCTGGGCCTGACCAAGATGGCGGAATCGTGCCCCGGCACGACCTACGCCAAGCTGGCCTGGCTGCAAGCCTGGCACATCCGCGACGAAACCTACGGGGCGGCACTGGCCGAGCTGGTCAACGCGCAGTTCCGACATCCCTTCGCCGAGCATTGGGGCGACGGCACCACGTCATCGTCGGACGGCCAGAACTTCCGCACCGGCAGCAAGGCCGAGAGCACCGGCCACATCAATCCGAAATACGGCAGCAGCCCAGGGCGGACGTTCTACACCCATATCTCCGACCAGTACGCGCCGTTCCACACCAAGGTCGTGAACGTCGGCGTGCGCGACTCGACCTACGTGCTCGACGGCCTGCTGTATCACGAATCCGACCTGCGGATCGAGGAGCACTACACCGACACGGCAGGGTTCACGGACCACGTCTTCGCGTTGATGCACCTGCTGGGCTTCCGCTTCGCCCCGCGCATTCGTGACCTGGGCGACACCAAGCTCTACATCCCGAAGGGCGATGCCACCTACGAGGCGTTGAAACCGATGATCGGCGGCACGCTCAACATCAAGCACGTCCGCGCCCATTGGGATGAAATCCTGCGGATGGCCACCTCGATCAAGCAGGGCACGGCGACGGCCTCGCTGATGCTCAGGAAGCTTGGCAGCTACCCGCGCCAGAACGGCCTGGCCGTCGCCCTGCGTGAGCTGGGACGCATCGAGCGCACACTGTTCATCCTGGACTGGCTGCAAAGCGTCGAGCTGCGCCGCCGCGTGCATGCCGGGCTGAACAAAGGCGAGGCGCGCAACGCGCTGGCCCGCGCCGTGTTCTTCAACCGCCTGGGGGAAATCCGCGACCGCAGCTTCGAGCAGCAGCGCTACCGGGCCAGCGGCCTCAACCTGGTGACGGCGGCCATCGTGCTATGGAACACGGTCTATCTGGAGCGGGCCGCGAACGCCTTGCGTGGCCACGGTCAAGCCGTCGATGACGGCCTGTTGCAGTACCTGTCGCCGCTCGGCTGGGAGCACATCAACCTGACCGGCGATTACCTCTTGTCGCGTAGCCCTTAATTGTGAGATGAGAGATTCAACGAAATCAACGGCTGTCCTTTGCCCTTAAATATGAGATTTTGCCTTTAAT
>NZ_JAEHFP010000166.1 GCF_016446475.1 Paracoccus binzhouensis | reverse complement strand
AGCTTCGGCGTGGGCGGCGGCGGCGACAAGGTGCCGGGCGCCCGGCCGGTGGCGGCGCGATAGGCCTCGCGCGCCACTTCCAGGTTGCCCTGGGCGGCGGCCAGGCTGGCGCGGGCGGCGGCCAGCGCGGCATCGGCCTGCGACACGTCGGTCTGGGTGATCTCGCCCACCTCGAAACGGTCCGAGGCGGCCTGCTGTTCCTGGCCGATCACCCGCACGGAATTGGCTTGCAGATCGACCTGTTCGGTGGCGCTGCGCACGTCCAGATAGGCCTGGACCGCGGCCAGCAGCACGTCCTGTTCGACCCCGACCAGGGCGGCGCGGGTGGCCAGCACGGTTTCCTTGGCGGCGTCGATGGCGATGGCGTTGCGGCCCCAGTCGTAAAGCGTGATCTGCGCCTGCAGCCCGATGCTGGTAGAACGGCCGATGCGGCCCTCGACCTTCTGGAAGCTGTGCTCGGCCACCCATTGGATCACCGGGCGCAGCTGGGCCAGCGCCGTCGCCGCATCCTCGTCGGCGGCGCGCAGCACGGCGCGGTTCTGGTCGAGCAGCGCCGAATGGCGATAGGCGGCCACCATGGCATCGGCCAGCGTCTCGGCCCCGGCCGGAAGGGCCGTCGCACCCGCGAGCAGCGCCGCGATCAGCGGTCGCCGCAGTGTTCTCAGCGTTTTGCGAAACATCCCTTGGCCTTTCCTGTCGGAATTCACAAGACGAAGCCCCTTTGCCGCGCGAATCCCGGCAGCACCGGGGCGGCGGCATTGAAGGCGAAGCGCCAGTTGACCCGACCGTCCAGCTTGTGGCCAAGCCGCACGGTGCCCAGATTGTCCTCGCGGAACAGGGCGACGATGCGGCCGCCCGCGCGCAGCTGCTCGGTCAGGGCCTGCGGCACCTCCTCGACGGCGCCCTCGATCAGGATGGCGTCATAGGGGGCCTGGCCGGGGCAGCCCTCGGTCAGCGCGGCCTTGACCACGGCGACGTTGAAGACGTCCTGCGCCGCCAGCCGGCTCTCGGCCTCGGCAGCCATGCTGCCGTCCTCCTCGACCGCGACCACGGCCTCGGCGATGCGGGCGATGACGGCGGCGGTGTAGCCGTAGCCGCAGCCCACATCCAGCACCAGGTCGCTGCCCTGCAGGTTCAGCACGTCCAGCATCTTGCCCAGGGTCCGCGGCTCGAGCAGCACGCGGCCGGGCGCAATGTCGATGTTGTTGCCCGCATAGGCGACGTCGCGGCGGGCATCGGGGACGAACTGCTCGCGCGGGACGGACAGCATCGCCTCGATCACGGGATAGCTGGTCACTTCGTTCGGACGGACCTGAGTGTCGACCATCATGGTGCGTCGCTGCGCGAAATCGGTCATTCTGCGAACCCTGCTCTCGGTTGGCTACGGGAACCTCTTGCCACGAAAATCCGGGGTGAGCAACGGCGCCCGGCGCCATGGAGGCGAGGATGTGGCCGCCGGCCGCAGATGGGGTCGGGCCGCGCCGGACCGGGCAGCCAAGCGCCGAAGGCCGGCATGGCGGGGCGCCGCCGGGCGGTCATTCGACCACGATTCCGGCTTCTCCCGCCTCGGCATGGCCGACGCTGGCGGCCAGCGGGAAGCCGGCCGCGCGGATCTGCGCCAGCACCGCATCCGCCGCCTCGGGGGCCACGGCGACCAACAGCCCGCCCGAGGTCTGCGGGTCGGTCAGCAGGTGGCGGCGCCAGTCAGCCAGGCCCTCGGGCAGCGCCACCTCGGCGCCATAGGCGGCCCAGTTGCGCACCGAGGCGCCGGTGAAGAACCCGGCCTCGGCCAGCTCGGCCGCCCGCGACAAGAGCGGCAGATCGGCGAGCCGCAGCCGCAGCCGCAGCCCGGCGCCGCGCGCGATTTCCAACCCGTGGCCCAGGATGCCGAAGCCGGTCACGTCGGTCAGGGCATGCACATCGGCCCGCTTGGCCAGATCGGCGCCGACCTTGTTCAGCGTGGTGGCCGAGGCGACCATCTCGTCGATGCCGGCCTGGTCCAGCGCGCCCTTCTTGATCGCGGCGGAATAGATGCCGACGCCCAGCCCCTTGGTCAGGATCAGCGCGTCGCCCGGCCGCGCATCGGCATTGCGGCGCAGCTCGGACGGGTGGCAAAGACCGATCACGGCGAGGCCGTAGATCGGCTCGGGCGCGTCGATGGAATGGCCGCCGGCGACCGGGATGCCGGCCTGATGGCAGATGTCGCGCCCGCCTTCCAGGATCTCGCGGATCTGGTCCGGCGCCAGCTTGTCGATGGGCATGCCCAGGATCGCCAGCGCCATGATCGGCCGCCCGCCCATGGCATAGATGTCAGAGATCGCATTGGTCGCGGCGATGCGGCCGAAGGCGCGCGGATCGTCCACCATCGGCATGAAGAAATCGGTGGTGGCGATGACGCAGGTGCTCTCGTCCACCTGATAGACCGCCGCGTCGTCCGAGGTCTCGGTCCCGACCAGCAGCTGCGGAAAGGCCTGAGCCAGCGGCTGGCCCGCCAGCAGTTCCCGCAGCACCGAGGGCGCCAGCTTGCAGCCGCAGCCGCCGCCATGCGCCAGCGAGGTCAGTCCGGGTTGGTCGTTCATTGTCGCGCCCTCCTGTCGGTCAGCCGGCGCACGGTAACGTAGAAGGCCGGGACCATGAAGATGCCAAGGAAGGTCGCGGCGATCATGCCGCCCATCACGCCGATGCCGATGGAATTCTGCGCCCCGGCTCCGGCGCCGGTGGCGACGGCCAGGGGCAGCACGCCCAGGATGAAGGCCAGCGAGGTCATCAGGATCGGCCGCAGCCGCAGCCGGGCGGCATGGATGGCGGCCTCGACCGCGGTGCGGCCGGACTGTTCCAGGTCGCGGGCGAATTCCACGATCAGGATGGCGTTCTTGGCGGCAAGGCCGATGGTGGTCAGGATGCCGACCTTGAAATAGACGTCATTGGCCTGGCCGAAGGTCAGGGCCGCCACCACCGCGCCCAGCACCCCCACCGGCACCGCCAGCATGACCGAGAAGGGGATCGACCAGCTTTCGTAAAGCGCCGCCAGCGACAGGAACACCACCAGCGCCGACAGCGCGAACAGCCAGGGCGCCTGGTTGCCCGACTGCCGCTCCTGATAGGACAGCCCGGTCCAGGCGGTGCCGTAGCCGCCCGGCAGTTGCGCGACCAGTTCCTCCATCGCGGCCATGGCCTCGCCCGAGCTGGCATTCTCGCCGGGCTGGCCCTCGATCTGGACGGCGTCGATGCCGTCCATGCGCGACAGGCTGGGCTCCACCGGCTCCCAGCGGGTGGACATGAAGGCGTTGAAGGGCACCATCTCGCCATCGGAATTGCGCGCATACCAGCTGTCGATGTCCTCGGGCTGCATGCGGTTGGCGGCGGCGGCCTGCACGACCACCGGGCGCAGCTGCGCGCCCAGGGCGAAGTCGTTCACCTCGGTCCCGGCGAAGATCGTCGACAGCATGGCGTTCACCCCCGACAGGCTGACGCCCAGGCTTTCCGCCTTCTGCTGGTCGATGTCGATCTTCAGCGCCGCCTCGTCCTCGGACCCGCCGCTTTCCACGTTCTGCAGCCGCGGATCCTGCGCGGCGGCGCGTTCCAGCGCATCGGCGGCCTCGGTCAGCGCCACGACGCCGCTGCCGGTCTGGTCCAGCAGATACATGCTGAAGCCCGCCGAATTGCCCAGCCGCGGGATGGCCGGCGGCTGCATGAAGGTGATCCGCCCGGCGCGGTGGCCCTGGAAGCGCGCATTGGCGCGCGAGGCGATGGCGCTGGCCGAAAGCCGCGGATCCTGGCGCTGGTCGAAATCGCGCAGCTTCACGAAGACCATGGCCCGGCTTTGCGAATCGCCCGAGAAGCCGAAGCCCATGGCGACGAAGACCGATTCGACCGCGTCCTTTTCCTCGGTCAGCATGTAATCCTCGATCTCCTGCACCACGGCGGCGGTCTGCTGCGCGGTCGAGCCCTCGGTCAGCGAGATGCGCGACTGCAGTACGCCCTGGTCTTCGCTGGGGATGAAGGTGGTGTGCATGCGCCCGAACAGCTCGGTGGCGCCGAAGCCGATCGCCGCCAGTAGCAGCATGACCAGCAGCGGCCGGCGCAGGGTGCGACGCACGCTGGCGGAATAGCCCCGGGTCAGGAGCTCGAAGCCGGCATTGAACCAGCGGGCAGGCGCGAAGCGCACCGGGCCGTGGCTTTGGCGCAGCAGGCTGGCGCACATGGCCGGGGTCAGGATCAGCGCCACCAAGAGCGACAGCACCATGGCGGTGATGATGGTGACCGAGAACTGCCGGTAGATCACTCCGGTCGAGCCGGGCATGAAGCCCATCGGCACGAAGACCGCCGACAGCACCAGCGCGATGCCGATCAGCGCGCCGCTGATCTGGCCCATGCTCTTTTCCGTCGCCTTGACCGGGTCGAGCCCCTCCTGTGCCATGATGCGCTCGACGTTCTCGACCACGACGATGGCGTCGTCGACCAGGAGGCCGATGGCCAGCACCATGGCGAACATGGTCAGGGTGTTCACCGAATATCCCAGCGCCGCCAGCATGGCGAAAGTGCCCAGGAGCACCACGGGAATGGCGATGATCGGGATCAGCGTCGCGCGCCAGTTCTGCAGGAACAGCAGGATGACCAGGAAGACCAGAACGATGGCCTCGATCAGCGTGTGATAGACCTTCTCGATCGACAGCTCGACGAAGGGCGCGGTGTCGTAGGCGATATGCACCTCGACCCCCTCGGGCAGGGCGTTCTTCAGCCCGTCCAGGGTCTCGCGCACGCCATTCGCGGTCTCGACCGCGTTGGCGCCGGTGGCCAGGTTCACCGCGAAGCCCGAGGCGTTCATGCCGTTGAAGCGCGAATCGCGGCCATAACGGGTCTGGCCGATCTCGACCTCGGCCACGTCGCCCAGCCGCACCGCGGCCCCGTCCTCGCCGGTCTTCAGCAGGATGTTGCGGAAATCGTCCACCGAGGTCAGCTGGCTCTGCGCGGTGATGGTGGCGGTGAACTGCTGGCCCTGCACCACCGGCTGCTCGCCCAGGCTGCCGACCGAGACGGTGCTGTTCTGCTGCGCCACGGCGGTGGTGATGTCGGTGGGGGTCAGCTGGAACTGCGCCAGCCGCAGCGGGTCCATCCAGATCCGCATCGCATAGCCCGAGCCGAAGACATTGACACCGCCGACGCCCTCGGTGCGCTTGACCGGGCCTTCCACCACCTGCTCCAGCAGGTTGCCCAGCTCGATGGTGGAATGCTGTCCGGTGGTCGAGACCAGCGAGCCGACCATCAGGATCGAGGACGAGCTGCGGGTGACCGACACCCCGTCGTTCTGCACCGGGCTGGGCAGGCGGCTCTCGACCGAGCGGACCTTGGACTGCACCTCGTTCAGCGCGTCCACCGGATCGACGCTGTCGTCGAAGGTCAGCTCGATCGAGCTGCGCCCGGTCGAGGAGGAGGAGATGGTGTAGAGCAGCCCGTCGAGCCCGGTCAGCGCGTCCTCGATCGGGGTGGTGACCGAGTTCTGCACCGCCCGCGCCGTCGCCCCGGAATAGTTGGCGGTGATGCGGATGGTGGTGGGGGCGATGTCGGGATATTGCGACACCGGCAGCCCGATCAGCGACCAGGTGCCGATCAGCATGGTCACGATGGCCAGCACCCAGGCGAAGACCGGGCGGTGAATGAAGAATTGCGCCATGGATCAGCCCTGCCCGCCGGCCGGAACCTCGCGCACCACGCCCTGGACGTCGATGGCGACGGGAACGGTGGTGATCTCGGCCCCGGCGCGCAGGTCCTGCAGCCCGTCCAGGATCAGCTGCTCGCCCGGGCTGATGCCCTGGGTGACGATCCAGCTGTTGCGATAGCTGCCCTGCTCGCTCAGCGTGACCTGCTGGGCCTTGCCGTCGCGCGCCACGAAGGCGGTCAGCGTGCCGTCCGAGGCCCGGCTGGTCGCCCGCTGCGGCACCAGCACGGCGCGGGTGGTGCCCAGCGTCATCTCGACCCGCAGGAACTGGCCGGGCAGGATCATGCGGTCGGGATTATCGAATTGCAGCCGGATCGGCACCGTGCCGGTGGTGGGCGACACCAGGATGCCGGGGCTGACGATGCGGCCGCTGCCGCGGTATTCCTCGCCGGTTTCCAGGATCAGCCGCGCCTGCGCCGCGCCCTTGGTGATCAGCATGCCGGCATTGATGCGCTCGCGGTTGCGCAGCATCCGGGCGCTGGATTCGGAGACGTCCACATAGATCGGGTCCAGCTGGGTGATGGTGGTCAGCACCTCGGACTGGCTGGCGGTGACCAGATCGCCGACCGAGACCGCGGCCACGTCCGGCACCCCGTCGATGGGGCTGGTGATCTCGGTCCGCTGCAGCGACAGCTGCGCCGCATCCCGCGCGGCTTCCGCCGATTTCAGGTCGGCCTCGGCCTGTTTCAGCGCCACCTCGGCATTGGCGCGGTCCACGGCCGAGACGCCCGAGCCCTCGAGCCGCCGATAGCGGGTGACGGTGTTCTGCGCCTGGGTCAGGCTGGCCTCGGCCCCGGCCACGGCGGCCTCGGCGGCGGCCAGCGCCGCGGCCAGCGTCTCGGGGTCCAGGCGGAACAGCACGTCGCCGGCCTTGACCGGCCGGCCGGGATCATAGGTGATCTCCAGCACTTCGCCGCCCACCTGCGGCCGGATGCCGGTCTGCTGATAAGCGATGGCGCGGCCGGGCAGGGTGACGGTATAGGGCACGTCCTCCTCGGCGGTGGTCATCACGCCGACCTCGGCCGGACCCTGTGCGCCGCGCGCGCCCGGCCCGACCTGCCCCCATCCCGGCCCCCAGGGCTGTGCCGCCAGAAGCAGCGCCAGCGCCGCGCCTTTCAAAATCCCCTGCCCGGAGGTCATCTGCCGTTCCTTGCGGTTTGGTGGTTGTCTGCATTGTTTAGGCGGCAAACCCCAATGGCAAGTAAACGAGGCCGGCATCGGCGATCACGGATTCGCCAGCAAGGCAGACGGCTTCTTCGTTGCCCAAATGCCCATGCGACCGCGCGGCCGGGCGCGACGGCTCAGAAATCGACGCAGATGCCCTTCTTTTCGTAATCGCCATAGCGCACCGGCTCGGGCCCGTCGCGGCCGCCCAGCTCGACCGGCAGGTCCAGCGACTTTTGCTTGCGGCGGCGTTCCTCGGCCTCGGCCAGCGCCCGCTGCGCGGCGGGCGGAAGATCCTTGCGGTCGGTCATGGCGGTTTTCCCTGCATCGCGCTAGACCGGACCAATCTAGGCAAGGGGCAGGCTTTGGACAAGTCACGCGGCAGAACGGTCAAGGATGTGGCACGTGCGGGCGCCCTGCGCCTGCTGGCGGCGGTGGAGGAGGGCGCGACCCTGGACGAGGCCGCCGCGCTGACCGAGCGCCTGCCGCCCCCCGACCGCGCCCGCGCCCGGCGCCTGGCGCTCGAGGTGCTGCG
>NZ_JAEHFP010000165.1 GCF_016446475.1 Paracoccus binzhouensis | reverse complement strand
CGCTGCGGCCGAAGCCGCGGGGGACGCCGCCGACGCCGCGGCCGGCATGGGCGAGCAGGCCGCAGATGCCGCGTCCGAGGCTGCGGGTGATGCCGCCTCCGATGCCGCAGCCGCGGCCGAGGATGCCGCGGCTGCCGCCGAGGACGCGGCGGCCGAAGCCCCGGTCACGCCGCCCGACGTAAAGGCCCCGGCGATCTCGGAGGCCGATCCCGGCGTGCTGTCGAGCTGGGTCACCAGCCGGCGCATCTGGACCACCAACCAGCCCTCCTCGACCGACTGGGTGGACCCGCAGGTCGAGGAACGCCCCGCCGAATGGCAGGACATCGCCAAGGTGAACGACATCGTGCTGGATGATTCGGGCCAGGTCGTGGGCTATATCGCCGATATCGGCGGCTTCCTGGGCATCGGCGCCAAGAAGGTGCTGCTGGGCAAGGATGCCATCCACCTGATCACCGTGGGCAACGACACCTTCTTCGCCACCAACTACACCAAGGCCGAGCTGGAGGCCCTGCCCGATTTCGACGAGAAGACCGTGCGGAAATAGGGCCTGCCTGTCCTGTTTTCCCGGTCCCGGGGGCGCCTTTCGGGGCGCCCCTTCATTTTTGCGCAAGATCGGCCAAGATCGGCCTTGACGCCACCGGCCCCCGTGCGTAAACCCCCTCGCACCCCGGACGGCGATCCGGGGAAGTGGTCTGCGCGGTTGTAGCTCAGTTGGTTAGAGTACCGGCCTGTCACGCCGGGGGTCGCGGGTTCGAGCCCCGTCAACCGCGCCACCACCACCTTATCGCCGAAAAGATGCGCGGTTGTAGCTCAGTTGGTTAGAGTACCGGCCTGTCACGCCGGGGGTCGCGGGTTCGAGCCCCGTCAACCGCGCCATCTTTCCCCATGACCCATACGGCTTTGCGGCCGCGCTTCCGGCGCGGCCTTTCGGGTATTCGGGCGAGCGAAGAAGCCGGCCGGCGGTCCTGCCCGGCAGCGGCGCTAGGGGCTTTTCAAGCCGCCTCAATTCCCTATGCTGGCCCCCGATCACGACGGAGGACGCCATGGCACGCGGAATAGATTACGGCGGAATGATGCACCGGGCCATGCAGCGGCTGATCGCCGAGGTGCTGCAATCCGTGGCCCGCGAAGGGCTGCCGGGCGAGCATCATTTCTTCATCACCTTCGACACCCGCGATTCGGATGTCGAGATGGCCGACTGGCTGCGCGAGCGCTATCCCGAGGAGATGACCATCGTCATCCAGCACTGGTTCGAGAACCTCGAGGTCACGCCCGAGGGCTTCCGGATCACGCTGAATTTCGGCAACTCGCCCGAGCCGCTCTACATCCCCTTCGACGCCCTGCGCACCTTCGTGGACCCCTCGGTCGAGTTCGGCCTGCGCTTCGAGAATCACGAGGAGGACGAGGAGGACGAGGAGGAGGCCGAGCCCGCAGCCGAGACGCCCGAGGCCGAGGGGCCCAAGAGCGGCGCCGAGGTGGTCAGCCTCGACAAGTGGCGGAAATAGCCCGCCTGCCTTGGCCGGCCCGTCACGGTGCTGTCACCGGCGGGCCATAGAGGCGAGAACCGGCATCCCTGCAGGAGAAACCCGTTTGTCCGACCTGTCGCTTTTCCTGGGCCAGTTTCTGCGCCGCCCCTCCGAGATCCGCGCCATCGCCCCGACCGGGCGCGCCGCCGCCGCCGAGATGGCGCGGCTGGTCACGCCGCAGATGGAGGCGGTGGCCGAGATCGGCGCCGGCACCGGCACCATCACCCGCGCCATCTTGGCCACCGGCCTGCCGCCGGAAAGGCTGGAGCTTTACGAGCTGAACGCCGCCTTCTGCACCCGGCTGGCCGAGCGCTTCCCCGGCACCCGCGTCCACAACCTGCCGGCGCAGGAGATGGTCAATGTCGGGCGCAAGGGGCTGGATGCGGTGATCTCGGGCGTGCCGACCCTGCCGATGCCGGACGAGCTGCAGGCCGCCATCGTCGGCGCGGCGCTGTCGATGATGAAGCCGGGCGCACCCTTCGTGCAGATCACCTATGGCCCGCTGCCGCCGCTGTCCGAGGCGGTACGGGCGCGCTTCGGCCTGAGCCATCGCAAGAGCCGCCGCATCTGGGCCAACCTGCCGCCGGCGCGGGCCTATGTCTTCCGCCAGTCGGCGTGAGCGCTAACTGCATGCTTTCGCATACCAATTGCGAATCCGGCCTGCCGGCGCTACAAGGCCGGCAAAACCGCAAGGGATATCCGACATGACCAAGACCACCCGCACCGAGACCGACAGCTTCGGCCCGCTGGAGGTGCCAGCCGACAAGTATTGGGGGGCGCAGACCCAGCGCTCGATCCAGAACTTCCCCATCGGCTGGGAGAAGCAGCCGGTGGCGATCATCCGCGCGCTGGGCGTCATCAAGCAGGCCGCGGCCGAGGTGAACATGGCCAGCGGCAAGCTGGACCCGGCCATCGGCAAGGCGATGGTGCAGGCGGCCTCGGAAGTCGTCGCGGGCCGGTTCGACGACAACTTCCCGCTGGTGGTCTGGCAGACCGGCTCGGGCACGCAGTCGAACATGAACGCCAACGAGGTCATCAGCAACCGCGCCATCGAGATCCTGGGCGGCGAGATGGGCTCGAAGAAGCCGGTGCATCCGAACGACCATGTGAACATGGGGCAAAGCTCGAACGACACCTTCCCGACCGCCATGCATGTCGCCATCGCCATGCAGGCGCGCGACGTGCTGCTGCCGGGGCTGGAAAAGCTGCACAAGGCGCTGGTCGCGAAGTCCGAGGAATTCAAGGACATCATCAAGATCGGCCGTACCCATACCCAGGACGCGACGCCGCTGACCCTGGGCCAGGAATTCGGCGGCTATGCCCACCAGGTCGCCAAGGGCATCGAGCGGGTGAAGCTGGCGCTCGGCGACATCTACGAGCTGGCGCAGGGCGGCACCGCGGTCGGCACCGGGCTGAACACCAGGAAGGGCTGGGACACGGCCATCGCCGCCAAGATCGCCGAGATCACCGACCTGCCCTTCGTCACCGCACCGAACAAGTTCGAGGCGCTGGCCGCGCATGACGCGATGGTGTTCTTCTCGGGCGCGCTGAAGACCGTCGCGGCGTCGCTGTTCAAGATCGCCAACGACATGCGGCTGCTGGGTTCCGGTCCGCGCTCGGGGCTGGGCGAGCTGATCCTGCCGGAGAACGAGCCGGGCAGCTCGATCATGCCGGGCAAGGTCAACCCGACCCAGGCCGAGGCGCTGACCATGGTCTGCGCCCATGTCATGGGCAACGACGCCGCCATCGGCTTTGCCGGCAGCCAGGGCCATTTCGAGCTGAACGTCTACAACCCGATGATGTCCTATAACGTGCTGCAATCCATGCAGCTTCTGGGCGATGCGGCGGGCTCGTTCACCGACAACATGGTGGTGGGGACGCAGGCGAACATCCCGCGCATCGAGAAGCTGATGAAGGAATCGCTGATGCTGGTGACCGCCCTGGCGCCGACCATCGGCTATGACAACGCCACCAAGGTGGCCAAGACCGCGCACAAGAACGGCACCACGCTGCGCGAGGAGGCGATCGCGCTGGGCTTCGTCGATGGCGAGACCTTCGACCGCATCGTCCGCCCCGAGCAGATGATCGGTCCGGAAGACTGACCTTGGCCGGGTCCGGTTCAGGCAAGGTCGTGAACCTGCGGGCGGCGCGCAAGAGTGCCGCCCGCGATGCCGCCCGCAGGCAGGGCGACGAGAATGCGGCGAGGTTCGGCCGCACCAGGGACCAGAAGCGCGCCGAGAAGGATGCCGCCGCGCGTGCCGCCCGGCATCTGGACCAGCACCGCCGCGAGGATTCCGGCGATGGCGGGGAGTGAACCGCCATCCCTGTCGCTGCCGCCGATGTCGGCGCCGGTCAAGCGCTCGGTCACCATCGGCGGGCATCGCACCTCGGTCAGCCTGGAGGATGCGTTCTGGCGCGAGCTGCGCGAACTGGCCCGCGCCGGCGGGCGCACCACGGCGACGCTGATCGCCCAGATCGACGCCGCCCGCCCGCCCGAGGTGGGGCTGGCCACGGCGCTGCGGCTTTACGTGCTGGCCGAGATCGCGCGGAATCGGGCGTAACGCTTGCGGCCCGGGCCCGGGCTGACTAAAAACCGCTGCACATATCCAGAATCCGGGAAATACCATGGCAGGCCATAGCAAATGGGCCAATATCCAGCATCGCAAGGGCAAGCAGGACAAGCTGCGCTCGAAGCTGTTTTCGAAACTGGCCAAAGAAATCACCGTCGCCGCCAAGATGGGCGACCCTGACCCTGACAAGAACCCGCGCCTGCGCCTTGCGGTGAAGGAAGCCAAGTCGAACTCGATGCCGAAGGACGTGATCGACCGCGCCATCAAGAAATCGCAGGGCGGCGATGCCGAGAACTACGACGAGATCCGCTATGAGGGCTACGGCCCGAACGGCATCGCCATCATCGTCGAGGCGATGACCGACAACCGCAACCGCACCGCCTCGAACGTGCGCAGCTATTTCACCAAATATGGCGGCGACCTGGGGCAGACCGGCTCGGTCAGCTTCATGTTCGACCGCAAGGGCGAGATCCTCTACAAGCCCGAGGCCGGCGATGCCGACACGGTGATGCTGGCCGCGATCGAGGCCGGGGCCGAGGATGTCGAGAGCGACGAGGACGGGCACTGGATCTATACCTCGGACACCGACCTGGCCGAGGTCTCGAACGCGCTGGAGGCCAGCTTGGGCGAATCCGAACATGCCAAGCTGATCTGGAAGCCGCAGGCCCCGACCGAGATCGACCTGGAAACCGCCCAGAAGCTGATGAAGCTGCTGGACGCGCTGGAAGAGGATGACGACGTGCAGAACGTCACCGGGAATTTCGACATTCCCGAGGATGTGGCGGCGCAGCTTTGAGCTTCCGCCTCCGGCGGGGGTATTGGGGAAACGGAAAAATCAGGGTCGCAGCTCGGCTGCGGCCCTTTTCCTTATGGCCGCGGTCAGGGGGGCGAGGGCGGGCGCCATGGCGCGCTGCACGTGCCAATGCAGCGTCACGTCCAGGGGCATTCCGGGGACCAGCGGCCGCAGCCGGCCGTCGCGCAGCGCCGGGGCGGCCATGCTTTCCGGGATCATGCCCCAGCCGAGGCCGAGCTCCACCGCCCGCGCGAAGGGTTCCGAGGCCGGGATCCGGTGGCCGGGCAGATGCAGGCGCTTGCCGGTGGCGCGTTCGGCCCAGCGGGATTGCAGCGCGTCCTTGGCGTTGAAGATGATCGCCGGGGCGGCGCGCAGCGCGGCCTCGGTCACGCCGTCCGGGAAGTGCCGGGCGAGGAATTCCGGCGTGGCCAGCGCCTGGTAGCGCATGGCGCCCAGGGGCAGCGCGTCGCAGCCCGGCACCGGGTCGGGGTCCGAGCTGATCGCGGCCGAGACCTGGCCCTGCCGCAGCCAGTCGCGGGCGTGGTCCTGGTCGTCCAGCACCAGGTCGTAGAGCACCGGCAGCGCCGCCATCACCGGCGGGAACCAGGTCGCCAGGCTGTCGGCATTCACCGCCAGCCGCAGCACCGCCGGGCCGGCGGAGGGCTGCAGCCCGGCCGCGAGCGTGCTTTCCAGCAGCCGCACCTGGTCGAGGTGCTGCATCAGCCGCAGCCCGGTCTCGGTGCCGGTGGCGGGCGGGCCGCGATGGATCAGCACCTGGCCCAGCCGCTCCTCGAGCCCCTTGATGCGCTGCGAGACCGCCGAGGGGGTGACGCCGAGCGCCGCGGCTGCCGCCTCGAAGCTGCCGCGGCGGATGATCTCGGACAGGGCGCTGAGCGCGGCATAGTCGAGCATGAAGACAGCCTTAATCTGGATAATGATTTTGAATTTGCCTGAAGGTGCCCGTGTCGACAAGACGGGGCGAAAGGAGAGCCGCATGCATGCCTATCTTGCCGGTCTGGGGACCGCCCTGTCGCTGATCGTCGCCATCGGGGCGCAGAACGCCTTCGTGCTGAAGCAGGGGTTGATGCGCCGTCATGTGCTGGCGACCTGCGCCTTTTGCGCGCTGTCGGATGCGGTGCTGATCACCGCGGGGGTGCTGGGCGCCGGGGCGCTCGCCGCCCGCGCGCCCTGGTTCCTGGAGGCGATGCGCTGGGGCGGGGCGGCGTTCCTGCTGGCCTATGGCGCGCGGGCCTTTCGTGCCGCATGGCGCGGGGGCGAGAGCCTGCGGGCGGGGCAGGGGGCGACCGGCCTCGCTGCCACGCTGGGGG
The DNA here is from genome assembly GCF_016446475.1 of Paracoccus binzhouensis. Classification (GTDB taxonomy): domain Bacteria; phylum Pseudomonadota; class Alphaproteobacteria; order Rhodobacterales; family Rhodobacteraceae; genus Paracoccus; species Paracoccus binzhouensis. Next base: position 1,297 of record NZ_JAEHFP010000165.1, on the reverse strand, counting down.
TGCTGGCGGCGCTGACCTGGCTCAACCCGCATGTCTGGCTGGATACGGTGGTGCTGATCGGCTCGATCTCGGCCCGCTGGGAGGACAAGCCGGGCTTCGTCGCCGGGGCGGTCTCGGGCTCGGTGATCTTCTTCTTCGCGCTGGGATACGGGGCGCGCTGGCTTTCGCCGCTGTTCGCGCGGCCGAGGGCCTGGCGGGTGCTGGATCTGCTGGTCGGGCTGGTGATGTGGAGCATCGCCCTTGGGCTGGTGCTGAACGGCTGACCCTTGCGCCCGGCCGGCCGAAAGGGCATGGCGGCTGCATGAAGCAGGGCCCGGCCACCGCACGCAGCGACCTGAACGGCATCTTCTGGATGCTGACGGCCGGGCTGTGCTTCGTCGGCGTCAACGGCACGGTGCGCTGGCTGGGCCAGGCGCTGCCGGCGGCCGAGGGGGCGTTCATCCGTTTCGCCTTCGGCCTGCTGCTGCTGGTCCCGGCCCTGGGGCCGGCGCTGCGGCGCGGCTTCACCCCGCGCATCTGGGCGCTGTTCGCGCTGCGCGGCGGGCTGCATGTGCTGGCGGTGATCCTGTGGTTCTACGCCATGGCGCGCATCACCGTGGCCGAAGTGACCGCCATCGGCTTTCTCAACCCCATCGTGGTGACGGTCGGCGCGGCGCTGCTGATGGGCGAGCGGGTGTCCTGGCGGCGGGCGCTGGCCATCGCCGTGGCGCTGGCGGGGGCGATGATCGTGCTGCGGCCCGGCATCCGGGCGCTGGAGCCCGGCCACCTGGCGCAGCTCGGCGCCTCGGTCACCTTCGGCCTGTCCTACCTGGTTGCCAAGCGGCTGTCCGAACATGTGCCGGCCACGGTGGTGGTGGCGATGATGTCGCTGATCGTCTGCATCGGGCTGGCGCCGGTCGCGGCTCTGCATTGGGTGGCGCCCAGCCTGCTGCAATGCGCGGTGCTGGCCGGCACGGCGCTGTTCGCCACCGCCGGGCATTACGCCATGACCCGCGCCTTCGTCTCGGCGCCGCTGACGGTGACGCAGCCGGTGACGCTGCTGCAGTTGGTCTGGGCCAGCCTGCTGGGCGCGCTGGTCTTTGCCGAGCCGGTCGACCTGTGGGTGCTGGTCGGCGGCGCCATCATGATCGGCGCGATCAGCTATATCACCTGGCGCGAGGCGCGGCTGCGGCGGGGCCTGGTGACCCCGCCGCCCGGCGCGACCCGCGACTAGAGCCTGTTGCACTCAATCGGCCTCATACCCGGCGGTTTTGAAGTAGTTGTAGCACTCCTCGTCGGAGAACAGATCGCAGACCTG
>NZ_JAEHFP010000164.1 GCF_016446475.1 Paracoccus binzhouensis | reverse complement strand
GACACCGCTCGGGGCGAAAAACGCTTGCCCAGCGAGCAAAATCAGGCGATCTTGAAGTCAAGCGGCGGGCCACTTGGGGAATGTCGGCTCGAAAGCCTGGCGCAATTATTACCGGTCGAACGACCAGCAGGACACCCAGACCTATCTGGTCGATCACATGACCAATACCTGTCTGGTTCTGCCCGCCGCCGGCACGGTCGAGATTTTCGGCCGCGATCTTTCCGCGCAGCAGCGCGCCGACCGCACCGCCTGTTTCATTGACGTGGCGTCAAATGCGGGGATTTGACCAATCGGACAAAACCCCCTAATCAAAACCGCAAAACTGCAAGGGCAAGCGAATATGGCAGAAGAATACGAGATCGGACCCGATCCCAGCCTGCTTCTTGTCGATGACGACGAGATCTTTCTGAACCGCCTGGCCCGGGCAATGGAGAAACGCGGCTTCGAGGTGATCCGCGCCGCCTCGGTCGCGCAGGCCCGCGCGCTGCTGGCCGAAAAGGCCCCGGCCTATGCGGTGGTCGACCTGCGGCTCGAGGACGGCAACGGGCTCGATGTGGTGGACGCGCTGCGCGAGGCCCGGGCAGACGCCCGCATCGTGGTGCTGACCGGCTATGGCGCCATCGCCACGGCGGTGGCCGCGGTCAAGATGGGCGCCACGGATTACCTTTCGAAACCGGCGGATGCCGATGACGTGACCCGCGCCCTGCTGGCCCGCGGCGACACGCTGCCGCCACCGCCCGAGACGCCGATGTCGGCCGACCGGGTGCGCTGGGAACATATCCAGCGCGTCTATGAGCAATGCGACCGCAATGTCAGCGAGACGGCGCGCCGGCTGCATATGCACCGGCGGACATTGCAGCGGATTTTGGCCAAACGCAGCCCGCGTTAATAATCGGGTTCTCAAAAACGATTGCATTTCTTTGCGAAATGCAAATATTGGGGCCATAAACGCCAAAACCCAGGGAACACCATAATGGCCATCGACCTGGACGCGATGTCCCTTCGCGAACTGCGCGATCTACGCAACAAGCTCGACCGCGCCATTTCCACCTTCGAGGATCGCCGCAAGCGCGAGGCCCTGGCCGCCGCCGAAAGCGCCGCGCGCGAATTCGGCTTCAACCTGGCCGATCTGACGGCCGCGAAACAGGCCCGCGGCAAGGTGGCGCCGAAATATGCCAATCCCGAGGATCCCGCGCTGACCTGGACCGGCCGCGGCCGCAAGCCGCGCTGGGTCCAGGAGGCGCTGGATTCCGGCAAGAAACTGGAAGACCTGGAAATCTGACTGCCGGCCCCCGCATCCCGATGCGGGGGTTCGCATTTCCGGCGTCGGGATTGGCTTTGGCGTCAGGATTTGCGATCCATTTCTTCAATAAGCGCATTGAAACGCGCCAGATAGGCATTGCGGGTTTCAAGCGGCGGCCGCAGCCGAATTTCCAGCCCCTGCAGCAATTCCGGCTGCGGCACCGGAAACAGGCGATCCGCCTCGGCCCGCGAAAACCCGGCAATCTGAACGGCTTCCAGCCAGGCGGAAATCCGGTCCGCGCGCTTGATCGCCCGCTTTACCGCAGCCGGAAGCTGCGCCGGCAATCCGAAGCGGCGATGAATCGCCGCCGCCAGCCGCGCATCCATTTCCCCGTATTCGCTGCCGAGCGCCGCCTTGACCGGGGAAATCATGTCGCCGATCACATATTCCGGCGCGTCATGCAGCAGCGCCGCCAGCCGCCAGCGCGGCTCGCAATCGGGATCGGTGCGGGCATGGATCTGTTCCACCAGCAGCGAATGCTCGGCCACCGTATAGGCCCAGTCGCCGCGGGTCTGGCCGTTCCAGCGCGCGACGAAAGCCAGGCCATGGGCGATGTCGGCGATCTCGATATCCATCGGCGTGGGATCAAGAAGATCCAGCCTCCGCCCCGACAGCATCCTTTGCCACGCGCGTTTCGCGGCTCTTGCCATATGGCTCCCCCATGCTCTGGCGCCGGCGGCGGCCCCGCGGCCGGGGCGCGCCAACGGCGGATCGGAAAGGCGAAGGGCCCGCGGCAGGGCGGCCGCGGGCCCAAAAACCCGTCGTCACGCAGAAGTGACCGCGTCAGGACAGCGGCTGGTCCGCGGGCTTCTCGGCCTGCATGCGGCGCGCGATCTCTTGCCGATACAGCGCCACGAAGTCGATCGGGTCCATGTTGAAGGGCGGGAAGCCGCCGTCTCGGGTCATGTCCGAGACGATGCGCCGCACGTAGGGAAACAGCATGCGCGGGCATTCGATCATCAGGAACGGGTGCAACTGGTCCTCGGGCACGCCCTCGACATGGAAGATGCCGCCGTAATCCAGCTCGCACAGGAAGATCGGCGACTTGTCGCGGGCGTTGGTCGATTGCACGCGGAACTTGCTGATCACCTCGTACTGGTGCTCGGCCGGGCGCTTGCGGGCATCCAGGCTGACCTGGACGCTGATCTCGGGCTGCACCTCGCCGGCGCCCAGCCCCTTCTGCGCCACCGCGTTCTCGAAGGACAGGTCGCGAATGTATTGCGTCAGGACCTGCAGGCGCACCTGCGGCTGGGCGCCGCTCGGGGCCTCGGTCGCGGCCGCGCCGTTGTTGTTCTCGTCGCTCATTGAGTTCTCCTCGGATCTGCCGGGGTTCTAGCACCCCGGCGCCGCGCGCTCAATGCCGGGTCCAGCCCGAATCGCCGCGCCGCGGCCCGCCCTCGGGACCCTTCTGCGCGCCCTGGTCGGTCAGCCCCTCGCGCACCGGGGCGGGCGGATCGTCCTGGACCGAATATTCGCCGTCGATCACGCCCTCGTCCCGCCAGCCGCGGCCGGGACGGAAGCCCGCCGGATCGGCGCCGAACTCGGCTTCGGCGCCATGGCCCTGGCGATAGCTGAAGCCGCTGCCCGAGACCTGCACCCGCGCAGCCATTTGCCGCAGGATCAGCGACCGCACCGGCGGGATCAGCAGCAGCAGGCCAAGGGCGCTGGTGAACAGGCCCGGCACCACCATCAGCAGGCCGGCGATCATCACCAGCGCGCCATGCGCCATCGGCCGGCCGGGATCGCGGAAGTCCTGCATGGCGCGCTGCAGGTCCAACGCCGCCCGTGCGCCCTGACGGCGCATCACCGCCGCCCCGGCCACGGCCGAGCCCAGAACCAGCGCGATCACCGGCAGCACGCCGATCGCGCTTCCGACCTGGATGAACAGCGCGATCTCGACGATCGGCAGGATCACGAACGGCAACAGCAGCCACATAAAGCCTTCCCCTTCGGCACTTCCTATTTCCGGCGCCAAACTGGACTTGGGCCGGTCCTCACCCTACATAAGCATCGGAAACCATCCTTACAAAGCTCGTTAGGTCCGTCGATGTCGAACCCCCTGCTGCAACTCCTCGTCCTGGGCGCGATCGCCGTGTTCCTGATCCTGCGCCTGCGCGGGGTGCTGGGCACCCGCGACGGGTTCGAGGCGCCGCGCATTCCCGAGGAACCGGCGCAGCGCCGCCGCTTCGACGTGATCGACGGCACCGCCGAGGCGGGCGACAGCGACATCGCCGACCATGCCGAACCGGGCAGCCCCACCGCCCAGGCGCTGGCCGAGATGAAGCGGGTCGAGCCCGATTTCGCCGTGGGTCCCTTCCTGTCCGGCGCCAAATCCGCCTATGAGATGATCCTGATGGCCTTCGAGCGCGGCGACCTCTCCGAGGTGCGCGGCTTCCTGGCCCCGCCGGTGGCCGAGGCCTTCGAGTCGGTGATCGAGGACCGCAAGGCCCGCGGCCTGGTCACCGAGGCGCAGTTCCTGGGCACCCGCGAAACCGCGCTGGCCGGGGCCGAATTCACCCCGGACACCGGCATGGCCGAGCTTTCGGTCCGCTTCGTCGGCGAGATGATCGTCGCCACCCGCGACGCCCAGGGCAACGTGGTCGAGGGCGACCCCAAGGCCGCGCGCAAGCAGCGCGACACCTGGACCTTCGCCCGCCGCATGGGTCAGGACGACCCGAACTGGCAGCTCGTCGCCACGGCCTGAACCATGGCGCGCCGGCGGGGACTCTCGGCCGAGGACAAGGCCCTGTGGTCCCGCATCGCCGCGACCGCAGTGCCGATGCATCCCGGCCGCAAGCAGGCCGAGCCGCCGCCTGAGCCCAAGCCGCTGAAAAAGCCGTCCGCCGCGCCGCAAGTCGCGGCGCTGCCGCTTGCCGATCTGCGGATCGGGGCGAGGGGCGGGCCCAGCGCGACCCGCATCGACCTGTCGCCGCCCCCGCGCGAGGCGCTGCATGCCCAGCCCCTGCGCATGGATCACAAGACCCATCGCCAGATGACCCGCGGCAAGCTGGCACCCGAAGCGCGCATCGACCTGCACGGCATGACCCTGGCCGTGGCCCAGCCGGTGCTGACCCGCTTCATCCTGCAGGCCCGCGCCGACGGCCGGCGGCTGGTTCTGGTCATCACCGGCAAGGGGCGCGAGGGCGGACCGGATGCGCCGCTGCCGGTCCGGCCCGGGGCGCTGCGCCACAACGTCCCGCATTGGCTGCACATGCCGCCACTGGATGCCGTGGTGCTGCAGGTCCGCCCCGCGCATCGCCGCCATGGCGGCGAGGGCGCCTATTACGTCTACCTGCGCCGCTAGAAGACCGGCGAGATCACGATCTGCGCCGCCCGCTCGGCATGCAGTGCCGCGCGGGTCAGCGGCCCGACCCCGCCGCTCACATCCGACGAGAACACGCTGTTCAGCTCCCGCGCCTGCGACAGGATGCGCAGAAGCGCCGGCGAGGTCGCGACGTTGAAATGCCCGGTGCCGCTGCTGAAGGCGCCGACATCGACCAACGTCACCGGCAGGTCCGCCACCGGCCCGGCATCGGTCAGGCTGCCCAGCCGCACCGGCTCGGCCGAGATCAGCGCCGACAGGCTCAGCGCCCGGTCCCGCCCCGAGGTGAAGATGACGAAGGGCTGCGGCAGCCTGCCGATGGCCCGGGCCTGGCTGCGGAACACGCCCACGTCGATGTCGGGCGACAGCAGAACCACGGCGCCGATCCGGTCCAGGGTGCGGCGCTCGCCGGCGATGGCCATCTGGCGCAGGCTCTCCATCAGCAGCAGCGCGCCCATGGAATGCGCGACCAGGATCGCCTTGCCGCCGCCCGCCTCGGCTGCGATCTCGATGCTGCGCTTGAGCCCGTCGCGGGAATAGAGCACGCTGTCGCGATCCGCGGCATAGGCCAGCGGCTGCCCGCGCGAGGGCCACGAGAAATGCATCGGCACCCCCGGCAGGCGCAGGTCCTGCTCGATCTGGGCAAAGCGATATAACCCCTCGGCGAAGGTGTTGTTGTAGCCATGCACGAACAGCACCACGTCGCGGTCGCCCGGCGGCCGGGCGGCGATGGCGCGGCGCATGTCGGCGCTGAAATCCTCGGGCCGGGCAAAGCGCGCATAGTCCGAGACCAGGAAATCCCGCCGCGGATCCGGCGCCGCACCCTTGTGGGGATAGGTGATCGAGCCGGGCCGCCGCTCGGGCGGCACCGAGACATCGACGCGGCCGAAGCTCACCCCCTCCTGCCGGCTGCCGTCGGGGGTGCGGTTGGTGGCGACATAGATACGCTCGACATGGCCGATGCGCGCCGCCTCGGGGGCAATGGTGATCTCGCCGCGCGGCGCGCAGGCCGCCAGCAGCAGAAACAGCGAAAGAAGGATCCGCCCCGGCATGTCCCGCGCCCCGTTCTGGTCGGCGGAACCATGCCATCCCATGGCGCGGCGGAAAAGCCCTCAGCCGTAATTCGCCTTGGGCCCCGCGAACCACCAGATGATCAGCCCGACCACCGGCAGGATCGCCACCAGCGCGATCCAGATCAGCTTGGTGGTGGCGCTTTCATTGGTGTTGATGATCGAGGCGATGGCCCAGACATCCAGCGCGAAGATGATGATTCCGAAGATATAACTCATGGGCGTTCCCGTCCGTTGACTTGAGGCACAACGGGCGGGACCATGCCGCAGTTCCCTAAAGCACGTAGCGCGACAGGTCGGCCGAGCGCGACAGGTCGCCCAGGTGCTTCTCGACGAAACCGGCATCCACCACCACCGTCTCGCCCGAACGGTCGGGCGCGCTGAAGGACAGCTCCTCGAACACCCGCTCGATGACGGTGTAAAGCCGCCGGGCGCCGATATTCTCGACCGAGCCGTTCACCTCGGCGGCGATGCGCGCCAGGGCGCGGATGCCGTCCTCGGTGAACTGGACCACCACCCCCTCGGTCGCCATCAGCGCGGTATATTGCCGGGTCAGGGCGTTGTCGGTCTCGGTCAGGATGCGGACGAAATCCTCCTCGGTCAGGGCGCGCAGCTCGACGCGGATCGGCAGCCGGCCCTGCAGTTCTGGAAGCAGATCCGAGGGCTTGGCGATATGGAACGCGCCCGAGGCGATGAACAGGATGTGGTCGGTCTTCACCGGCCCGTATTTGGTGGAAACCGTGGTGCCCTCGATCAGCGGCAGCAGGTCGCGCTGCACGCCCTCGCGCGAGACATCGCCGCCGCGGGCGTCGGTGCGGGCGGCCACCTTGTCGATCTCGTCGATGAAGACGATGCCGTTCTCCTGCACCGCCTCCAGCGCCGCGGCGCGCACCGCCTCGTCGTCCAGAAGCTTGTCGGCCTCCTCGGCGATCAGCAGGTCATAGCTTTCCGCGACGGTGACCTTGCGCCGCACCCGGCGGCCGCCAAAGGCCTTCATCAGCCCCGACAGGTCCATCATGCCGCCGATGGCGCCGGGCTGGCCGGGGATCTCCATCATGCCCAGCGGATTGGAATTGTCCTGCACCTCCAGCTCGATCACCGTGTCGTCCAGCTCGCCGCGCTTGAGCTTGTCGCGGAACATCTCGCGGGTCTGCTCGCGCGCACCTTCGCCGGCCAGGGCGGCAACGACCCGCTCCTCGGCGGATTTATGGGCGCGGGCCTTGACCTCCTCGCGCATGCGCTCGCGGGTCTCGATGACGGCGGCATCGGCCAGGTCGCGGATGATCTGCTCGACATCGCGGCCGACATAGCCGACCTCGGTGAACTTGGTGGCCTCGACCTTCAGGAAGGGCGCGCGGGCAAGCTTGGCCAGCCGGCGGCTGATCTCGGTCTTGCCGACGCCGGTGGGGCCGATCATCAGGATGTTCTTGGGATAGACCTCGTCGCGCAGGTCGTCGCCCAGCTGCCGGCGGCGCCAGCGGTTGCGCAGCGCCACGGCCACGGCACGCTTGGCCTCCTTCTGCCCGATGATGAAGCGATCCAGTTCGGACACGATCTCGCGCGGGGTCAGGTCGGACATTCGGGGCTCCTGTCTCATTCCGGCATCACTTAGAGGCGGCCGGAAGCCGATTCAACCAAGCCGCTGGACCAAGGCCGGAATCGGCGGCAGATTGCGCGCCTTTTCCACAGACCATCCAGCAAGGAATCCCGTCATGCGATCGCGTCGCGATCCGCCCGCCCCTCTCATGCTGTCCCGCCGTGCCCTGGCATCGCGTCTGGCCGCCGCGACGGCCGCCATCGGCCTGGGCAGCAGGGCGGCCGCCGCGGCCCGCCCGCCCGCCGCCGCACCC
>NZ_JAEHFP010000163.1 GCF_016446475.1 Paracoccus binzhouensis | reverse complement strand
GTGGCCGCCCGGCGCGGCTGCCGGCTGGTGCATGTCGAGGACGCCTTCCTGCGCTCGGTCCTGCCCGGCCGCGCCCGCGGCCCGGTCGCCCGCCGCGGTCCCGTCGGCCTGCTGATCGACCCGCTGGGGCTGCATTTCGACCCCGGCGCGCCCTCGCTGATCGAGACGCTGGTGCGGGACCCGGGCACCCCGGCGCTGCAGGCCGCGGCGCGCGCCGGCATCGAGCGGCTGATTGCCGCCGACCTGTCGAAATACAACGCCCATCTGCCGCAGGCCGCGCCACCGCCGCCCAGCCACGTCCTGGTGATCGACCAGACCCGCGGCGATGCCTCGCTGCTGGGGGCGGGGCGGGCGGATTTCCTGGTCATGCTGCAGGCCGCCCGCGACGAGAATCCCGGCCTGCCGCTGGTGATCCGCAGCCATCCCGAAACCGCCGCCGGCCTGCGCCCCGGCCATTTCGGCCCCGCCGACCTGCACCCGGGCGAGACGCTTTGCGACGGCCCGGTCTCGCCCTGGGCACTGCTTCAAGGCGCGGTGCGGGTCTATGCCTGGTCCTCGCAGCTGGGCTACGAGGCGATCCTGGCCGGCCACCGGCCGCGCATCTTCGGTCAGCCCTTCTATGCCGGCTGGGGCCTGTCCGAGGACCGGCACGCCTTCCCCCGCCGCGGCCCGGCGCCGGTCGAGGCGCTGTTCGCGGCCAGCCATCTGCGCGCGCCGGCCTGGTACGACCCCTGCCTGGACCGGCTGACCGATTTCGAGGGGGCGCTGAACCAGATCGAGGCCGAGGCCCGCGCCTGGCGCCAGGACCGCGACGGCCATCGTGCCTATGGCATCCGGCTGTGGAAGCGCCCCTTCGTCGCCCGCTTCTTCGGCAGCGGCAAGGGCGTGCGCTTCGTCGCCAGGCCGGACCCGCAGGTCACGCTCGCCTGGGCCAACCGCGCCGTCGACGTGCCCCACGCGCTGCGAATCGAGGACGGCTTCATCCGCTCGCGCGGCCTGGGCGCGGCGCTGGTGCCGCCGCTGTCACTGGTCGCCGACGACCTGGGCATCTATTACGATCCCGGCCGCGAAAGCCGCTTCGAGCGGCTGATGGCCGAGCCGCTGCCGCCCGGCGGGCGCGAGCGGGCCATGCAACTGGCCCGGCTGCTGGCGCAATCCGGGATCACCAAATACAACCTCGCCGGCCCGGCCCCCGCCCTGCCGCCGGGCCACCGCATCCTGGTGCCCGGTCAGGTCGAGGACGACGCCTCGATCCGCCTCGGCGCCGGCGCGGTGCGCAGCAATCTGGCGCTGCTGCAGCGCGTCCGGGCCGAGAATCCGGGCGCGGTGCTGATCTACAAGCCGCATCCCGATGTCGAGGCCGGGCTGCGCCCCGGCCTGATCCCCGAGGCGGAGCTGGCGCGCCTGGCCGATGTCGTTGCCCGCAAGGCCGGCGCCGATGCGCTGATGGCGCAGGTGGACGAGGTCTGGACCATGACCTCGACCCTGGGATTCGAGGCGCTGCTGCGCGGCCTGCCGGTGACCACGCTGGGCGCGCCCTTCTATGCCGGCTGGGGGCTGACCCGCGATCTGGGCCGCATCCCCGAACGCCGGCGGGCACGGGCCGATCTGGCGACGCTGATCCATCGCGCCCTGATCGCCTATCCGCGCTATTTCGACCCGGTCAGTCGGCTGCCCTGCCCGCCCGAAATTGCCGTGGCGCGGTTGACGGATCCCGGTTTCGGCGGCAGGGCCGGCCCCTCGATCCGGCTTCTGGCCAAGGCGCAGGGCGCGCTCAGCGGCCATGCCTGGCTCTGGCGGCGCTAGGCCGCGACCAATTGATTAACAGTCAACTGCTTCATCGCGCAGCCAGCGATGCATGAGGTCGGGGCCGATGCGCCGCACCTCGACCAGGCGGAAACGCGGCGCCTCGGCCAGGCGCTCCAGCCCCAGCGGGGCGATCCCGGCCCGGCCGTCGCCGCCCAGCACCAGGCCGGCGCCGTAGCCGATCAGCTGGTCGACCATCCCGGCCCGCAGCAGGCCGGCCGCCAGCACCCCGCCGCCTTCGCAGAAGACGCGGGTCAGGCCCCGCGCGCCAAGCTCGGCCATGAACTCCTCGGGCCGGCCGGCGACCTGCCAGAGCGGGCCATGCCCGGGCCCCTCGGCGGACAGGTCGGGCAAGGGCCGCGACGAGACCACGATGCGCACCGGCTGCCGCACCGGGCCGAAGCCGCGCACGTTCAGCACCGGCCGGTCGGCGCGCGCCGTCTCGCCGCCGACCATCACGGCGTCATGGCCCAGGCGCAGCGCATGGACGTGGCGGCGGGCCTCGGGCCCGGTGATCCATTGGCTCTCGCCCGCGGCGGTGGCGATGCGGCCATCGAAACTGGCGGCCAGCTTCAACGTCAGCATCGGCCGGCCGCGCTGGATGCGGCTCAGGAAGCCACGCTGGAGATCGCGCGCCTCGGCCTCGCAGACGCCCTCGGTCACCGCGATCCCGGCGGCGCGCAGGATGGCATGGCCGCGACCGGCGACGCGCGGGTCGGGATCGGTCAGCGCGGTGACCACGCGGGCGACGCCCGAACCCACCAGCGCCTCGGCGCAGGGCGGGGTCCTGCCGTGATGGGCGCAGGGCTCCAGCGTGACATAGGCAGTGGCGCCGCGCGCCGCGCCGCCCGCCTGGACCAGCGCCATCGCCTCGGCATGGGGGCGGCCGCCGGGCTGGGTCCAGCCGCGCCCGACTACGATGCCGTCGCGCACCAGCACGCAGCCCACCGCCGGATTCGGCCAGACATTGCCCAGGCCGCGCCGCGCCAGCGCCAGCGCATGGCGCATGTGGCGCCGGTCGCTCACTCCGCGACTGTGCCCGGCCGCAGCTCGGACACGAACTTGTCGAAATCGTCCGCCGCCTGGAAGTTCTTGTAGACGCTGGCGAAACGCACATAGGCCACGGTGTCGATCCGGGCCAGCGTCTCCATCACGATCTCGCCGATCACCTTCGAGGGGATGTCGGTGTCGCCCATGCTTTCCAGCCTGCGCACGATGCCCGAGATCATCTGGTCGATGCGCTCGGGCTCGATCGGCCGCTTCTGCATGGCGATGCGGATCGAGCGCTCCAGCTTGGTGCGGTCGAAATCCTCGCGCCGGCCGCTGGACTTGACCACCACCAGGTCGCGCAGCTGCACCCGCTCATAGGTGGTGAAGCGCCCGCCGCAGGCCGGACAGAACCGCCGCCGCCGGATCGCCACGTTATCCTCGGCCGGACGCGAATCCTTGACCTGGGTATCCACATTTCCGCAGAACGGACAGCGCATCCCTTGTTCCCCCAAAGCCCCAAACCACTGGCAGTATAGGCAAGCCCAAATCGCTTGGGTAGGCCCGATGATGTTCCCACAAGATCGGCCATGGCAGCGCACAAGATGACGCTACGGCACCCGCGGGCAAGGCCCGGATCGGCGGCGAAAGCGGCGCTGCCGTCTCGACAGGGTGGCGGGGGCGTGCAACATTCCGGTCGTCGGCCGCCTGGAAACGGCCGATCAATGCGGAGGAACTCATGAAAAAAACCAACCAGTTCGACCGGCGCGCCTTCCTGACCCGCGCCACGGTTGGCGGCGCCACGGCGGCCGCCGGCGCGGCGCTGGCCGCGCCCGCCATCGCGCAGGAGATGCCCGAGGTGAAATGGCGCCTGACCTCGGCCTTTCCGAAGTCGCTGGACACCATCTACGGCGGCGCCGAGGTGCTGTCGAAATACCTGTCCGAGGCCACCGGCGGCAAGTTCCAGCTGCAGGTCTTCGCCGGCGGCGAGATCGTGCCCGGCCTGCAGGCCCAGGACGCCGTCACCGACGGCACGGTCGAGGCCTGCCACACCGTCGGCTATTACAGCTGGGGCAAGGACCCGACCTTCGCGCTGGGTTCGGCCGTGCCCTTCGCGCTGTCGGCCCGGGCGATGAACGCCTGGCAATACCATGGCGGCGGCATCGACCTTTATAACGAGTTCCTGGCCACGCATAACATCTTCGGCCTGCCGGGCGGCAATACCGGCGTGCAGATGGGCGGCTGGTTCCGCAAGGAAATCAAGACCGTGGCCGATCTGCAGGGGCTGAAGATTCGGGTCGGCGGCTTTGCCGGCCGGGTGCTGGAGCGGCTGGGCGCGGTGCCGCAGCAGATCGCCGGCGGCGACATCTACCCGGCACTGGAAAAGGGCACCATCGACGCTTCGGAATGGGTCGGCCCCTATGACGACCAGAAGCTGGGCTTCTTCAAGGTCGCGCCCTATTACTACTATCCCGGCTGGTGGGAAGGCGGCCCGACCGTGCATTTCTTCTTCAACAAGGCGAAATACGAGGCGCTGCCCGAGAGCTACAAGTCGCTGCTGCGCAGCGCCTGCCAGGCGACCGACGCCAACATGCTGCAGAAATACGACCACCTGAACCCGATCGCCCTGAAGGAGCTGGTGGCCTCGGGCGCCCAGCTGCGTCCGTTCAGCGCCGAAATCCTCGACGCCTGCTACAAGGCCGCGAACGAGGTCTATGCCGAGCTGGAAGGCTCGAACGCCGCCTTCAAGAAGATCTGGGAGTCGATCAAGGTGGCGCGGGCGGACTGGTATCTCTACAATCAGACCGCCGAATATACCTATGACACCTTCATGATGATCCAGCAGCGCAACGGCACGCTCTGAGAGCGTCCCGGGACTGTCGGGGCCGCCGCGAGAGATCTCGCGGCGGCCCTTTTTCTTGGCCGTCCCCCGACCATGAGAAAGGCGGCTCCGGGGCCGCCTGTCATGTCAATTGCCCGAGGGTTGCGCTGGGGTGGTCAGGCCCGGCGGCGGCCCGGAAAGCGGACCGCCGAGCCCCTCCGTCGGGGCGGGCGCGGCCGGGGGCGTTTCCGGCGCCGTTCCCGTTTCCGGGGCTGCGGGTTCCGGTGCCGCTCCTGCATCCGGGGCCGGGGTCGCCGGTGTGCCGAAATTCGGCGCACCGCCCAGGCCGCCGGGCGCCGGGATGCCGCCGGGGGCCGCATCCGGGACCTGCGTTCCAGAGGTGGTGCCCGGCGCGGCTGGGGCGCCGAAGGGATCGCCCAACCCGCCCAGGCCACCCAGCCCGCCGAGGCCGCCGCCCGAGGGGATCTCGATCTTGATGTTCGAGGTGTCGATCGGCGCGCCCTTGTAATGCATGACCAGGCCCGGGAACAGCATCACCACCGCCACCATCACCAGCTGGATGCAGACATAGGGCACCGCGCCCCAATAGATCTGCCCGGTGGTCACCGGCTGCATCACCTGCCCCGTCACCTTGTCGCGATAGGGCGATTTCGGCGCCACCGAGCGCAGGAAGAACAGCGAAAAGCCGAAGGGCGGGTGCATGAAACTGGTCTGCATGTTCACGCCCAGCAGCACGCCGAACCAGATCAGGTCGATGCCCATGGCCTCGGCCGCCGGCGCCAGCAGCGGCACGATGATGAAGGCGAGCTCGAAGAAGTCGAGGAAGAAGGCCAGCAGGAAGACCAGCACCGAGACCGCGATCAGGAAGCCGTATTCGCCGCCCGGCAGCGAGGTCAGCAGATGCTCGACCCAGACATGGCCGTTCACGCCGTAGAAAGTGAGCGAGAACACCCGCGCCCCGATCAGGATGAACATGACGAAGGCCGAGAGCCGCGTGGTGGCCAGCAGCGCCTGGCGGATCACGCCATAGCCCAGCCGGCCCTTGATCCCGGCCAGCAGCAGCGCGCCGACCGCGCCCATGGCCCCGCCCTCGGTGGGCGTGGCGATGCCCAGGAAGATCGTGCCCAGCACCAGGAAGATCAGCGCCAGCGGCGGGATCAGCACGATGACGACCTGCTGCGCCAGCCGCGACATCAGGTTGACCTTCAGCGCCTTGTCGAGCAGCGCCAGCACATAGATCACGATCACCGCCAGCGCCGGGGCCAGGATGTCGGCATCCCTGCCCTGCGTCGGATAGAGCCAGCGGAAGGCCAGCCAGGCCATGCCGACGGTCAGCGCCAGCGCCACGAAAAGCGAGGTCACGCCCGAGCCCAGGGTCCGCGCCTCTTTCGGCAGGGCCGGCAGGCTGTTCGGCCGGATGATCGACATCACGAAGATGTAGGCCATATACATGCCGGTCAGCACCAGGCCGGGGATCAGCGCGCCCTTGTACATGTCGCCGACCGAACGGCCGAGCTGGTCGGCCAGCACGATCAGCACCAGCGAGGGCGGGATGATCTGCGCCAGCGTCCCCGAGGCGGCGATAGTGCCCGAGGCGATGCGCCGGTCGTAGCCATAGCGCAGCATGATCGGCAGCGAGATCAGCCCCATGGCGATGACCGAGGCCGCGACCACGCCGGTCGTCGCCGCCAGCAGCGCGCCGACGATGATCACCGCATAGGCCAGGCCGCCGCGGATCGGGCCGAACAGCTGGCCCACCGTGTCCAGCAGATCCTCGGCCATGCCGGATTTCTCCAGCACGATGCCCATGAAGGTGAAGAAGGGAATGGCCAGCAATGTCTCGTTCGACATCACCCCCCACAGCCGCTCGGGCATGGCGTTCAGCAGCGGCCAGTCGAGGTTGATGTTGCCGCCCGAAAGCGGGGCCAGTTCGACGCCGATGACGAAGAACATCAGCCCGTTCGCGGCCAGCGCGAAGGCGACCGGATAGCCGAAGAGCAGGAACAGCACCAGCGAGGCGAACATGATCGGCGCCATGTTCACCGCAATGAATTCCATCATTTGCGGCTCTCCCCGTTATCCGCATCCTCGTCGAAGACGGCCTGCATCTCGCGCACCATCACCTCGCCCTCCATGGCGGCAGCCTCATGCACCGAGACGAAGGGGGTGGGATCCTCGATGATGCCGCGCATGACGGCGATCTTCTTGATGATCTCGGAAATGCCCTGGAAGAACAGCATGACGAAGCCGACCAGCAGCAGCATCTTGGCCGGCCACAGCACCAGCCCGCCGGCATTGGTCGAGACCTCGCCGTTGTGCCAGGAGCGCAGCACCCAGGGGTAGATATACCAGATCATCAGCGTGACGAAGGGCATCAGGAAGAACACATGCCCGATCAGGTCGATCCAGTGCTGGCGGCGGCGCGTCCACAGGCCATAGATGATGTCGATGCGGATATGCTCGTTTTCCTTGAGCGTATAGGCCGCGGCGCCCAGGAAGGCGGCGCCGTAGAGATACCATTGCAGTTCCAGCCAGGCGTTGGACGAGGTGCTCAGCGCCTTGCGGATGACCGCATTGCCGGCGCTGACCAGCACGGCGACGAGGATCAGCCAGCTTGCGCTGCGGCCGATCGCCGAGTTGACGCGGTCGATGCCGCGAGAAAGCCCCAGCAGGGCGCCCATGTGACAACCTCCCTCAAATGTTGTTATGGCCCTCATGCAGGGGTTTTTCCCCCTCGATGTAGCCGTTTCGTATGAACGAACCGCTAAAGCCGGTCAAGAAAAAGCCAAGAAACGTCACGGCGTCCCCAGCAGCGCGGCCAGGGACAGCAGCCCCGCGGCCTCGCCCGCCTGCTGCAGGGCGCCCAGGACGTCGCCGGTCTGGCCGCCGAGCCCGCGCAGGGCCCGCCGTGCCAGCCAGAGCTGCGCCGCCGCCATGGCCGCAGCCGACAGAAGCCAGGCCGCCGGCGGCTGCGGCAGGCACAGCGCCGGCGCCAGCAG
>NZ_JAEHFP010000162.1 GCF_016446475.1 Paracoccus binzhouensis | reverse complement strand
GGCCGGGCACCAGACCGGCGGCCGGATGCCCACCCCCGGCTGGATCGCCGCGAACCGCTGGCAGGGGCTGGACCCGGCCCCGGAAGCGATGACCGAGCTGGACCCGCCGAACGGCATCGTCGCGACCACCGGCGCCGCCGCGCCCGGCAGCGCGGCCGGGCGCGGCCATGACCGGGGCGACGGCTATCGCCAGAACCGGCTGCGCCACCTGATCGACTCGCGAGAGGTGCATTCGCGCGACAGCTTCATCGCCGCGCAGAACGACATCGTCAGCCCGGTCGCCCGGGCGCTGCTGCCGCTGGTCGGCGCCGATCTGTGGTTCACCGGCGAGCCCGCCGCCCAGGGCACGCCCGAACGCCAGCGCCAGGACGCTCTGGCGCTGCTGGCGAACTGGGACGGCGCCATGAGCGAGCACCTGCCCGAGCCGCTGATCTATGCCGCCTGGATGCGGGCGCTGCAGGACCGACTGGTGCGCGACGACCTGGGACCCTTGTCCGACGACCTGACCGAGCTTTACCCGGATTTCATCGATCGCGTCTTCCGCAATCGCGACGGCGCCGCGGCCTGGTGCGACATCCGCCAATCCGCCCCGGTCGAGACCTGTACCCAGATCGCCCGCCAGGCGCTGGACGCGGCATTGCTGGACCTCAGCACCCGCTTCGGTCCCGACCTCGCCAGCTGGCGCTGGGGCGACCTGCACCGCGCCCGCCACGTTCACCCGGCGCTGGGGGACATGCGCGGCATCTCCTATATCGTGAACCTGATGCAGCCGACCTCGGGCGGCGCCTCGACCGTGGCGCAGGCGGGCTTCCTGGGCCATGGCCGCAATCCCTGGCTGAACGTGACCGGCGCCGCCTATCGCGGGGTCTACGACCTCGCCGATCCCGACAGTTCGGTCTTCATCATCTCGACCGGCCAGTCCGGCCATCCCTTCTCGCGCCATTACGACGACATGGCCGAGCTGTGGCGGCGCGGCGAATATGTCGGCATGTCGCTGGACCCGGCGCTGGCCCGGGCGGCGGCGGCCGGCATCACCCATCTGCAGCCGGCGGGGAACTAGGGGCTTGCATCCCGCGCGGCCAAGGGTTTCCTTGGCGGCGCAAGAGCATGAGAGGGATTCATGGCCCGCAAGATCATCATCGACACCGACCCGGGCCAGGACGACGCGGTGGCCATCCTGCTGGCCCTGGCCAGCCCGGAGCTCGAGGTGCTGGCCCTGACCGCCGTAGCCGGCAACGTGCCGCTGCACCACACCGAGCGCAACGCCCGGGTGATCTGCGAGTTGGCCGGCCGCCCCGACCTGCCGGTCTATGCCGGATGCGACGCGCCGCTCGCGCGCCCGCTGGTCACCGCCGAGCATGTGCATGGCAAGACCGGCCTCGACGGCGTCACCCTGCCCGAGCCGGGCATCGCGCTTGCCCCCGGGCATGCTGTCGATTTCCTGATCGAGACCCTGCGCCGCGAAAGGCCCGGCAGCATCACCCTGGTGCCCATCGGGCCGCTGACCAACATCGCCACCGCCTTCCGGCGCGCGCCCGACATCGTCCCGCGCGTGCAGGAGATCGTGCTGATGGGCGGCGCCTATTTCGAGGTCGGCAACGTCACCCCCACCGCCGAGTTCAACATCTATGTCGATCCCGAAGCCGCCCGGATCGTCTTTGCCAGCGGCGCCCCGATCACGGTGATGCCGCTGGACGTGACGCATCGGGCGCTGACCAGCCGGCCCTGGGTCGAGGGCATGCGCGCCATGGGCCGCGTCGGCCAGGCGGTCGCCAGCTGGACCGATTTCTTCGAGCGCTACGACCGCGAGAAATACGGCAGCGAGGGCGCGCCGCTGCACGACCCCTGCACCATCGCCTGGCTGCTGAAGCCGCAGCTGTTCACCGGCCGCTACATCAATGTCGAGATCGAGACCCAGGGCGAATACACCCTGGGCATGACCGTCGCCGACTGGTGGCGCGTCAGCGGCCGCGACCCGAACGCCACCTTCATCCGCGAGGTGGACGCCGAGGGCTTCTTCGCCCTGCTGACCGAGCGCATCGGCGACCTGGACCGGCGGGTCGGCTAGGTCATGGGATCGGGAAGGCGGACGGCGCCCATCGCCGGTGCGCCTCGCCAGGAAGGGTGGCGCTTGGATTAGCGCGACCCTCGCCGCCCGCGATCCAGAGCGGAAGGACCATTCCGCCCGGCACCCTCCTGCGGAATCAGTCGCCGCCGCCCTCGGCATTGTTGCCGGCCGGGCTATCCGACTCCGGCGTGGTGCCGGGCTGCACGGCAGCGTCCTCTCCGCCCGCCGGCGCGTCCGGCTGCGGCTCTTCCGGCGCACCGGGGGACTCGTCCGCCGGCTCGGCCTCGGGACCGGCTTCGGGCTCGGCGGGACCGGCGCCGATGCTGCCGTCCATGCGCTCGATCAGCGCCTCGGTGATGTCGATGGATTGCGAGGCGACGAAGATGGCGCGCTGGTCCAGGACCGCGACCGCGCCCCGCTCCTGCATCAGCTTGGCCAGCACCGGCAGGACGGCGCGGAAGAAGGCCTGGCGTTCCTCGTCGGCGCGGACCTGCAGCTCGCGCGCCGCCGCGTCGCGCGCACGCCGCACCTCGACCACCCGCTTGTCGAACTCGTCGGCGCGCTGGCGGAACTCGTCCGCGGGCAGGGTCTGGCGCAGCACGGTCAGCTGCTGCTCCTCGGCGGCGAACTGGTCGGCCAGCCGGTCGTTCTCGGCCGCGATCTCGCGGCCGCGCAGCTCCAGCTCGCCCTGAACGCGCTGACCCCATTGCGAGCGGGCGTAAAGCGCCTCCTGGTCCAGCGTCAGGACCGGCAGAACCCCTTCGCCTTTGGGGGCCGGCGTTTCGACCACCATCGGCGGCACGGCATGGTCACCCGTCCCCGCCGGCACCCGGGGTGTCGGCACCGGCTCGGGCGAGGGCTGCTGGGCCGACGTGCCGGTCGGCACCGCCAGCAGCACCGCCAGCCCCCAAGCCGCGATACGCCGCCCGCCCATCATCAGAACTTGGTCGAGATCGTCAGGTCGAAGGCCTGTTCTTCGTCGTAATCCTCTTTCTTGAGGGCCTTGGCGAAGTTGAAGCGCAGGGGACCGATCGGCGTCGTCCAGAACAGCGAGGCGCCGACCGCGGCGCGCAGATGCATACCGTCATCGACCGGCGTCTCGAAAGCGCCCATGGTGTTGTCGAGTCCCCAGACCGAGCCGGCATCGGCGAACAACCCGCCGGTGATGCCGTATTCCTCGGGCAGGCCCAGCGGGAACTGCAGCTCGGTGCGCAGCGCCCAGAAATAGTTGCCCCCCAGCGCGTCCTCGTTCGGCGCCGCCAGGTCGCGCGGCCCTATGCCGTTCGGCTCGAAGCCGCGGATCTTGCCGTTGCCGGTGAAGCGGTTCATGAAGCGGCTGTTCTGGTCGCCCAGCATGTGCACGGCGCCGGCCTCGAACTCGGCCAGCATGGTCACGCTTTCGCGCCAGGCGCGGCTTTCCACCCCGGCATAAAGCGAGGTGGTGACCGATTCCACGTCGCCGCCCAGCCCGGCGAAGTCCTGGCTGAAGCGCAGCCGATAGCTGGTCAGCGGGTCCAGTCCGGCGACGCGGCTGTCATAGCTGTAGGTATAGCCAAGCGCCGAGGTGAAGAAGCCGCCCTGCTCGCCATAGAGAATCGGCGAGGAGCCGACCAATTCGCCGCTTTCCTCGTCGACGTGATATTGCTCGACGTCGAACAGCGTGTCCTTGCTGAGCTTGTAGCGCAGTTCCAGCCGGCCGTTTTCGGAAACCGGGAATTCCAGCCCGGTCAGGAAGCCGACGGTGCGGGTGTTGTAATCCGAGTTCAGCCGGTCGGTGGTGTTATACCAGACCTGCGCCCGGCCCTTGAGGTCGCGGCCGAACAGATAGGGTTCGACGAAGGTCAGGCCCGAGCTTTGCGTCCCGGAGCCGGTGGCGAAGGACAGGTCGACCTGCTGGCCGCGGCCCAGGAAGTTCTTCTCGGACAGCGACAGGTTGAAGCCGACGCCGGTCGAGACGCCGTAGCTGACGCCGAAGCTCAGGCTGCCGGTCGGCTGTTCCTCGACGTTCACGTCGACGATGACCTGCTCGGGCGAGGAACCCTGGCGGCTTTCGGCCTGCACATCCGCGAAATAGCCGAGCGCGCGCAGGCGTTCGGCGGAATTGCGGATCTCGCGCGGGTTGAAGGGGTCGCCTTCGACAGTGGTGAACTGGCGGCGGATCACCTCGTCCAGTGTGGTGGTGTTGCCCTCGATGTCGATGCGCTCGACGAAGACGCGCGGGCCGCGGGTCAGGGCGAAGGTCAGGTCCAGCGTCTGATTGCGCTCGTTGCGGGTGATGCGCGGCTCGATGCTGACGAAGTTCAGCCCCTTCTGCAGCGCCAGCGCCTCCATCCGGCGGATGGTGGTGTCGATCACCGTCGGATTGTAGACCGCGCCGCGCTTGACCCGGTTCTGGGCGGCGAACTCGGCCGCGTCCACACCCGGCACCTCGCTGACGGTGTTGACGGTGCCGAAGGTATAGCGCGGGCCTTCCTGGATCTGGAAGGTGATGTAGAAGGCGTCGCGTTCGCGCGCCAGTTCCGGCGCCACCGCCTGCACCTTGAAATCGGCATAGCCGCGCGAGCGGTAGAAATCGGTCAGCAGCTTCTCGTCGACCGGCAGCCGGTCGGGCGCGAAGGTGTCGCGCTTGATGAAGGTGCGCAGGATGCCGGCCTGCTTGGTCTGCAGGACGTTGCGCAGCCGCTTGTCGGAAAAGGCGCGGTTGCCGACGAAGCCGATGCGCTCGATCTCGGTGACCTTGCCTTCCAGGATCTCGAAGACCAGGTCGACCTGGTTGCTGCCGCGCCGGATGATGCGCGGATCGACCCGGGCGGCCAGCCGCCCCTCCGAGGCGTAGACCTGGCTGATCGCGGCGGCATCGGCCTCGGCCTGGGCAGGGGAATAGACGCGGCGGGACTGCGACTTGACGATCTCGGCCAGGTTCTCGTCCTTGAGCCGCTTGTTGCCCTCGAAGGCGATGGTGTTGATGGTGGGATATTCGACCACCCGCACCACCAGCGTGCCGCCCGAGGGCACCAGCTCGACCGTCTCGAACAGGCCCGAGCCCTGCAGCCGCTGCAGCGCGTCGTTCAGCGCCCCGCCCGAGACGTCCTGGCCGCGCGGCAGGTCCAGATAGGACAGGATCGTCGCCGGCTCGATGCGCTGGTTGCCCTCGATCCGCACGTTTCTGAAGACATAGGCCGCGGCGGGCGTCGCCACCGTCGCGACCGGCCCGGCCACCGCCAGCGCCGAGATCAGCGCCAGCGCGCCCTTGCCGAGTTTCCTGTCCGTCATCCGCCGCCCCTCGCGAGTAATGCGTTGCCCGGCGGGTTGACCCCACCGGATTTGCCCCGATGGATACAGCGAAGCGGGCAGGACTGTCAAAAGGTCAGACCCGCTCAGGGGCAGAAAAGATCGTTTGTGAGGCCGAATACCATCAGCGACAGCACCGCCGCCATGCCGAGCGCCGAGAGAATGTCGATCACCCGGCCCGAGGGCGGGCGGCCCGCGACCGCCTCGTAAAGGTAGAACATCAGGTGCCCGCCATCCAGCACCGGCACCGGCAGCAGGTTCAGGAAGCCGATGGCGGCCGACAGGACGGCGATCCACCAGATGAAGTTGCCGCCCCCGGCCGAGGCGGCCTGGCCGGTGGTCTCGGCGATCGAGATGGCGCCGCCCAGGTTGCAGCTGCCGATCTGCCCGGTGATCATGGCCCAGAGCCCCGAGACCGACGAGGCGATGATGTCCCAGGTCCGCGCCGCGCCGATCCCCAGCGCCTCGCCCGGCCCGGCCGGGCGGGTGGCCGGCTCGAAATAGGTGCCGCCGCCGGTCACGCCGATCAGCCAGCGCTTCTCGTAGCCGTTTTCGGTGGGCAGATCCTGCTGGCGCGCGGCCAGGGCATAGTCGGCGATACCATCGCCCTCGCGCCAGACCTGCAGCAGGACCGGCCGCCCCTCGGCCTTCAGCACTTGCCGCCGCAGGTCGTCGAAGCGCGAGACGGGCGTGCCGTCCACTGCCAGGATCACGTCGCCCGCCTGCAGCCCCGCCGCGGCGGCCGGGCTCCGCGGGGCGATGCCGGTGATCAGCGGCGGCATCGGGTCGGGCCCGGCCACCGTCAGCTCGACCCCGTCGCGGATCACCGTCCAGTCATGGCTCGGGCGTGCCGACAGATTCGCGGCCAGATCGCCGATGTCCTGCCAGTCGGCCACCAGCCGCCCGTCCAGCGCGATCACCCGGTCGCCGGGCCGAAGCTGCATCTCGACCCCCGGCGGGGTGGCGTGCAGCCGGCCGATCCGCACCTCGTCCACCGGCAGGCCCTGCCACATCGCCATACCGCCGAAGACCAGAATCGACAGGATGAAGTTGAAGACCGGCCCCGCCGCCACGGTGGCGAAGCGCGCCCAGAGCGGTGCGCCGCCCAGCGTCTGGCGGGCGCGGGCCGGATCGACCGCGACGCCCGAGCCGGCGCTGGCCGCATTGGCGTCGCCCAGGAAGCGCACATAGCCGCCCAGCGGAATCGCCGCCACCTGCCAGACCGTGCCATGCCGGTCGCGGCGGGCGAACAGGCGCGGGCCGAAGCCCAGAGAAAACACCTCGGCCTTGATGCCGGACAGCCGGCCGATGATGTAATGGCCGTATTCATGCACGGTCACGATGATCGACAGCGCGACGATGAAGGCGGCGGCGGTCCACAGGAAACCGCCCAGACTGTCCAGGATCATGCTCATGCCGCGCCCCGCCATTGTGCAGCCGCCCGGCGGGCGAACCCGTCCCAGGCCAGCACCGTCTCCAGATCGCCGGGGCTTTGCGCGAAGCCCGGTTCGCGCGCGGCCCGATCCAGCGCATGTTCCACCGCCGGGGCCATGTCGGTGAAGCGGATGCGGCCGGCGATGAAATCATCGAGCGCCTGTTCCTTGGCGGCGTTCAGCACCGCGCCGGCAGCGCCGCCGGCCAGGATCGCCTCACGCGCGAGGCGCAGCGCCGGCCAGCGCGCCTCGTCCGGCGCGGCAAAGGTCAGGCCGCCGATCGCCGCCAGGTCCAGCGCCGGCACCGGCAGCGCCGCGCGGGCCGGCCAGTTCAGCGCATAGCCGATGGCATGGCGCATGTCCGGCGCGCCCAGATGCGCGATGCTGCCGCCATCGCGATGGGTGACCATGGCATGGATGATCGACTGCGGATGCACCAGCACCCGCAGCCGGTCGATGCCGAGACCGAAGAATTCATGCGCCTCGATGACTTCCAGCGCCTTGTTGAACATGCTGGCGCTGTCGATGGTGATGCGCTGGCCCATGTCCCAGTTCGGGTGCCGGCTGGCCTCGGCCACCGTCGCCTGCGCCAGCCGCTCCAGCGGCCAGTCGCGGAAGGCGCCGCCCGAAGCGGTGATGGTCACATGCTCGACAGAATCGAGGTCTTCACCCTGAAGTGCCTGGAATATCGCGGAATGCTCGGAATCGACCGGCAGGATGCGAGCGCCGGTCTCGCGCGCGCGGGCCATGACCAGAGGCCCGGCGGCGACCAGGGTTTCCTTGTTGGCCAGCGCCAGCGTGCCGCCGCGGGCCAGCACCTCCAGCCCCGGCGGCAGGCCGGCGGCGCCGACGATGGCCGAGAGCGTCCAGTCGGCCGGGCGTGCCGCGGCCTCGGCCACGGCCTGCGGCCCCG
>NZ_JAEHFP010000161.1 GCF_016446475.1 Paracoccus binzhouensis | reverse complement strand
CCTGTGGGCTGAAATGACCGCCCAACTTGCCGCATGAGACAATCAGCGAAGTTTCTGGCCAGTCAGTGAAAACAACCTGACAATGCCGTTGCGCATGTAGACCCCCCGCGCCACCTCGGCGGGCAGCACGGTCGCAGTCTGGTCAAAGGCCCGGTCGCGGGCAACGTCGAGTGTCTTTCCCATAGGCCACAAATTTCAACCCAATGCGTGGCCTGTCAACGGGTAATTTCCGCCCGAAACGTGGCTTTTGCGGCCCGAAACGTGGCTTTTGCGGCCCGAAACGTGGCCGATAGGCGTGTAAGGCATTGAGATTAAACGGTTATTTTTCACTGAACTTATAGAACTATTAGAACAAGAAGGGCTGCGCCCATTTTTTCGATGAGATTTGGGGCAGAATCCGGGACCGGACAGCCCAGATTTCCGCCGTAGTGCCGGTTGTGAGGTCGGATCATGCTGGGGAGACGAGGGGTGCTTTCCCACCCGCCACGCCGGTCGCTCGATACCTGTGGTCTCGCTCCCTCTGCGGCTGTCGCATCGCCCATCCTCTCGGCGGAGAGGATGGCAAGACAGGGGATCGCGCCGCCATTGTCGGCCTCTGCACATGCCCAGATGCGCCATATTGTGAAGTTCAAGGAAGAGACATGGTGTAAATGGCAGGAAATGTAATATGAATACTTTACGCTATTCAAATTCGGATACTTCACACCATGCCAAAGAGAAGATTTCTGCGGTTGGACGCACGACAGCGAGCGAAGCTGAAGGATCGTCTGAAGGCCGGCGACAGCGCTTCCGCACTGGCAAAAGAGTTCGGTGTGAGCCGTCGCACGGTCTACAATTACAAGCTGCGGCTGGCGGAAGCCGAACTGTATTACCGCTCTGCGGTCCTGACGGTTCGGCTCAACAAGGCTGACTTTGCGGCCCTCGATGAACTGGCGAAGAAGCACGGGCTTTCACGGGCCGAGACCGCGCGGCGGGTGCTGTTGCGGGCCGTGGATGTTTACGTTCAGCCCGAGGAAACGTCGCAAGCGATCCACGACCTGACGCAGCAGCTCCTGCCGATCGGCAGAAACCTGAACCAGATCGCGGCTGCCCTGAACGCGGCGGCAAAGCGAGGAACCCTGCGCCTGGACAAGGAAACACAGGCAGCCCTGTCCCGCGTCCGGTCTCTTGCCGATGCGGTTGAGCGGCTAGCTGATGACGTTCGCCACGTCATGGTTGGGCTGGCACGGCTTCAGCGTGCCACCAACGAGAGGATCTTCGCGGAACTGGCAGCGCCGGAGAGGCCCACAGAGGCCCTAGGAGCGCCGGAGAGGCCGCGGGCTGCTGGCGCGTTCAAGCTGAAGCCAAGGCGCTGACTGTAGCCGTAGAGGGAGCGAGACGCCAAGGATCGAGCGACCGGTGCGGTGGGTGGCAGCATGTTGCGTTATTACAAAAAAGTAGTAACATTATCGGATGAAGCTAAGATTCGAATGGGACCCGGAGAAGGCTGACAGCAACCTCCGAAAGCACCGCGTGAGTTTCCCGGTTGCCGCCCGCGCCTTCGCAGACCCATTCGCTCTGGTCGAGCAGGACCGCATCGAGGGCGGGGAATACCGCTGGCAAACGCTAGGTCTCGTGGAAGGCTATCTGTTGCTGCTGGTGGCACACACCGTCTGGGACGACGAGGACGGCGTGGAAGTGATCCGCATCATCTCGGCGCGTCGGGCCGATCCGAAAGAAAGGAAACGCTATGAGCAAAACCGTTCGCTATGAGGTCGATCTGCGCAACCTGCCGCCCCTGACCGATGCGCAGAAGGCCGAAATCGAGGCGCTGGCGGCAATGCCGGAGGACCAGATCGACACCAGCGACATTCCCCCGCTGGACGATGCCTTCTGGAAAAGCGCGGTTCGCAGCCCGTTCTACAAGCCCACCAAGACCGCAACCACGGTCCGGGTAGATTCCGATGTGCTGGCATGGCTCAAATCACAGGGGAAAGGCTACCAGACCCGAATGAACACGATCCTGCGCCGCGCCATGCTGGCCGAGATCGAGCGCACTAACACCGGCAGGAAGTGACCGGCGGCTTTGCGGGGCATTTTGTTTGTAGCTTCAAATGAGAAAGGGGTTGTGCCAATGGCCGACCTGATTCAGCTGATCTTCGAAAACGGAGACATCGTTCGGTGTGCAGACCTTGATGACGCCAAACTAAAGGTAAATCTGCCTGAGGCAGGGCGGGTGGTAGTGGAGATAATCCCCGAGGGAGGAGGAAAAATGATCACTTTGAAGTTTGACAAAGACGCTAACGACTGGGTTCCAGAATAATATTCTGTTATCCTAACAAGGCATTAGCAGGCTGCTAAAAAAGACCGCGACAGGGTGTTTTTCTTCGCGTTCACCGAAAATCGGATCGAACGAAATTTTCCAGCGCGACGAGAGCGCCCCAGAATTGGGTGCTCAGATACCTGATCCGGCGAGCCGGGACTTTTCAGCAGCCTGTTAGGTGTTTGATCCCACGGTTTGATGGTGCGATCCTTTCTTTGGAATGGAAGGATGCCCTATGGGACAAGTTCGTCACGGAAGCGCCACGACCACGCACGCTGTCCGAGCAGCAATACAGCGATCGCAGGCTTCGCTCGCGCAGCTGAGCCGGGAGTTGGGCATCAACCCCAAGACCGTTGCGAAGTGGCGCAAGCGCGCGACGGTCGAAGACTTGAAGACCGGGCCGACAGAGCCTCGTTCGACGGTTCTGTCAGAGGCCGAAGAGGCGGCGATCGTGGCGTTCAGACGGCATACACTTCTGCCCTTGGACGATTGCCTTTACGCCCTGCAGCCTTCGATACCCCACCTGACGCGATCTGCGCTGCATCGGTGCCTGCAACGGCATGGCATCTCGCGCTTGCCTGATATGGAAGGTGACAAGCCGAAGCGGTCGAAGTTCAAACGCTACCCGATCGGCTTCTTTCACATCGACATCGCCGAGGTGCAAACAGCTGAAGGCAAACTATATTTGTTCGTCGGCATCGACCGGACGAGCAAGTTCGCCGTGACCCAACTCGTCGACAAGGCCGACAGGAAGACAGCCTGGGAGTTCCTTCAGCATATGCTCGAAGCCGTGCCCTACTCGGTCCATACCATTCTCACGGACAACGGGATCCAGTTCGCAGAGCAGCCGCGAAACAGGAACACGATCACCTCCCGGCCGATGCGCTTCGACATGATCTGCGAGGCCAATGGTATCGAGCACCGTCTGACAAAGCCCAACCACCCTTGGACCAACGGCCAGGTCGAACGGATGAACAGGACAATCAAGGATGCCACCGTCAAACGCTTCCATTACGAAACCCACGACCAGCTGCGAACGCACCTCGCAGACTTCATGGCAGCCTACAACTTCGCTCGAAGGCTCAAGACCCTCGGCGGTCTCACGCCCTACGAATACATCTGCAAGATCTGGACATCAGAGCCAGACAGATTCATCCTGAACCCGATCCACCAAATGCCGGGACTGAACACCTAGGCTCAGGACTTCGGTAACGGGGTCGTCTTCGGTAACGGGGTCGTCTCAGTCAAGCGGTTTCACGCATGCGCCGTTGTCCGCAGAGCTGCGGTTTCAAGTTTGGTCTGATCGTCGCACGTCTGGCACAGCCACCTTCGTCTGAGATCACCTGGGTGCATGCTTCGGTCCGTGGTCGGCGCGCAGGCCGCCAACATGATGCTGGTTCAATGCAGGTCCGATGTGCCCATCTCATTGGCGTGCTCGATGTGGTTCGGCAACAGTCCTGACCACGGCATCATCGGAACCGCGTCCCATGGGGACCTCGAAGGCCTGCGGTCAGGCAGGCAACGGTGGAGTGCTTGGCCGATCAGGCTGCATGCGGAACCTCAATCTCGGATCGGAAGATTGTGCCGTCAGTCCATATTCGGTGCAGGATCACGCTGATGCGCCGGGCAAGGGCGACCATGGCCCGTTTCGCGCCACGACGGCGCGCGACCTGCACTGCCCATGTTCTCAGCCATGTCGAGCGGCCATCTGTCGTATCGGGTCGCCACACGTCGCCAATCCTTGAGCCTGCCGAACATGATCTCGATGCGATTGCGCCGTTTGTAGCGTCGCTTGTCGTATTTCACGGGCGTCTTGCGCTGCTTTCGGCCGGGGATGCAGGCGCGTATCCCTTTGTCTTTCAACGCGTCTCTGAACCAGTCGGCGTCATAGCCCCGGTCCCCGAGCAGCCATTCCACGTTTGGCAAGCTACCCAGCAAAGCCCGTGCGCCGATACCCGCTCCAGTTCCGCCAGAGTGCCCGGCCCAGGTGCTTCGATGCTCGCAGGATCTCGTTGCGTGCGCGAGCTCCTGCCGTGTCCGGCTTCCAAGGTCTTCTGCCGCCGGGACAGGGGGCTGAAGTCCGGCACGGCCCATCCGAGTCCGGACAGCTCCAGTAGGCTCGCCACGAAACCAGTCGTTTGCCGGAGTGGCAGGCCGAGCAAGACCTTGATGGTAAGACAGGCCTGGATCGCCGCATCGCTGTATGCCTGCTGGCGGCCGCGACGCCCGGAAGGCGCCGCTTCCCATTGCATCGAGGGATCGAACCAGACGGTCAGCGATCCGCGCTGCCTCAGCGCTTGATTGTAGCTATGCCAGTTGGTGGTCTTGTACGGGGTCTTCGCCGGTCTGCTCATGGCCGCCAGCTATCATGCTGGATTCGCGCAGTGAATCCCCCGCCGCATTTGCGCAACAAGGCCGGGCCCCGCAGACCGGAGTGCAAAATCTGCCCGTGACATCGCGGCTTCGTCCGGAAATTCGCCGGTTGCGCTGCTTGCACCTTGTCCCCTGATTTTGGATATGACATCCAGAAGATGTCATTCCGTGGTAGGTGCCCCCCCGGGGTCATCCCCGCGATCCTCATCTAGTTCCTCTGGAGAGGTTTCTGGCAGCAAATGATAGGTATCTAAGGTCTTTCTGCATGCATATTCTTCTTGTCGGCGCAGGACTGTCCTGTGCGGTCATCGGGCGCACATTGGCCGAAGCGGGCCACCGCATCACGATCATGGAGGCCCGGGACCATGTGGCCGGCAACTGCCATACGGTGCGCGACGCGGACACGGGCGTGATGGTGCATGTCTACGGCCCCCACATCTTTCACACCGACGACGAAGAGGTCTGGGACTACGTCAACCGGTACGAGACCTTCCTGCCCTACAAGAACCGGGTCAAGACGACCTCGAAGGGTCAGGTGTTCTCGCTGCCGGTGAACCTGCACACGATCAACCAGTTCTACGGCAAGACCATGCGCCCGGACGAGGCACGCGCCTTTATCGAGGAGCAGGCCGATACCTCGCTCACCGACCCCCAGACCTTCGAGGAGCAGGCGCTGCGCTTCGTCGGCCCCGATCTCTACGAGGCCTTCTTCAAGGGCTACACGATCAAGCAGTGGGGCATGAGCCCGCGCGATCTGCCCGCCTCGATCCTCAAGCGTCTGCCGGTGCGGTTCAACTACGACGACAACTACTTCTTCCACCGCTTCCAGGGCATGCCCGAGAACGGCTATACCGCCATGGTCGAGCGGATCCTGGATCATCCCGCGATCACCGTGCATCTGAACACCGCCTTCACCCGCGCCCAGGCGGATGACTATGACCACGTGTTCTATTCCGGCCCGCTGGACGGGTTCTTCGACTATGAGCTGGGGCGGCTTGGCTATCGCACGCTGGATTTCGAACGCTTCACCTACGAGGGCGATTACCAGGGTTGCGCCGTGATGAACTACGGCGAGGAAGACGTGCCCTTTACCCGCATCACCGAGCACAAGCATTTCGCCCCCTGGGAAGAGCATGAGGGATCGGTGTGCTACCGCGAATTCTCGCGCGCCTGCGGGCCGGACGACATCCCCTACTACCCGATCCGCCAGGTGAAGGAGAAAGCCCTGCTGGCCGAGTACGAGGCGCTGGTCGAAAAGGTCGGGAACGTCACCTTCGTGGGCCGGCTGGGGACCTATCGCTATCTCGACATGGATGTGACCATTCGCGAGGCGCTGGACGTCGGGCGAAAGTATCTGAACAAGGTTGGCACGGGCGAGGCGGCCAGCGCATGATCCGGTCTCAAAACAGCGCTACGGCCCTGACGACCAAGGTTGGGAACACGGACCACCTGATCCTGATGCGCTGCATCGAGGACGATCGCTTTGGCAATCCCGACAAGGTCAACTGTGCCTATCTTAACCGGGCTGCGCCGCATTTCGTCACCTCGGGGCATACGCAGATCCGCAGCTACGATTCCGTGCTGAACGCCCTGCCGGTGGAGCATTATTACCGCATCTGCGGCCTTAAGCAGGTCACCGGCCTAGCGCGCTTCTCGGCTCCGAGCTGGCGACTGCGTATCCTGACCCGTACAGGGAACCTGGCTCCAGTGCTACTGCATGAAGAGGCTGGGGCAGGCGCGGCGGATCTCGCCCTGCCCGTCGCCCTGAGCCACAAGCCGTATCGCTTATATTTCGAACTGAGCTGGGAGGGTGATCTGTCGGTCGACCTTCTCGCCTGGAGCGCGCCGAAACCGGCCAAGTTGCAGCCCTTGGGGGTGTCAATCACCACCTACAATAAGGCCGCCTATCTGCTGCCCAACCTTGCGACCCTGGCCGAAAGCGCGGCCTATGGGGCGGGGATGCTGGACATCCTAGTGGTCAATAATGGCGATCCGCTGCCCGAAGCCCCCGACGTGGCAGAGGTCAAGCCGCTGCCCAACGTTGGCGGTACTGGCGGCTTTCTGGCGGGACATGCCCATTTCAAAAAAAAGGGATACCGCCATTTCGTCATCATGGACGACGATATCGCGATCCTGCCTGATTTCATCGACCGGCTTTATGCCATGTCTTGCTTCGCCCGTGGCATGCACGTGGGCACCATGGCCGAAATCCTGAACACAGCCGGACGGATCGTGAAGGAGCAGGGGGCCAACGTTTCAGCCTCCCACACCTTCGGGATCGACTTGATCAACCCCTTCACCGATCTACAGGGCTGGGACCGCCACCGTGTCTATGGCTTCTATGAGGCTGATTTCAGCGGCTGGTGGAGCCTGATGGTGGATCTGGACGGGCCGCCCCCGGCGATGCCGGAAAAGCAGTTCATCAAGCGCGACGATATCATGTTCGGCTATGAAAGCCGGCGCCAAGGCATGGCGACCATCGTGCCCCCGAATCTGGTGGTGGCCCATGGCGAAGAGGGCGCGCCAGCCTATTACTACTATGACATCCGAAACGACCTGATCCTGCGGGCCCGCAACGCGGATCATTTGAGTCTGTCGCTCAAGCAGCTGGTGCGCATCGCAGGCTACCTGATGCTGAGCCTGCAGCTGGACCGCCAGAAGATGTTCAACGCCGCCCTGACAGATTTCCTGGCCGGACCGGCGGCGCTGCAGGCCTCGGACATCGGCCAGACGCTCAAGCGGGTGCGCGCCATGGCTTCCCGGCCGCAGCCCATCCCGCCGCAGCCCAAGGCGCTGACGGCCAGGGATCTTGCGCAGGAGGCGGAAGCCAGCGATCAGAGCCGGAAACAGGCTCGGCCCCGCCTGGGCGGCGGCGACCGGCCGCCCCTCCGCGCGCTGCTGCGCGACTGGATCACGCCCTCGGCCTGGTCGACCCCGGATCCGCTGCCGATCGTGGAAAGCAACCCGCTTCTGCACGCACGCGGGCAGGGCGGCACTGTCAGGTTTTTTGAACTTTCCGAATATTCGGGGTAGATTTGCGAATGATCCTCTCGCCTGACCCTGCCCGGTTGAAGGGCCA
>NZ_JAEHFP010000160.1 GCF_016446475.1 Paracoccus binzhouensis | reverse complement strand
CATTGATAGTGGACACTATGGTGATGGCGTGGCGCGTCGGACGAAGCGACTTTGGACGGATGAGGAGAAGCGTTCGATCTGTTTCCAGACGGCGGCGCCGGGCGTTTCCGTGGCTCAGGTGGCGCGGCGCTACGCGGTGAACGCGAACCTGATCTTCAAGTGGCTGCGCGATCCCCGTTATGCGCCGGACCCCACCTCGGTTGCGCGCCCAGCAGAGGAGGCGCGGTTTCTGCCCGTAGAGATCGTCGCGGAGACCAGGTCTACTCCGGCGGCGGCATTGTCAGGTTGTTTTCACTGACTGGCCAGAAACTTCGCTGATTGTCTCATGCGGCAAGTTGGGCGGTCATTTCAGCCCACAGGCTGAATGCGTCAGCCCGGGCGTGGCGGTTTGATCTTG
This sequence comes from Paracoccus binzhouensis, assembly GCF_016446475.1. Classification (GTDB taxonomy): domain Bacteria; phylum Pseudomonadota; class Alphaproteobacteria; order Rhodobacterales; family Rhodobacteraceae; genus Paracoccus; species Paracoccus binzhouensis. Next base: position 7,524 of record NZ_JAEHFP010000160.1, on the reverse strand, counting down.
CGGTAAGTCGGTGACGTTTGGGGCGAAACAGGGCGGCGGTTTGATCCTGGGCGGAGAGAAAGATCTGGGCCTGTCCGGCAGACTTGAACCGGCCCATGATCTTTTCGCGTCGTCGGGTGTGGCGATGTGAGGCTTCAGCCCGATTGTTGAGGCCCTTGTGGCGACGATGTTCGACACCGGGGCAAAGCTCCCGCTTTGCAGCTCCGTAGCTTGGCAGCTTGTCGGTCACCATCACCCGCGGACATCCCCAGCGCTTCAGCAGTTTCCTGAGGAAACGCTTTGCCGCGCGGGCATTCCTGCGGCTTTGGACAAGGATCTCGAGGGTGTCGCCCCTGGCGTCCACCGCCCGCCAGAGCCAGTGTTTCCGGCCTCGGATCACGATCACCATCTCGTCAAGATGCCACTTGTCGTCCGAGGGCGGGCGATGGCGACGGATCCGGGCCGCAATCCGCGGCCCGTATCGCCGGCACCAGACCCGGATGGTTTCGTAGCTGACCAGAATTCCGCGTTCTGCCAAAAGATCCTCGACGTCGCGCAGGCTGACAGCAAAGCGATAATACAACCAGACCGCGTATCCGATGACGCTGCGGGGATAACGATGGCCCTTCAACCGGGCAGGGTCAGGCGAGAGGATCATTCGCAAATCTACCCCGAATATTCGGAAAGTTCAAAAAACCTGACAGTGCCGTTTTGACCATGAAGGAGGACCACGATGGCAACCAAGCGACACAAGCCCGATGAGATCGTCACGAAGCTTCGGCAGGTTGAGGTTTTGCGCGGCCAGGGCATGGCGATGGCGGATGCTGTTCGCCAGATCGGCGTTTCCGAGCTGACGTATTACAGGTGGCGCAAGCAGTATGGCGGCATGAGCCGTGACCAGCTTCGGCAGTTGAAGGAGCTCCAGAAGGAGAACGAACGGCTTCGCAAGGTGGTTGCCGATCTGACACTGGACAAGCTGATCCTGACGGAGGCTGCTCGGGGAAACTTCTGAGCCCCTCGCGTCGTCGTGCCTGCATAGACCATGTTCGCTCGGTTCTGCCGAAACGCGTTTCGGAGCGCCGGATATGCCGCGTGCTGGGGCAGCATCGCTCCACGCAGCGCCGCATTCCCCGCGGTCGGGACGACGAGCAGCAACTGACCGAGGACATCGTTGCACTGGCCCGCCAGTATGGCCGCTATGGCTATCGCAAGATCGCCGAGCTTCTGCGCAGCCAGATGGGCTGGGTGGTCAACGACAAGCGGGTCGAGCGCATCTGGCGACAAGAGGGGCTGAAGGTTCCGGCCAAACAACCGAAGAAGGGCCGGCTCTGGCTCGCCGACGGATCATGCATCCGCCTGCGCGCCGAGCGGCCCAACCATGTCTGGTCCTACGACTTCGTCGAGGACCGAACCCATGACGGAAGGAAGTATCGCATGCTCAACGTGATCGACGAGTTCACGCATGAAGCGTTGGCGATCCGTATCGATCGCAAGCTCAACTCCACCGACGTCATCGACGTCCTGTCCGATCTCTTCATCCTGCGCGGTGTGCCTGAGCACGTCCGCTCCGACAACGGCCCGGAGTTCATCGCCACGGCCGTGCAGGACTGGATCACCGCTGTCGGGGCGAAGACCGCCTACATCGCTCCCGGAAGCCCATGGGAGAACGGCTACATCGAGAGCTTCAATGCTCGCCTGCGCGACGAGCTTCTCGACGGCGAGATCTTCTACACGCTCAAGGAGGCCAGGATCATCGTGGAAAGCTGGCGCCGGCATTACAACACCGTGCGCCCGCATGGGTCGCTCGGCTACAAGCCACCGGCGCCCGAAGTCTTCATCCCGGCATTCGCGCGGGCGGCCCTGCAACCCAAACCAGCGATGCCGCCCGCGCTAGCCCCGAGGCCGTCATTGCACTAACATTCTAACCGGACCCGTCCATGGGGGCAGATCACAGACCATCTCGGGATCAAACCAGATCGACAGCGATCCGCGTTGCTTCAGCGCTGTGTTGTACGAAGGCCAGTTCTTGGTCTTGTACTTCGTAGGGGCCCAACTGCTCATGCCTTCCAGCTATCATACTGGGGTAGATTCCGGTAGGGGGCAGGAACGTATCACAAGGCATTTTGCCTGTGCCGTTTGACGATGTCTGTGACGGTGTTTTTCGAGATGCCAAGGTCGCGTGCGATCCACCGGTATGACCGGCCGTCTTCGATGGCCTGAAGCACCTTCGGGGCAAGCTTATCGGATTTTGGTCGTTGGCCTGGCTGTCGCCCAAGTTTTTTGCCGCGCGCACGGGCCGCTGCGAGACCGGATTTCACGCGCTCGCTAAGCAAATCGCGCTCAAACTGGGCAATCCCGGCCAGCATGGTGGCCATCATCCGGCCGTGCGGCGTGTCGAGTTCGAAGGTCATGCCGTTCATGGCCACGACCGAGACCTTCCAGCCTGCGAGCCGATTGAGGGTATCGAGCAGGTCCTGGGTGGAGCGTCCCCACCGGGAAAGCTCGCTGACGAGGATGGCATCGAGTTGTCGAGCCTGCGCCAGATCGAGCACACGGTTACGTGCAGCCCGATTGGCAGCGGCCCCGGAAGCTGTCTCCTTGAATACGCCGACCACGTCATAGCCGCCACGCTCTGCAAACGCGGTGAGCTCGGACACCTGTCGCTCACAAGACTGGTCTGTGGTCGAGACTCTGGCGTAAATGGCGGCACGTTGTCCCAGTTGAACCCCCTAGGATTTTGGCCTTGCAAGCCTTTGATTTTGCTGGTGCGGATCTCGTCCTGAACAGACTAATGACTAACAAGGACAATCCAGCATGCCAAGACGCTCTATCCTGACCGCGCGCCAGTGCGCGGCGCTGTTCGATCTGCCGACAGACGAAGCCACCATCCTCTACCACTACACACTGGCGGACGATGACCTCGAATTCATTCGAACCCGTCGCCATGCACGCAATCGCCTCGGCTTCGCCCTTCAGCTTTGTGCTTTCCGATATCCTGGCCGACTGTTGGCGTCGGGTGAGGTCATTCCAGAGGCCATCAGCAGCTTCATCGCAGCACAGCTTGGCGAAGAGATGGATGAGCTTTGCCGATACGCCGAGACCGACATAACGCGGCGCAGGCATCTGGTCGACTTGCGCCAGCTCTATGGCTTCAAGATGTTCTCCGGGCATCGCGCGCGGGAACTGAAAGCCTGGCTGTCAGGCGAGGCGGAGGTGGCAACCTCCAACCATGATCTGGCCCGCCGGTTTGTCGAAGAGTGTCGCCGGACCCAGACGATCTTGCCGGGTGTGTCCGTGGTCGAGCGCCTCTGCGCGGATGCGCTCGTGGCGGCGGAACGCCGGATCGAAAGCGCCATCGTGAACCGGCTGGATGAGGATAGAAAGGCCCGCCTGGACACCCTGCTCACGGAGATGGTCGATGGCACGGTCAGCCAGTTCATCTGGCTGCGCCAATTCGAGGTTGGTCAGAACTCGGCCGATGTTGGCCGCCTCCTCGATCGGCTGGAGGTTCTGCGGGATCTGAACATCTCGCTAGATATCCTCGCGGGCATTCCACCCCATCGGGTGACCCGCCTGCGGCGTCAGGGCGAACGCTACTTTGCCGATGGTCTGCGTGACATCAGCAGCGACCGCCGCCTGGCCATTCTCGCGGTTTGCGCCGTCGAGTGGTGTGCCGCGATTTCCGACGCGGTGGTCGAGACCCATGACCGGATCGTCGGCAAGACCTGGCAGGGCGCGAAGAGGCTGTGCGACGCCCAAATCGCCGACGCAAAGGCGGCGGTGCAGGACACCCTGCGCGCCTTCAAATCTCTCGGGTCGGCCCTGCTGGACGCCAGAAGCGATGGGGCTTCCTTGGATCAGGCGACAGAGCTGGCTTGCGGGTGGGATCGGCTCGAAGGGCTGGTCGCCACCGCCGCCGAGTTGACGGACACGATGGCCGCAGACCCATTGACCCATGTTGGCCAAGGTTATCTTCGGTTCCGCCGCTATGCCCCGCGCATGCTGCGCGTTCTCGATATCGAGGCGGCGGGTATCGCAGCTCCCTTGCTGCAGGCGACCGCGCTGATCGCAGACGATGAAAAGCCCGAAACCCGCCCAGTTGGCTTTCTGCGGCGCGGCTCGAAATGGCACCGCCATCTGAACGCTGAGGACGGTGACGGCCATCGGCTCTGGGAAGTTGCGGTGCTGTTTCATTTGCGGGAGGCGTTCCGGTCGGGTGACATCTGGCTCCCCCATTCCCGGCGCTACGCCGATCTGAAGCAGGCCCTGGTTCCTGCGGAGGCAGTAGAGGGCGCGCCAAGGCTGACGGTGCCGCTCGACCCGGAAACCTGGCTTGCCGATCGCAAGGCGCGCATGACCGAGGGGCTGGCGCGACTGGCCAAGGCGGCTCGCGCAGGGGCGATCCCGGGCGGGGCGATCGAGAATGGCGTCTTGAAAACTGACCGCCTGAGTGCGGCGGTGCCGCAAGAGGCGGACGGGCTGGTGCTCGATCTCTACGACCGGTTGCCGACCATACGGGTCACCGAACTGCTGCAGGAGGTCGATGCAGATATTGGCTTCACGGAAGCCTTCACACATCTGCAGACCGGCGCGCCCTGCAAAGACCAGATCGGGATGCTGACCGTGCTGTTGGCTGAAGGTTTGAATCTTGGGCTCAGCAAGATGGCCGAAGCGACCAGCACACATGACTACTTCCAACTCTCCCGCTTGTCGCGATGGCATATGGAGAGCGATGCCATCAACCAGGCCCTCGCCATGGTGATTGAGGCACAGGCCCGGCTGCCCATGGCCCAGTTCTGGGGCGGGGGCGTCACCGCGTCCAGTGACGGGCAATTCTTCCCCGCCGCCCGGCAGGGCGAAGCCATGAACCTCATCAACGCGAAATACGGCTCCGAGCCAGGCCTCAAGGCCTATACCCATGTCTCCGACCAGTTCGGCCCCTTTGCCACCCAGAACATTCCGGCCACCGTGAGCGAGGCGCCCTACATCCTGGACGGGCTGCTGATGAACGAGGCCGGGCGAAAGATTTCGGAGCAGTATGCCGACACTGGTGGCTTTACAGACCAGATCTTTGCCGTGACCACGCTGCTGTCCTACCGGTTCATCCCGCGCATCCGGGATCTGCCGTCAACGCGGCTCTATCTCTTCGATCCCGCCACCGCGCCGAACGAGTTGCGCGGCTTGATCGGCAGCAAGATCCGCGAAGGCGTCATCGTCCAGAACTGGCCGGGCGTCCTGCGTGCCGTGGCCACCATGGCGACGGGCGTCCTGCCGCCCAGTCAGTTGCTCAAGAAGTTCGCCGCCTATCCGCGCCAGCACGAGCTGGCCGTGGCGCTCCGCGAAATCGGCCGCATCGAACGCACCCTCTTCATCATCGAGTGGCTACTCGACGCCGACATGCAGCGCCGGGCTCAGGTCGGGTTGAACAAGGGCGAGGCACACCACGCCTTGAAAAACGCCCTGCGCATCGGGCGCCAGGGTGAAATCCGGGATCGCACCACCGAGGGCCAGCACTACCGCATGGCGGGCCTCAACCTGCTCGCGGCAATCATCATCTACTGGAACACCAAGCACCTCGGTCAGGCCGTGGCCGCGCGGCAGCGGGCCGGCCTGAATTGTGCGCCCAATTTGCTGGCGCATATCTCGCCGCTCGGGTGGGCACACATCCTGCTCACTGGGGAATACAGGTGGCGGCGGCAAACCGGGGCCAGCTTGTGAAGTAATCAGCCCTATTTCTTGCCACCGTCACGGCTCCCAAACGCGCGCACCGCGATCATCGCCACCACGAAGGCGGCCACAGAGTTCAAAATGGAGGAGAGAAAGGGGTGTCAGGGCCTTGTGATACGATCCTGCCCCCTACCGGAATCTACCCCTGGGACTTCGGAAAATAGGGCTCAAGACGCGCCATCTGGGCGTCGGTCAACCAGAAGAGATCAGACATGTTCACCGCTCGTTTTTCGAACCGTGAATCACGCCGCCTCGCAGAAATCAATGGGTCCTGACCCTAGATGTGACGAGGTCGAACGTCTCAAAGCACCCTCGAATTTAACTCTAACTACGTCATTAAAGTTAACTCTATAATTAATGTTAACGACATAGTTGACGTTAGAGTTAAACGCAGGCAATCTACCGCCATGTATGTAATCACCTTCGCAAACCCGAAAGGCGGCTCGGGGAAAACTACGTCCGCCATGCTCTTGGCTGAACAGATCGCTATTTCTGGCGGTCGCGTTGCGATTCTCGATCTGGACCCAAATGCCAACATCCTTGCATGGGCCCAGACGCGCGAAGCCGAAGGTAGAGACGTTCCTTTCACAGTTCATGCGCGACCGCAGGCCGAAGAGACGGTCGAGCTCATCGACAGCCTATCCGATGAGGCTGACTATCTCATTATCGACCTTGAAGGGTCGAAGGATCAGATCGTCACTTTCGCGCTATCGCGGACAGATTTGTGCATCATCCCGCTCGATGGCTCGCCTATGGAAGCCCGGCAAGCCGCGCAAGCGGTTCGCTTGGTACAAACCACAGCAAACATGATCCGCGCGCAAATCAACTACGCCCTCTTGTTCACTCGCACCAACGCCGCGTTCCAGACCACGGATGAGCGCGACGTGCGGCAAGAAATGGAGCTCAACAACATCCCGACGCTACCCGTTCGGATCGCCAAGCGCGCGCCTTACACCCGCATCTTCCGGGACGGTGTGCTCTTGTCAGAGCTGCCTGACATCGTGACGCAAGAAATGCAGGGCAAAACCGCGTCTGTATCCGACAAGGCCATGAAGCAGGTGACCGGAGCCATCGAGAATGCCCGCGACTACGCACAAACCGTCATTGCAACCCTTACCAAGGAGCAAGTGGCATGAGCGGGAAATACGGCTTCTCAGGCGGGATCGACCTGCCCAAGACAACACCGGCACCCAAGCCTCGGCCAAAGGTCGATGGCAGCTCATTAAGCGAGGCCGTCAGAGCCGGTGCCGATCTTGGCTTCGTCAACAGGGAACCAACGACGCGCCTTAAACCTGGCCCCAAACGCAAAGAGCCGCAGGACAAAGTTTCGATACCTGGCCCGAAGCGCGTGGTGGATGATTTTCGGGCTTTTTGTTCAACGCGCGATCTTACCCTTTGGCAGGGCTTGGAGTTGTTGCTTGAAGAACAGAAGGGTAGAAGCGGCTAAGGGTTGCCGCGTTTCTCAAAGATTTTCCGACAGAACCCTAAGAATGCCCTGTCCGGGTTGGCCGGAGCATCGAGACCACCGTCGGCCATCCATTCGCGCCATTCTTGCTCTAGCGTGTAGATGTCCCATCCCGGCGCAACCTTACGGGCTTCCTGATAAACGTCAGGGCTCAAACGGATCGCCCCGGATGGAGCCGCCAGAGCTTGCGGCTTTTCCGCGTGACGGTTTACAAATACGACCATGTTTTCGTCTAACCGGACTGAATAGTCCGGCATGTGATTGTACCCGACATTCCCCAAGTGGCCCGCCGCTTGACTTCAAGATCGCCTGATTTTGCTCGCTGGGCAAGCGTTTTTCGCCCCGAGCGGTGT
>NZ_JAEHFP010000016.1 GCF_016446475.1 Paracoccus binzhouensis | reverse complement strand
GTGCCGGCAGCGGCAGCCGCCGCGGGCCGGGCGGCTGGGCGGCGCTGGCGGTGCTGGCGCTGCTGCTGGCCGGGGCCTTCCTGCTTTATCAGCGCATCGGCCAGCCCGAGCGCCCGGACGCGCCCATCGCCCGGCGCTTCGCCGAGGCCCGGGCGCTTTACGAGGACCGCCCCAGCCAGGCCGAGGCCGAGGCCAGGGCGCCGAAGCCGCAGCGCCCCGAGCCGGATGCCGAATATGTCGCGCTGATCGGGCGGCTGCGCGAAGCGGTGGCGAAGAACCCCAACGATCCGCGTGGCCTGGAACTGCTGGCCGAGCACGAGGAAAAGCTGGGCAACCTGGCCGCCGCCAAGGAGGCGCAGCGCCGTCTGGTGGCACTGAAGGGCGACAAGGCCGGCGCTGAGGACCTGGCCCGGCTGGCCGGCCTGACCATCGAGGCCGCCGGCGGGATCATCACCCGCGAGGGCGAGGAAGCCGTGGCCGGGGCGTTGCAGCGCGACCCGCACAACCCGCAGGCGCGGTTCATGGCCGGACTGCTGCACCTGCAGAACGGCCGCCCCGACCAGGCCTTCCCGATCTGGGCCGGGCTTCTGGCCGAGGGGCCGGAAAGCGCACCCTGGATCGCGCCGATCCGCGCCGCCATCCCCGATCTGGCCTGGTTCGCCGGCCGCCCGGACTATACCCCGCCCGAACCGGCCGCCCCTGCCCTGCCCGGCCCGGATGCCGACGCCATGGCCGCGGCCGGGGACATGACGCCCGAGGAGCGCCAGCAGATGATCGAGGGCATGGTCAAGGGGCTGGAAACCCGGCTGGCCACCCAGGGCGGCACGCCCGAGGAATGGGCGCGGCTGATCTCCTCTCTGGCGGTGATCGGACAAAAGGACCATGCCGCCGACATCCTGGGCGAGGCGCGTCAGCGTTTCTCGGGCAATCAACCCGCCACCGACCTGATCGAGGCGGCGGCGCAAAAGGCGGGGCTGCAATGATCTGCGAGGCCATCGAGGATTTCGCCGCCGCCCTGCCCCGCGCCGGTGCGGTGGCCGGGCTGGACCTGGGCACCAAGACCATCGGCGTCGCGGTCAGCGACGGGCTGCGCTCGGTCGCCTCACCCCTGACGGTGATCCGGCGCGAGAAATTCACCCTGGACGCCCAGGCGCTGCTGAAGATCGCCGCCGAGCGGGCGCTGGTCGGCCTGGTGCTGGGCCTGCCGCGCAACATGGACGGCAGCGAGGGGCCGCGGGCGCAATCCACCCGCGCCTTCGCCCGCAACCTGGAGCGGCTGACGCCGCTGCCCATCGCCTTCTGGGACGAACGGCTGTCCACCGTCGCCGCCGAGCGCGCGCTGCTGGAAGGCGACACATCGCGCAAGCGCCGGGCCGAGGTCATCGACCAGGTGGCGGCGGGCTATATCCTGCAGGGCGCGCTTGACCGGCTGCGGCATCTGGGGGCATGACCGTCTCGACCCCCTGCATCAAGGTCTGCCGCATCGACGCGGACAGCCGGCTCTGCACCGGCTGCTGGCGCTCGCTGGACGAGATCGCGGCCTGGGGCGGCATGACGGAAGCGGAAAGGCTGGCCGTGATGGCCGGCCTGCCCGAACGCAGGGCGCGGCTTATTTCGCCGCCGTCTGCGTCCCCAGCGTGAAGGACCACAGGAAGGTCTCGCCCGAGGCATCGTCCACGCCATCGTTGTCGGTCACGGTCCAGACCGTGCCGGCGGGCGCGATCGCCATGCCCTCGACCTTGTCCTGAACATAGCCGTTCCACTGCTTCAGGTCGGGGATCAGGTCGCGCTCGACCCGCTTCTCGGCCAGCGGCAACTCGCCGCCCAGGGGCGCGGGCTCCAGGCCCTCCAGCGCCACCGAAGTCACCTGCTTCAGCTTCGCCGCCTGGCCGATCAGGTTGTCGCGCTCGATCAGGTAAAGGCGGTCGCCGTGGATCGTCAGCTCGGACAGGCCCACCCAGCCCTCGCCGGATTCCAGCGGATAGCGCACGCCGGACCAGTTCCCAGTCGCCGGATCGAAGTGCAAGAGCTTGGCCTGGCCCTTGGGATCGTCCTTCCATTCGCGCTGCACCGCCATCCACAGTGTGCCGTCGCCGGCCATGGCGATACCTTCCAGCCCGAAGCGGGTCGCCTGGGCAGTCAGCGCCTCGGGCAGCGGGACTTCCTGCCGGATCGCGCCCTTGCCGTCGACATGCAGGATCTGGTGCGGGATCTGCTTTTCCGCATCGCCCTCGCTCGCCAGCCAGAAGCCGCCCTCGCCGTCGGCGGCGATGCCCTCCAGGTCCAGCTTCGACGCCGGCGCACCGTCGCGGGTCACGACGATCTTGTCGGTGATGGCGGCAGGCTGGCCGGACCGGATGCGATAGATCGCCGGCTGGTCCTTGTAGGCGCTGTCGCTGACCGCATAAAGCCCCGCCGGGTCGGCCGGATCGACGGTCAGGCCCGACAGCGCGCCCCAGCCCAGCAGGTCCTCGGACGCGATGGTCGGATAGGCCGGCACGCCCTCGGCGCGTTCGTAGATCATCACATGCGCGCGGGCGCCGCCATCCTCGCCCAGGTCGGTCTCGTTGGCGCTGGCGAAAAGATTGCGGCCGGGGATCGCCACCAGCCCCTCGGGGCCGATGCCCGAAGGCAGGATCTGCTTCAGCTTCGGCGCGGAAGGGTCGGCCACGTCATGGACGCCGATGGCGCTGCCGCGTTCCGAGCCGACGAACAGCAGTTTCTCGCCGTCGAACTCGGCATATTTCAGCGCCTCGGGCTCGACGCCCTTCTTGCCGGACCGCCCCTCGGGGTAATGGCCGATGCGGACCAGCGCCTGCTCGAAGGCGGCGCCGGATTCATGGACCACCGTGCCGTCGCGGTTCCAGATGGTGAAGCCGCGCGCGCCGCCCTGCCAGTCGCCCTCGTTCGCGGTGGCGAAATGGTCGTCGTCCAGCCAGGCCACGGTGTCGGGCTCGCGCGGCACGGCCTTGAGGCTGCCGGTGAAATCCAGCTTGCCGTCCTTGTCGATGTCGATGCCGTCCAGATCGACGCTGCCGGCGCTGAAATGCGATGCGACGGCGCCATCGGCACCGATCACCACGATGTGGTTGTTCTCCTGCAAGGTCACGACCAGATCGCCCTGGGCGTTGAAATCGACATATTCCGGCTCGGGATCATCGGGCGCGACCTCGGCCAGGCTGGTCAGGTCGATGACCTGCTTTCCGGCGCAATCAATCGCGCCGTCCTTGACCGGCAGGCGGACAACGAAACCAGCGGGCATCTGCGGGATGGCGCCGTCGTTCACCCCCTCGTCGCGCTCGTTCTCGATGGCGACGGCGATCATGTCGCCCCTGGGTGACAGGGCGACCGAATCGGGCTGGCCGCCCAGGTCGCAATTCGCCACCACCTTGCGGCTTTCCAGATCGACCGAGCGCAGCACGCCCGAGGGCTTGGTAAAGCTTTCCGAGGTGTTCACGCCCACGAAGGCGGTCTCGCCAAGGACCACGGTGGTCGTGGGCTCGCCGTCCATGGCAATGTTGCCCAGCGGCTTCGGCGCGCGGGGGTTGGCAATGTCGATCAGGCCGATCGCGCCCAGCGGGCTGTCGGAATAGATCAGCCGGTTGCCATCGGGCGTCGCGGTCATGATCTCGGCCGAGGTGGCGCGCGTCCGGTCCTCGCCCTCGGCCATGTTGTCCAGGGTGGCGAAGCTGGCGATGCGGTTGAAGACCGGCTCGGCCAGGGCGGGAGAGGCCGCGGCCAGCGCGATCAGCGAACAGAAGGTCAGGCGGAATGTCATGGCATCCTCGGGGGTTGGGTCCTCCGGGGATGTGGCGGCTTTCGGTGACAGGGCGCTGACGGATCGGTGACGTTTGGGTGACGATCAGTCCCGCACCGTCACCCGCACCTCGCGGATCGCGGCCTTGAGCCGCACCCGCGTCTCGACCGGCTCGCGCGCCACGGCGTCCAGCATCGCCCGCATGTCGCCGCGCAGCCCGTGCAGCTGATCGACCAGAGACAGCACCAGGGCCAGCGCCTCTTCGTCCAGGTGATAGCCCTCGGCCAGGTCCACCACCAGGTTCAGCCGCGCCAGGTCCAGCTCGCGGAACAGCGGTCCCTGCGCGGACTGCACCGGCACCACGACGCCGGCGCGGATATAGCGCTGCAGCTGCTCGGCCGTCAGATCCTCGACCAGGGCGAGCGTCTCGGCCAGGGTGTAATGGCGCTGGGTCATTTGCCCCTCCTCGGATCATAGGCGTGGCTCCGGCGCCATTGCTCCATGAACCGCGCCAGCTCGTCATCGACCTTGGGCGGCATGACGATCTTCAGCGCGACATGCTGGTCGCCGCGCCGGCCGCCGGCGCCCTTGATGCCGCGCCCCTTCAACCGCAGCTTCTGGCCCGAGCTGGCGCCGCGCGGCACCGTCAGCATCACCGGGCCGTCGATGGTCTGCGCCTCGACCTTGCCGCCCAGCACCGCCTCGTCGATGGTGATGGGCAGCGTGGTCTCGACATCGTCTCCGTCGCGCTTCCAGTCGGGATCCTCGGCCACGATCAGGGTCAGCAGCGCATCGCCCGGCGCGCCGTCGCCCATGCCGGGGCCGCCCTTGCCGCGCAGGCGGATGACCTGGCCGTCATGCGCGCCCTCGGGGATCCTGACCTCCAGCACCGCGCCGTCGGGCATGGTGATGCGGGTCGAGCCGCCTCGGGCGGCGGTCATGAAGTCGATCTCCAGCGTGAAGCGCTGGTCGGGGCCGCGCATGTCGAAGCTCCTTGCCCCGCCGCCGCGCCGGGCCTGCGCGCGCTGGCCGAACAGGTCCGAGAACACGTCCGAGAAATCCTCGAACCCGTGGCTCTGGCGATAGGGATTGTCGCCCTGCTCGGCATATTCGCGGTAGTAATGCCGCTGCGGCCGCTCCTGCCCCGAGGCGTCGATCTCGCCGCGGTCGAAGCGGGCGCGCTGTTCGGGATCCTTGAGCAGGTCATAGGCCGAGGATGCCGCCTTGAAGCGTTCATGTGCCGCCGGGTCGGGGTTCAGGTCCGGGTGGTCGGTCTTGGCGATCTTGCGATAGGCCTTCTTGATCTCGTCCTGCGTGGCATTCTTGCCCAGCCCCAAGGCCTTGTATGGATCGTCGGCCATCGCCGCGGCTTCCTTTCTTCACCTGTCATCCCGGGAACGCAGGGCGCGCGCCGCGGGTTTCCTGCCCGTTCCGTCCCGGCCGCGGGGCGGTGAAACTGCCGCCCGGCATGAAGCCGGCGCTGAGCGGCAGCGCCGCCGCCCCCAGCGTGCGGGCCCGGCGACCCAGGGTTCCGGCGCGCACCTCGGGCAAGGTGACACCGTGATGGCGCATCGCGGTCAGCCCGTCGGCCGTCGCCTGCACCAGCGCATCCCGCAGCGCCGCCGGCATGGCGCCGTCGATCACCACCAGCGGCAGGTCCAGCACCGCGACCGCCCCCAGCGCCGCATGGGACAGCACCCGCGCCGATTCGTCCAGCCATTGCCGGGCGACGGCCTGCGGCAACTGCCAGTCGGCATCCTCCAGCGGCAGGTCGCGACCCAGAGCCGCCTCCAGCACCGAAACCGAGGCCACGTCCAGCACCTGCCGCCCGCCCGGCACCGGGCAGGAGCCCATCGCCCCGGCATTGCGCGACGGTCCCAGCCGCAGCCGCCCGTCCAGCACCACGCCGCCGCCGCCGAAATGCGCGAGGTAGAAATACAGGAAATCCTCGGGCAGATCCTCGGTGCCGAACATCATCTCGGCCCCGCAGGCGCAGGAGCCATCGTTCTCCAGCCAGACCGGCAGGTCCAGCGCCGCGGCCAACTCGGCGCGCAGGTCGCGGCCGCGCCAGGGCTGCATCTCCTCGGCCCAGTCCCACAGGTAGAAGGGGCTGGCGATGCCCATGCCCGATAGCCGCGCGCGCTGCGCCCCGGTCAGTTCGGCCAGGATGGCGGCGGTGCCGGCGACGGCGAAATCGCGGATCGCGTCGGGATGCGGATAGGCATGCGGCAGCACCCGGATCTGCCGGATCGCGCCCGCGAAATCGACCAGCACCAGTTCCGCCACCCGGCGCCCGACCTTGAGGCCCAGGAACAGCGCCCCCTCCGGCGCCAAAGCCAGCGGCAGCAGCGGCTGGCCGACCTTGCCGCGCCGCCGCTCGCCCCCGGCATCCAGCAGGCCGGCGGCGATCAGTTCGCGGGTGATGTTGGTGACCGCCTGCGCCGACAGGCCCGTGGCCTGCGCCAGCGCGGCGCGCGGCATCGGCCCGTTGCGGCGAATCAGCCACAGGATCAGGCGCTCGTTCTGGCTGCGGACCCCTTGCGGCGTCGCCGCCGCCGGCATGGTGTTCGGCATGGTTCCATCCTCCCCTCTATATAAATCAACGAAATTGATTTATTGACAAGCCCCTCTTTCTTCGGCAGCCTTTTGGAGGAGGCGGCGGTCAGACCCGCCCAGAGGAGGAACGACATCATGACCAAGACGACACTGCTGCGCGCAGCGCTGGCGGGCACGGCCCTGACCCTGATCGCCGGCATGGCGCAGGCCGACAGCGCCTGTCTGATCACCAAGACCGACACCAACCCCTTCTTCGTGAAGATGAAGGAAGGCGCCGAGGCCAAGGCCACCGAGCTGGGGCTGGAGCTGAAATCCTATGCCGGCCGCATCGACGGCGACCACGAAAGCCAGGTCTCGGCCATCGAGGCCTGCATCGCCGACGGCGCCAAGGGCATCCTGATCACCGCCTCGGACACCAAGGCCATCGTTGATTCCGTGCAGGCGGCGCGGGATGCCGGGCTGCTGGTCATCGCGCTGGACACGCCGCTGGACCCGATCGACGCGGCCGACGCGACCTTCGCCACCGACAATTTCAAGGCCGGCGAGCTGATCGGCCAATGGGCCAAGGCCACCATGGGCGACGCGGCGGCCGAGGCCAAGATCGCGCTGCTGGACCTGGCGATCTCGCAGCCCTCGGTCGACGTGCTGCGCGACCAGGGCTTCCTGCAGGGCTTCGGCGTCGAGCTGGGCGATCCGGCAAAATGGGGCGACGAGACCGATCCGCGCATCGTCGGCCACGAGGTCACCTCGGGCAACGAGGAAGGCGGGCTGAAGGCGATGGAGACGCTGCTGGCCAAGGATCCCGACATCAACCTGGTCTACACGATCAACGAACCTGCCGCCGCCGGCGCCTATGAGGCGCTGAAGGCCGTCGGGCGAGAGGGCGACGTGCTGATCGTCTCGGTCGATGGCGGCTGCCCGGGCGTGCAGAACGTCAAGGACGGGGTGATCGGCGCCACCTCGCAGCAATATCCGCTGGACATGGCCTCGAAGGGCATCGAGGCCATCGCCGCCTTCGCCAAGGATGGCACCAAGCCCGCCGCGACCGAGGGCAAGGATTTCACCGATACCGGCGTGCAGCTGGTCACCGACAAGCCGGTCGAGGGCGTCGAATCCATCGACAGCGCCAAGGGCGCCGAGCTTTGCTGGGGCTGAGCCGCGACTGAACCGCGGGGCGGGGCCGCAGCCTCGCCCTGCCACAGGCAGCGACGCCCGGACGCGGCGTCTTGCAAAGGGGGGAGACCGTCCATGTCATCCGACACCAAGACGGCCACCAGCTACGAGGAAGGCCTGCAGGGCGCCTCGGACAAGGTTGCCGAGTTCCAGGAACAGAAGACCGCCCTGAAGCGCCTGCAGCACTGGCTGCACATGACGCCCTCGGCGGTGCCGATGATCGTGCTGATCGCGGCCATCGTCGTCTTCGGGCTGCTGTCGCCGAACTTCTTCAAGGCGGTGACGCTGTCCACCATCCTGCAGCAGATCGCCATCGTCGGCATCCTGGGCTGCGCGCAGTCGCTGGTGGTGCTGACCGCCGGCATCGACCTGTCGGTCGGCGCCATCGCGGTGTTCTCCTCGGTGCTGATGGGGCAGTTCACCTTCCGCTACGGCATCCCGGCGCCGCTTTCCATCGCGCTGGGGCTGGCGGCGGGAACGGCCATGGGCTTTGCCAATGGCTGGCTGGTCGCCCGCATCAAGCTGCCGCCCTTCATCGTGACGCTGGGCACCTGGCAGATCATCCTGGCGGCGAACTACATCTATTCCGCGAACGAGACCATCCGCTCCTCGGCCATCGGCGAAAGCGCCCCCGCCCTGCAGTTCTGGGGCAATTCCATCCAGCCGGGCGGGGTGAAGGTGCTTTACGCGGTGTTCCTGCTGATCGCGCTGGTCGCGATCCTGGCCTATGTCCTGCGCCATACCGCCTGGGGCCGGCATGTCTATGCCGTCGGCGACGACCCGGAGGCGGCGGAGCTGGCCGGGGTGCGCACCAGGCGGGTGCTGATCCAGGTCTATGCGCTGGCGGGCCTGTTCTGCGCCATCGCGGGCTGGGTGATGATCGGCCGCTTCGGCTCGGTCTCGCCCTCGGCCTCGACCGGGCAGCTGGGCAACATCCAGTCCATCACGGCGGTGGTGATCGGCGGCATCAGCCTGTTCGGCGGCCGCGGCTCGATCGTCGGCATGTTCTTCGGCGCGCTGATCGTCGGCGTGTTCGAGATGGGGCTGAAGATGGTCGGCACCGACCCGCAATGGACCTTCTTCCTCATCGGCCTGCTCATCATCCTCGCCGTGGCGGTGGATCAATGGATCAGAAAGGCATCGGCATGAACGCGAACACTTCCGCAGAACCGCTTCTGAAGGCCCGCGGCCTGGTCAAGCGCTATGGCAAGGTCACGGCGCTGGACCATTGCGACTTCGACCTGATGCCGGGCGAGATCCTGGCCGTCATCGGTGACAACGGCGCGGGGAAATCCTCGCTCATCAAGGCGCTGTCGGGCGCGGTCCAGCCCGACGAGGGCGAGATCGCGCTGGAGGGCCAGCCGGTGAAATTCGCCAGCCCGCTGGATGCGCGCGGCTACGGCATCGAATGCGTCTATCAGACGCTGGCCATGTCCCCTGCCCTGTCCATCGCCGACAACATGTTCATGGGCCGCGAATTGCGCAAGCCCGGCATCATGGGCCAGTGGTTCCGCCAGCTCGACCGCCCGGCGATGGAGAAATTCGCCCGCGAGAAGCTGACCGAGCTGGGGCTGATGACCATCCAGAACATCAACCAGGCGGTCGAGACGCTGTCGGGCGGCCAGCGCCAGGGCGTGGCGGTGGCGCGGGCCGCCGCCTTCGGTTCGAAGGTGGTGATCCTGGACGAGCCGACGGCGGCGCTTGGCGTCAAGGAAAGCCGGCGCGTGCTGGAGCTGATCCGCGACGTGCGCTCGCGCGGCATTCCGATCATCCTGATTTCCCACAACATGCCGCATGTCTTCGAGGTGGCGGACCGCATCCATATCCACCGGCTGGGCCGGCGGCTCTGCGTGATCCGGCCGCAGGATCATTCGATGTCGGACGCGGTGGCCTTCATGACCGGGGCCAAGGTTCCGGACGAGGTGGCGACGGCGGCCTGAACGGCACGGCTGCGGGGGGCTCTGCCCTCCGCCCTTCGGACTCCGCCCGGGATATGTGCGCATGAGAGAAATACTGGATCGGATTGCGGGACTGGGACCCGGACGGCGCATCGTCGCCATCGTCGGGGCGCCGGGATCGGGGAAATCGACCCTGGCCGCCCGGCTGGCGGCCGGGCTTGCGGATGCGGTGCTGGTGCCGATGGACGGGTTCCACCTGGACAACCGGCTGCTGGAAGCGGATGGGCTGCGCGGCTGCAAGGGCGCGCCGCAGACCTTCGACGCGGCCGGCTTCGTGGCGCTGGTGCAGCGCCTGAAGGCCGGGGGCGAGGTGGTCTATCCGGTCTTCGACCGCGCGCTGGACCTGGCCGTCGCCGGGGCCGGCCGGGTCGAGGCGGATACAAGGCTGGTGGTGGTCGAGGGCAATTACCTGCTGCTGGACCGGGCGCCCTGGCGCAAGCTGGCGGGCCTGTGGGACCTGTCGGTCATGCTGGACGTGCCGATGGAGGAGCTGCGCCGCCGCCTGACCGCGCGCTGGCAGGGTCTCGGCCGTTCGCCGGCCGAGGTGATGGCGCATCTGGAAAACGACCTCGGCAATGCCGAGCTTGTGCTGCGCGAATCGCTGCCCGCCGACCTGCTGCTGCGGCCCGAGCCTATGACTTCGGCCGGAACGCCTTGATGCGGGCGGGGTCGGTTTCCACATAGGCCGCGCCGATCAGGTCGAGGCAATAGGGCACCGCCGCGAAAACCGCGTCGAGGCAGGTGGCGATGGCCGAGGGCTTGCCGGGAATGGTGATCATCAGAGTCGCGCCGCGGATGCCCGCCGTCTGGCGCGACAGGATGGCGGTCGGCACCTCGCGCAGGCTGGCGCGGCGCATTTCCTCGCCGAAGCCGGGCAGTTCCTTGTCGATCACCTCGGCCATGGCCTCGGGCGTCTGGTCGCGCGGCGCCGGGCCGGTGCCGCCGGTGATCAGGATCAGGTCGGCGCCCTGTTCGTCGGCCAGGTCGCGCAGGCAGTCCGCGACGATCTCGCGCCCGTCGGGGATGATGCGGCGGGTGATGTCCATGGGCGAGGTGATGGTGGCGCGCAACCAGTCCTCGGCTCCCGGCCCGCCCTTGTCCTCATATTCGCCGCGGGCGGCGCGGTCCGAGACGGTGACGATGGCGATATGGGCGGGGCGGTCGGGGTTCTGGGTCATGCCCGCATCCTGCCGCAGGCGGCGCGGGAAGGGAAGCGCGGCTCAGCCGCGCCGCGCCGCCTCTATGGCCGCGACGTCGATGCGGGTCATCTCCATCATCGCCTCGAAGGCGCGTTTCGCCTCGTCGCCGCCGGCGGCCAGCGCATCGGTCAGCACGCGCGGCGTGATCTGCCAGGAAATGCCCCACCTGTCCTTGCACCAGCCGCAGGCGCTTTCCTGGCCGCCATTGCCGACGATGGCATCCCAGTAGCGGTCGGTTTCCTGCTGGTCGTCGGTGGCGATCTGGAACGAGAACGCTTCGTTGTGCCGGAAGGTCGGGCCGCCGTTCAGGCCGACGCAGGGGATGCCCGCGACGGTGAACTCGACCAGCAGCACATCGCCCGCCTTGCCTGACGGAAAATCGCTGGGCGCGCGCCGCACCGCGGTGACGGCGCTGTCGGGAAAGGTCTGGGCATAGAAGCGGGCGGCCGCCTCGGCATCCTTGTCATACCAGAGGCAGACGGTGTTCTTGGCCATGGTCATGTCCGGTTTCCTCCCTGGGCGTTGCCTGCGGGCGAACGCGCTATGGCCGCCGAGGTTCCCCAAGCGGGGAAGCCGGGGAGCAGTGAACGAGGGGCGGGCGCCTCCGGCGGGGGTATTTGGGGGAACGAAGAAGCCGGCCAGCCCCGTGCGTCGATGGCGCGCGGGACGGCCAGCGAAAAGGCCGCGGAACCTGCCCGCGGCCTTTTGCATGCAATGCGGGTGCGGTTACTTGAAGCGGGCGTTACGGTTCGCCACCAGCTTCAGGCGCAGCGCGTTCAGACGGATGAAGCCCGCCGCGTCCTTCTGGTCATAGGCGCCGGCATCGTCCTCGAAGGTGACGTGCTTTTCGCTGTAGAGCGAATGCTCCGACCAGCGGCCGACGGTATGGGCGCTGCCCTTGTAGAGTTTCAGCCGCACGGTGCCGGTCACATGCTCCTGGCTCTTGTCGATCAGCGCCTGCAGCATCTCGCGCTCGGGCGAATACCAGAAGCCGTTATAGATCAGCTCGGCATAGCGCGGCATGATCGAATCCTTGAGGTGGCCGGCGCCGCTGTCGAGCGTGATCTGCTCGATGCCGCGATGCGCTTCCAGCAGGATGGTGCCGCCGGGGGTCTCGTAGATGCCGCGCGACTTCATGCCGACGAAGCGGTTTTCCACGAAGTCCAGCCGGCCGATGCCGTGCTTGCGGCCGTATTCGTTCAGCCGGGTCAGGATGGTGGCAGGCGACAGCGCCTCGCCGTTGATCGAGACCGCATCGCCGCGCTCGAAGCCGATCTCGAGATATTCGGGCTGGTCGGGCGCCTCCTCGGGGCTGACGGTGCGCTGGTAGACGTAGTCGGGCGCTTCCTCGGCCGGGTTTTCCAGCGCCTTGCCCTCGCTCGAGGTGTGCAGCAGGTTGGCGTCGACGCTGAAGGGCGCCTCGCCGCGCTTGTCCTTGGCGATCGGGATCTGGTTCTGTTCGGCGAACTCGATCAGCCGGGTGCGCGAGGTCAGATCCCATTCCCGCCAGGGCGCGATCACCTTGATCGACGGGTCGAGCGCATAGGCCGACAGCTCGAACCGGACCTGGTCGTTGCCCTTGCCGGTGGCGCCATGGGCGACGGCATCGGCGCCGTGCTGATGCGCGATCTCGACCAGGTGCTTGGAGATCAGCGGCCGGGCGATCGAGGTGCCGAGCAGATAGAGCCCCTCGTAGACCGCATTGGCGCGGAACATCGGGAAGACGAAATCGCGCACGAATTCCTCGCGCACGTCGACGATGTGGATGTTTTCCGGCTTGATGCCCAGCAACTCGGCCTTCTGGCGCGCCGGCTCCAGCTCCTCGCCCTGGCCGAGGTCGGCGGTGAAGGTGATGACCTCGCAGCCGTATTCGGTCTGCAGCCATTTCAGGATGATCGAGGTGTCGAGCCCGCCCGAATAGGCAAGGACGACTTTCTTCGGCGCGTCGGACATGCGGATGACCCCCAGTGAAATTTCGGCAGGGAATAGGCGCATTCGCCGGTTGTCACAAGGGGCTGCTCCATCATTGGCCGGATGCCGGGCTGGCCAATGCCCCGCGGAACTGGCAAACCTTGGGACACCTATAGCGAGAGAGGCGCCGTGTTCGCCAAGGCCACTGCAATTCTTCGTCATTCCCGGCGCCAAGTCACCGGCAATCTGGCCGCAAGCGCACGGATCGCCGGGCCGCGCGTGCTGGGGGCGGTGCTCGTGATCCTGTGCTCGGCCATGGCCATGGTCGCCTGGCCCGCCGCCTTCCCCTTGGGCCTCCTGGGCATGGTTCTTGCCCTTGCCCTGCTCTTCTCGGTCGCGGTCCACTGGCATCGCTACGTGTTGCTCAACGAGACCGGGCCGGAGCGGGATTGGGATCGGGTCGCGGCCTATTTCGGCTGGTGGGTGGCGATCTCCTTCCTGGGAGGGCTGGCGGCCCTGCCCCTGCAACTGGTGCTGCCGGCGGCGCGTGGGGGCTGGATAGAGCTTCTCATCGGCATCCTCGCCCTCTGGATCGGCTTGCGCCTGTCGCCCAAGCTGGTCGCCGCGGCGCTTGGCCGGCAGCTTGGCCTGCGCGACGCCTGGCGCGCGACGGGGCAAGAGAACGGTGTCGTCGAAGCGGTGACCGCAATGATGGGCGGGCTTTTCATCATCCTGGGCGGGCTTGCCGCCGTGACGGAAGGCCTGCGAACCGAGGATGCGCCGCAATATGTCGCATCGGCCGCCCTGGTCCTGGCTTATCTGGGGCTGGCGCTGTTCAACCTGTCGGTCATCACCACCCTTTACGGCCATTACGTCGAAGGCCGGCCGCTGCGCTGAGAGCGCGAAAACCCTTGCGAATCCGCGCGTATCGCGCCATGGCCGGGACATGGAAAACTTTGCCGCCTCTGTCCGCCAGGCAGAGATCGCGCTGCGCGACCTCTTCGAGCCGACGCCCCTGCAGAAGAACGACCACCTCTCGGCGAAATACGGCGCCGAGATCTGGCTGAAACGCGAAGACCTGACGCCGGTGCGCAGCTACAAGCTGCGCGGCGCCTTCAACGCCATGCGCAAGATCGGCGCCGGATCGCCGGGGCATTTCGTCTGCGCCAGCGCCGGCAACCATGCCCAGGGCATGGCCTTCGCCTGCCGGCATTTCGGAACCAAAGGCACGATCTTCATGCCGGTCACCACGCCCCGGCAGAAGATCGACAAGACCCGCATCTTCGGCAACGGCGCCATCGAGATCGTGCTGACCGGCGACTATTTCGACCAGACCCTGGCTGCGGCGCAGGACTTCGCCCGCACGCAGGGCGCGACCTTCCTGTCGCCCTTCGACGACCCGGACATCATCGAGGGGCAGGCCACGGTCGGGCTGGAACTGCTCGATCAGCTGGGCGGGGCGCCGGACGTGGTGGTGCTGCCGGTCGGCGGCGGCGGGCTGGCCGCCGGCGTGACCCGGCTGCTGGCCGAGCTGGCGCCCGGCACGCAGGCCGAATTCGCCGAGCCGGAAGGCGGGGCCAGCCTGCGCGAGGCGCTGCTGGCCGGTGCGCCGGTAACCCTACCGGCGGTGGACAATTTCGTCGACGGCGCCGCGGTGGCGCGGATCGGCGACCTGCCGTTTCGCGCCCTTGCCGGCTTCGGCGCCGACCGGGTCCATACCGCGCCCGAGGACCGCATCTGCGCCACCATGCTGGAGATGCTGAACATCGAGGGCATCGTGCTGGAACCCGCCGGGGCGCTGGCGGTGGACGTCTTGCGCGACATGCCCGAGCTGGCCGGCAAGCGTGTGGTCTGCATCTGCTCGGGCGGCAATTTCGACTTCGAGCGCCTGCCCGAGGTCAAGGAGCGCGCCCAGCGTTTCTCGGGCCTCAAGCGCTATTTCATCCTGCGCATGCCGCAGCGGCCCGGCGCCTTGCGCGACTTCCTGCAGCTGCTCGGCCCCGAGGACGACATCGCCCGCTTCGAATACCTGAAGAAATCGGCGCGCAATTTCGGCTCGGTCCTGATCGGCATCGAGACCACCGTCCCCGGCAACCTGGAACAGATCTGCGAAAGGCTGGAATCGGCGGGGATCGGCTATCGCGACATCACCCGCGACCCGGTGCTGGCCGAGTTCCTGATCTGACGCCCCGTGATCTGACACCCCGTGATCCGGCGGCCCGTGGCGCCCCGGCTCAGGCATGGCGCGCCGGCAGGGGCGGATACCGCTCTGCATCCAGGCGGCGCATCAGCGCCTGTTTCGATTCGGAATAGGCGCGCAGCAACCGCTCGAGGCAGATATCGCGCGGCTTGCCCTGCGAGGCATGCCGCTCTCCCTCGTCGCAGAGATGACCGAAATCCGCAAAGCCCAGGTTCCAGGCGCAGCCCTTGAGGAAATGCAGGTCGGTTTCCAGCCGCAGCGCATCCTGGCCCGACAGGCGCATCATCACCCCTTCGACCTCGTCCAGGAACAGTTCCAGGATGGTCTGGAACTCGTCGTCGCCGACTTCGCCGCGCAGCTCGTTGATCCGGTTCCAGTCCAGCATGTACAACCCTCGGAGGAATCATGCCCCCAGGATAGCAGAAGATTCATCTACCGCGTGTTAATCGTGAAAATTGTCACGATTAACGGAGTTTTCAGACCCGACGGTTTAGATGCTCGGCATGATGATCCTCGACAGCCAGGCCGTGAATTCGATCCCGCAGCATTCGCGGCTGGTGCTGCTTGTCGACGACAGCCGGGCGCAGCGGCGCACGCTGGCCGTGCAGCTGATCCGCGCCGGCTACCAGGTGGTCGAGGCCGCGGGCGGCGAGGAAGCGATGCGCATCTGCCTGGAGCGCCGGCCGGACATCGTGATCTCGGACTGGATGATGCCGGGCCAGAGCGGGCTGGAATTCTGCCGCCGGTTCCGCGACATGCAGTCGGACCGCTACGGCTATTTCATCCTGCTGACCACCCGCAACGACAAGAAGGACATCGCCGAGGGGCTGCGGGCCGGCGCCGACGAATTCATGACCAAGCCGGTCTCGGGGGCCGAGCTGCTGGCGCGGCTGTCCGCCAGCGAGCGCATCCTGCGGATGGAGGAGAACCTGCGCAACGCCAATGCGCAGCTCAGCGCCACCCTGGCCCGGCTGCGCGAGACCCAGGCCGCGATCGACCGAGACCTGCGCGAGGCGCAGCGCCTGCAGCAGGGGCTGGTGCGCGAACGCCACGGGCGGTTCGGCGATTTCGACCTGTCGCTGCTGATGCGCCCGGCCGGCCATATCGGCGGCGACCTGGTGGGCTTCTTCCCGATCAACGGCCGGCGGATCGGGCTTTTCGCGCTGGACGTGGCCGGGCATGGCGTCGCGGCGGCGCTGCTCAGCGCCCGGCTGGCGGCGCTGCTGTCCAGCGCCGCCGATCACAATGTCGCGCTGCGCATCACCGAGCTGGGCCTTTACGATTCCCGCCCGCCGGCCGAGGTGCTGCGCCACCTCAACGCGCTGATGCTCGAGGAATTGCGCACCGATTCCTATTTCACCATGGTCTATGCCGATCTGGATTTTCTCAGCGGCCGGCTGCGGCTGGTGCAGGCGGGCCATCCCCACCCGGTCCTGCAGCGCGCCGACGGCCGGATCGAGCGGATCGGCCAGGGCGGCCTGCCGGTCGGGGTATTCCCTCGCGCCGATTACGAGGAGCTGCAGCTGGTGCTGGAGCCGGGCGACCGGCTGTTCATCACTTCGGACGGGCTGACCGAAACCGAGAACGCCCGCAGTGAGCCCCTGGGCGAGGAAGGGCTGCAGGCGATCCTGCGCACCAATGCCACGCTGCGCGGCGACGCGCTGCTGGAATCGATCTGCTGGTCGGCGGCGCATTATGCCGGCGGACAGCGCAACGACGACATCTCGGCCGTGCTGATCGAACGCAGGAAGGAGGCCGATATGCCCTGGGACTAGCCTGCCCGCACAGACCGCCCCGCCGCCAGCCGGCGCAGCGCCGCCCGGACGAAGGCGCGCGAGCCGGGGTCGGGCAGCAGCGCCTCGACCCGCGGCAGCGGCAGCCAATGCGCCTCGTGTCCCGGCTCGGCGGGCGGACCCAGCCGGGCGACGGGGCGGGCGATCCAGACCGAACACAGCTTCTCGGCCCAGAACCCGTATTCCGGCATGTAGCAGAAGCGGCGATAGGCGCCGAGCCGGCGCGGCATGCCGATGGTCCAGCCGGTTTCCTCGCGCACCTCGCGATGCAGGGCAGCCAGGGCCGATTCGCCCGGGTCGATGCCGCCGCCCGGCAGCTGGAACTCGGGCTCGGGAGCCTGCTGGAAGGTCAGCAGCGCCGCGCCGTCGCGGATCAGCAGCGCATAGGCGCCCGGGCGCAGGCGATAGGCTTGCCGCCCCGGCGGCGGTCCGAAACGCGGTATCATCCGGCCCCTTCCCTTCCTTGCCCGAGGCCGCCGGCCCCCGCAGCTCCGCAGCCCGCGCCAGACCCGGCCCCTGCCCCGATCCCAGCGCCAATCCCGCCCCGGGCCCGGGGTTGGCGGCTTCTTCGTTCCCCAAATACTCAAGCGACCGCGCCACCGGCGGCCAGCCCGGCCGTCAATGCAAAAGCCGCGCAAACCCAAGGGCTTGCGCGGCTTTTGTTTCATGGTGCCCAGGAGAGGACTCGAACCTCCACGCCTTGCGGCACACGGACCTGAACCGTGCGCGTCTACCAATTCCGCCACCTGGGCAGGTCGCGTGAGCCGGGTGATTAAGCCCAGCCGCAGGGGGTGTCAACGGGGGATCTGCAAAAAACCTTCACAGGCCGCAAAAGTTTTTCCGGCCTCCCTCCGGCACCCGCTCCGCCCCCCTCCGCCCCCCGGGAACCGGCGCCCGGCGGGCCCGGCGCGGGACCGAATCCCCCCTGCCCGGCACAGCCAGCGGCACCCTGTCCTTTCATGCAGCTTGCCGGGCCAAGCCGCGCGGGACTAGAAGGCCTTGTCAGCCAGTGCCTTTTTCACCAGTTCAGAACCGAACGGATTCCTTCATGGATGATCTCAGAACCCGCGAATGGGATGCCATCGTGATCGGCACGGGTATCGGCGGGGGCACGGCGGGGCGCCGTCTGGCCGAAGCGGGGCTCTCGGTTCTCTACCTGGAAAAAGGCCCGGACCTGGGCGATGCCGACCTGCCCGCCCTGGGCGTTGACAGCCGCGACCCGGAAACCCGCCTTGCCAACGGCGCCTGGCCGCGCCTGCTCGAGGCCCGGCTGGACGGCGACTGGTGCGAGCTGGACGGCATGATCGGCACCGGGGTGGGCGGCACCTCGGCCTTCTACGCCGCCACGCTGGAACGGCCCGAGCGCCACGACCTGGAATCGGTCGAGGGCTCCCCGCATCCGACCGGCGGCTGGCCGGTTTCCTATGACGAGATGCGGCCCTGGTTCGAGCTGGCCGAGGATTACTTCCACATCAATGGCGAGGTCGATCCGCTGGCCCCGAACGGCGCGCGGCTGCTGCCGCCGGTGCTGCCGCTGCCGGCCTCGGACGCGGCGCTGATGTCGGACCTGCGGCGGGCGGGGATGCACCCCTATCGCACACATATGGCGGCGCGCTTCCTGCCGGGCTGCGCAAGCTGCTTCGGCCGGCGCTGCCCGCGGCGCTGCAAGATGGACGGCCGCTCGGCCGGGGTGCTGCCGGCGCTGGAGACCGGGCGCGCAGCGCTGATCGACCGCTGCCCGGTCATCCGCATCGAGGCCGACGGCGCCAGCGTCACCGGCGTGACCTGCCGCCGCGACGGCCAGGACTTCACCCTGCGCGCCAAGCGCTACGTCCTGGCGGCGGGCGGGCTGGCCTCGCCCTCGCTGCTGCTGCGCTCGCGCAGCGAGACCTGGCCGCAGGGCCTGGGCAACGGCAACGACCTGGTCGGCCGCAACCTGATGTTCCACCTGAGCGAGATCATCGCCATCTGGGCCGGCCGCGACCGGGGCGAGGACGGCGCCGCGCGCTCGATCAGCATGCGCGACCTGTATTTCATCGACGGGCAGCGCTTCGGCACCGTGCAGTCCATGGGGCTTTCCGCCGGGTTCGGCGAGATCCTGCATGCGCTGAACGGCCGCTTCGACCGCTCGCCGCTGCGCCGGCTGCGGCCGCTGCGCCACGGGCTGCGCATCCCGGCCATGGCGGCGGCGCGGCTGCTGGGCAATGCCAAGCTGTTCGTGGGCGTGCTCGAGGACCTGCCCTATGCCGGGAACCGCGTGCTCTCGGCCCCGGACGACACGGACGACACGGACCGGCTGCGCTTCCATTACGACATCTCGGACGAGCTGCGCCGCCGCCGCGCCGCCTTTCGCCGGGCGATGCGCCAGGCCTTCCGGCCGCATCGCGCCATGTTCATGGGCGCTTCGCCGCAGCTCAATTTCGCCCATCCCTGCGGCACGCTGCGCTTTGGCGATGACCCCGCGGAGAGCGTGCTGGACCGCGACTGCCGGATGCACGGGCTGGACAATCTCTATGTGGCCGATTCCTCGTTCATGCCGACCTCGAACGGGGTCAATCCCAGCCTGACCATCGCCGCCAATGCGCTGCGGGTGGCGGACGCGATCGTCGCAGGCTTGCGGCCACGGCTTGCCGCTGGCGGAAGCCTTGGCTATTGAGCAGACAAGCAAGCCACGAAGGGAGCGCCGCATGTCCGCAGCCAAGCTTGTCACCATCTATGGCGGGTCTGGATTCCTGGGCCGGCAGATCGCCCGGATCATGGCGGCCGAGGGCTGGCGCGTGCGCGTCGCCGTCCGCCGCCCGAACCAGGCCGGCGTCGTGCGCACATACGGCGCGCCGGGCCAGGTCGAGCCGGTGCCCTGCAACGTGCGCGACGACCTGTCGGTGACCGCCTGCATGGCCGATGCGGACGCGGTCATCAACTGCGTCGGCATCCTGGTGCGCGAGGGCAGGAACACCTTCGACGCCATCCACGAGGAAGCCGCCGGTCGCGTCGCCCGCATCGCCGCCGAGCGCGGCGTGGCGCATTTCGTGCATGTCTCGGCGCTGGGGGCCGACCCGGATTCGCCCAGCCGCTACGCCGCCTCGAAAGGCCGGGGCGAGGCCGCGGTGCTGGCGCATCGTCCCGATGCGGTGATCCTGCGGCCCTCGATCATCTTCGGCTCGGACGACCACTTCTACAACCGCATCGCCTCGATGACGCGGCTGGGGCCGATCCTGGTGGTGCCGGGCGCGAATTGCCCGGTGCAGCCGGTCTATGTCGAGGACGTGGCCCACGCCGCCGCCATGGCCGCCGCCGGCAAGGCCGGGCCGGGCATCTACGAGCTGGGCGGCCCCGACGTGCTGACCATGCGCGAGGTGGCGCAACAGGTGCTGGCCGCGACCGACCGCCGGCGCGCCATCGTCGGCCTGCCGCACTGGCTGGCCGGGGTGATGGGTTCGGTGCTGGATGCAGGCCAGGTGGTGACCGGCGGGCTGCTGACCAACCGCATCCTGACCCGCGACCAGGCCCGCACGCTGCGGCTGCCGAACAAGGTGGGCGAAGGCGTGAAGACCTTTGCCGACCTGGGCATCGAGCCGACCGCCGCCCCCGCCGTCATCGCGGAATATCTGTGGCGCTTCCGGCCCTCGGGGCAATATGAGGCGATCACCGCCTCGGCGAAGAACCTGCGCAACAACTGATGGACCACAACACCATCGTGGCCGCCGCCCTTGGACTGCTGGAGGGGCTGACCGAGTTCATCCCCGTGTCCTCGACCGGCCATGTGCTGCTGGCCGGGCATTTCCTGGGCTTCGATTCCCCCGGCCGCGCCTTCGAGGTGCTGATCCAGTTCGGCGCCATCCTGGCAATCCTGGGCGTCTATGCCGGCCGGCTGTGGCGGATCTTTTCCGGTGCCCCGCATGACCCGCGCGCCCGGCGCTTCATCGCCGCGGTGGCGCTGGCCTTTCTGCCGGCGGTGGTGATCGGCGTTCTGGCGCACCGGATCATCAAGGAGATCCTGTTCGAGACCCCGGCGCTGATCGCCACCATGCTGATCCTGGGCGGGATCGTGCTGCTGTTCGTGGACCGGATGGTCAAGCATCCGCGCTATCACGCCGCCGAGGACATCCCGATCGGCACCGCCATCGCCATCGGCTTCATCCAGTGCCTGGCGATGATTCCCGGCGTCTCGCGCTCGGGCGCGACCATCGTCGGTGCCCTGCTTCTGGGCGCCGACAAGCGTTCTGCCGCGGAATTCAGCTTCTTCCTGTCCATGCCGACCATGCTGGGCGCTTTCGTCTATGACTTCTACAAGAACCGCGACATCCTGGATGCGGCGGCGGCCGGCAACATCCTGGTCGGCTTTCTCTGCGCCTTCCTGGCGGCGGTCGTCGTGGTGCGCTGGTTGCTCGGTTACGTCTCGGCCCATGGTTATGCGCTGTTCGCCTGGTGGCGAATCGCGGTCGGTGCCGTGGTTTTGCTGGCTTTGCAGGCAGGTTGGTAACGTATGCTGACCTATTTTTCATGCTGCGGGTGCAGAAAATCGGGGGTGGGCGCAGAAAAACGGTAAATAGGTCAGCGTAGCTGACTTTTATTTGGCTGCGGCCTGACTTATCAGGCGGTGAACACCCTCGTCATCGAAGGACGCGCAGCCATGGCCACGCAGAAGATGCTCAAATTCGTCACCGTCGGGCGCGAGATGCCCGAGAAACGGGACGCGGCATCGCGCTCGGAGGATTTCCACGAGATCTATCGCGAGTTCGCCGACGCCAAGGCCAAGGAACAGGCCAGCCGCTGCAGCCAATGCGGCGTGCCCTATTGCCAGAGCCATTGCCCGCTGCATAACAACATTCCCGACTGGTTGCGCCTGACCGCCGAGGGGCGCACGCAGGAAGCCTATCTGCGCAGCCAGGAAACCAACACCTTCCCCGAGATCTGCGGCCGCATCTGCCCGCAGGACCGGCTGTGCGAGGGCAATTGCGTCATCGAGCAATCCGGCCACGGCACCGTCACCATCGGCGCGATCGAGAAATACATCACCGACACCGCCTGGGAGGAAGGCTGGGTCAAGCCCGCCGCCCCCGCCCAGGAACGCCCGGAATCCATCGGCATCATCGGCGCCGGGCCGGGCGGGCTTGCCGCCGCCGACCGGCTGCGCCGCATGGGCTTCCAGGTCACCGTCTACGACCGCCACGACCGCGCCGGCGGGCTGCTGATCTATGGCATTCCCGGCTTCAAGCTGGAAAAGCCCGTGGTCGAGCGCCGCACCCGGCAATTGCGCGACGGCGGCGTCGAATTCGTGCTGAACACCAATGTCGGCGAGGATATCAGCTTCGACGCGATCCGTGGCAAGCATGACGCGGTGCTGATCGCGACCGGCGTCTACAAGACCCGCGACCTGGACGTGGACAATGCCGAGGCCAAGGGCGTGGTGCGGGCGCTGGACTACCTGACGGCCTCGAACCGGGTCGACCTGGGCGACGAGATCCCGGATTACGAGGATGGCGAGCTGAACGCCCGCGGCAAGCGCGTCGTGGTGATCGGCGGCGGCGACACCGCCATGGACTGCGTGCGCACCGCCATCCGCCAGGGCGCGCAATCGGTCAAGTGCCTGTATCGCCGCGACCGCGCCAACATGCCGGGCAGCCAGCGCGAGGTGCAGAATGCCGAGGAGGAAGGCGTCGAATTCGTGTGGCTTTCCGCCCCCGGCGCCTTTGTCGGCCATGTCCCCGGCGAGGCGCGGCTGGCGCAGGAGCTCGACGTGGACGGCGAGCCGGTCGCGATCAGCGCCGTGCGCGTGCAGAAGATGCGGCTGGGCGCGCCCGATGTCAGCGGCCGGCAGTCGCCCGAGCTGATCGAGGGCGCCGATTACGACGAGCCGGCCGACCTGGTGATCAAGGCCCTGGGCTTCGAGCCCGAGGAGCTGCCGCGGCTCTGGGGCGTCGAGGGGCTGGAGGTGACGCGCTGGGGCACGGTCAAGGCCGATTACCAGACGCACCAGACCAGCCTGCCCGGCGTCTTTGCCGTGGGCGACATCGTGCGCGGCGCCAGCCTGGTGGTCTGGGCGATCCGCGACGGCCGCGAGGCCGCCGACAGCATCGCCGGCTTCCTGGCCGACAGCACCCGCGTCGCCGCCGAATAAGGGGGTGTGACCATGATGCACAGCAAAGGCACAGGGCGTACACAGGGCGTACACCGGCTGCGCGCGTTGCCGGCCGGGCGCCGCGCAACGCTTGCGGCGGGTGCGGCAGCCATGCTGACCCTTTCCACGCTGCCGCCTTTCGCGCTTCCGGCCGCGGCGGCGAATTTCACTCCGCCCGACGGTTGCCGGCTGGAGATCACGGTGCAGAACCGCGGCTGCACCGTCTCGCAGCATTACCGCTGCAGCGGCGACGCGCCGGGCGACCAATGGGTGACCTATTTCACCCGCGAGGGCGCCACCTACCAGTCGCGCATCGACCGCGAGACGCGCTGGATGGAAAGCACCGACCTGCGCAGCGGCCTGGTGGACGTGCTGGAGGAGCAGGCGGCCGACCATGCCTCGTTCAGCACGCTGGCCAGGACCGGGCGGGACGATTTCGATTTCTGGACCCGCTCGAACAGCGGCGAGCGGCTGCGCCATGTCGGCCATGACGAGCTGACCGGCGAGACGGTGCAGATCGACGGCGTGACGCTGGAGGTCACGCGCTTCGAGCTGACCACCTTCAGCGCCACGGGCGAGGTGCTGATCCAGCGCCAGGGCCAGCAATTCATCAGCCGCGCCCAGGGCCGGTTCTATGGCGGGGTCGAGACCTCGGAGGACTGGACCGGCGCGCGGCAAGAGACCAACGACAGCCCGGTGACCTTCTCGTTCCCCGGACAACCCGGCTTCGGCTCGACCGTGCCGGAATATGATTGCGACCTGCAGATGGTGGGCGGCCAGGGCGCCGGCACCCTCGGGCAGCTTATGAAGGAGGCACGGACGTGAAGGACTGTGAACAGATGAGCTGGGAACAGCAGGAACAGGCCCGCCGCGACTGGATGGCCGAACATTCGCTGTATCGGGCCGAGGACGAGCATTCCTCCTGCGGCGTCGGGCTGGTGGTCAACCTGGACGGCAAGTCCAGCCGCAAGGTGGTCGAGGCCGGCATCAACGCCCTGAAGGCGATCTGGCATCGCGGCGCGGTGGACGCGGACGGCAAGACCGGCGACGGCGCCGGCATCCATGTGCAGATCCCGGTGCCCTTCTTCTACGACCAGGTGCGCCGCACCGGGCACGAGCCGGACCAGAAGAAGCTGATCGCCGTCGGCCAATGCTTCCTGCCGCGCACCAATTTCGCCCAGCAGGAGGCCTGCCGGACCATCGTCGAGTCCGAAGTGCTGCGCATGGGCCATTACATCTATGGCTGGCGGCACGTGCCGGTGAACACCAGCGTTCTGGGCGAAAAGGCCAATGCCACCCGCCCCGAGATCGAGCAGATCCTGATCCGCTGCGAAAAGGACATCGACCAGGAGCAGTTCGAGCGCGAGCTCTACATCATCCGCCGCCGGATCGAGAAGGCGGCGCTGGCGGCGCAGATCAGCAGCCTTTACCTGTGCACGCTGTCCTGCCGGTCGATCATCTACAAGGGCATGATGCTGGCCGAGCAGGTCGCTGAATTCTATCCCGACCTGAAGGACGAACGCTTCGAAAGCGCCTTCGCCATCTATCACCAGCGCTATTCCACCAACACCTTCCCGCAATGGTGGCTGGCGCAGCCCTTCCGCATGCTGGCCCATAACGGCGAGATCAACACGCTGAAGGGCAACTCGAACTGGATGCGCAGCCACGAGATCCGCATGGCCAGCCGCGCCTTCGGCGAGATGGCCGAGGATATCAAGCCGATCATCCCCGGCGGGTCGTCCGACTCGGCGGCGCTGGATGCGGTGTTCGAGGTGATGGTGCGGTCCGGCCGCTCGGCGCCGATGACCAAGACCATGCTGGTGCCCGAGGCCTGGTCCAAGGCCACCACCGACATGCCGCAGGCCTGGGCCGACATGTATGCCTATTGCAACGCGGTGATGGAACCCTGGGACGGGCCGGCAGCGCTGGCGATGACCGACGGGCGCTGGGTCTGCGGCGGCCTGGACCGCAACGGGCTGCGGCCGCTGCGCTATGTGGTGACCGGCGACAACCTGCTGATCGCCGGCTCGGAAGCCGGCATGGTGCCGGTGAACGAAACCACGGTGCGCGAGAAGGGCGCGCTGGGTCCGGGCCAGATGATCGCCGTCGACATGGCCGAGGGCAAGCTCTACCACGACCGCGAGATCAAGGATTACCTGGCCGCCGCCCAGCCCTTCGGCGAGTGGATCGAGAAGGTGGTGCAGCTGTCCGAGGTGATGCGCGACCTGCCCGAGGAACTGGCCTTTACCGGCGAGGAGCTGCGCCGCCGCCAGATCGCCGCCGGCTACACGGTCGAGGAAATCGAATCGATGCTGGCGCCGATGGCCGAGGACGGCAAGGAAGCGCTGGCCTCGATGGGCGACGACACCCCGCCGGCAGTGCTGTCGGGCCAGTATCGACCGCTGTCGCATTTCTTCCGCCAGAACTTCAGCCAGGTGACCAACCCGCCCATCGACAGCCTGCGCGAGACGCGGGTGATGAGCCTCAAGACCCGCTTCGGCAACCTCAAGAACGTGCTGGACGAATCCAGCGCGCAGACCGAGATCCTGCTGCTGGAAAGCCCCTTCGTCGCCAATGGCGAATTTGCCGAGATGATGAAGATGTTCGGCGATGCGGTGACGCAGATCGACTGCACCTTCGATGATGGCGCCGGCCCCGAGGCCATGGCCGAGGCGCTGGCCCGCATCCGCGCCGAGGCCGAGGATGCCGTGCGTTCCGGCGCCGGCCACCTGGTGCTGACCGACGAGAAGATCGGCCCGGACCGCATCGGCCTGCCGATGATCCTGGCGACCAGCGCCATCCATTCCTGGCTGACGCGCAAGGGGCTGCGGACCTTCTGCTCGCTCAACGTGCGTTCGGCGGAATGCATCGACCCGCATTATTTCGCGGTGCTGATCGGCTGCGGCGCGACCACGGTGAACCCTTATCTGGCGCAGGACACCATCGCCGAGCGGATCGAGCGCGGGCTGCTCTCGGGCTCGCTGATCGAGAACATGCGCAACTATCGCGATGCCATCGACGCCGGACTCTTGAAGATCATGGCCAAGATGGGGATCTCGGTGCTCAGCTCCTATCGCGGCGGGCTGAACTTCGAGGCGGTGGGGCTGTCGCGCGCCATGGTCGCGGAATATTTCCCCGGCATGCAGTCGCGCATTTCCGGCATCGGTCTGCACGGGTTGCAGGCCAAGCTGGAGGAGATCCACGCCAAGGGCTTCCACAGCCCGGTGACCGACCTGCTGCCGGTGGGCGGCTTCTACAAGGCGCGCCGCTCGGGCGAGAAGCACGCCTGGGAAGCCAACACCATGAAGCTGCTGCAGGTGGCCTGCGAGAAGGCCAGCTATGACGTCTGGAAGCAGTTCACCGCCACCATGCGGGCGAACCCGCCGATCCACCTGCGCGACCTGCTGGACATCAAGCCGCTGGGCAAGCCGGTGCCGCTGGAGGAGGTGGAATCGATCACCTCGATCCGCAAGCGCTTCGTGACGCCGGGCATGTCGCTGGGGGCGCTGTCGCCCGAGGCGCATATGACGCTGAACATCGCCATGAACCGCATCGGCGCGAAATCCGACAGCGGCGAGGGCGGCGAGGACCCGGCGCACAGCCACCCGCTGCCGAATGGCGACAACCCCTGCGCCAAGATCAAGCAGGTCGCCTCGGGCCGCTTCGGCGTCACCGCCGAATACCTGAACGCCTGCGAAGAGCTGGAGATCAAGGTCGCCCAGGGCGCCAAGCCCGGCGAGGGCGGCCAGCTGCCCGGCATGAAGGTCACCGACCTGATCGCGCGGCTGCGGCACTCGACCAAGGGCGTGACGCTGATCTCGCCGCCGCCGCACCACGATATCTATTCGATCGAGGACCTGGCGCAGCTGATCTACGACCTGAAGCAGATCAACCCGCGCGCCAAGATCACCGTGAAGCTGGTGGCGTCCTCGGGCGTCGGCACCATCGCGGCGGGCGTGGCCAAGGCCAAGGCCGACGTGATCCTGATCTCGGGGCACAACGGCGGCACCGGGGCCAGCCCGGCGACCTCGATCAAGTTCGCCGGCCTGCCTTGGGAGATGGGCCTGACCGAGGCGCATCAGGTTCTGGCGATGAACCGGCTGCGCGACCGGGTGACGCTGCGCACCGACGGCGGCCTGCGCACCGGCCGCGACATCGTCATGGCGGCGATGATGGGGGCCGAGGAATACGGCATCGGCACCGCGGCGCTGATCGCCATGGGCTGCATCATGGTGCGCCAGTGCCAGTCGAACACCTGCCCGGTCGGCGTCTGCACCCAGGACGAGAAGCTGCGGGCGATGTTCACCGGCTCGGCCGACAAGGTGGTGAACCTGATCACCTTCTATGCGACCGAGGTGCGGGAAATCCTGGCCAGCATCGGCGCGCGTTCGCTCGACGAGGTGATCGGCCGCGCCGACCTGCTGACCCAGGTCAGCCGGGGCGACAAGTCGCTGGACGACCTGGACCTGAACCCGCTGCTGATCACCGTCGATGGCAGCGAGAAGATCGTCTACGACCGCAGCAAGCCGCGCAACGCGGTGCCGGACACGCTGGATGCCGAGATCATCCGCGACGCCAGCCGCTTCTTCTCGGATGGCGAGAAGATGCAGCTGAGCTACGCGGTGCGGAACACCCAGCGCACGGTCGGCACCCGGACCAGCTCGATGATCGTGCAGACCTTCGGCATGCGCAACAGCCTGCAGCCCGATCACCTGACGGTGCGGCTGACCGGCAGCGCCGGGCAGTCCTTGGGTGCCTTCGCGGCGCCGGGGCTGAAGATCGAGGTCTCGGGCGATGCCAACGACTATGTCGGCAAGGGGCTCTCGGGCGGCACCATCGTGGTGCGGCCGCCGATGGCCAGCCCGCTGGTCGCGGCGGACAACACCATCATCGGCAATACCGTTCTGTATGGCGCGACCGACGGCCACCTGTTCGCAGCCGGCCGCGCCGGCGAGCGCTTCGCGGTCCGGAACTCGGGCGCCAAGGTGGTGATCGAGGGCTGCGGCAGCAACGGCTGCGAATACATGACCGGCGGCGTCGCGGTGATCCTGGGCCGGATCGGGGCCAATTTCGGCGCCGGCATGACCGGGGGCATGGCCTATCTCTACGATCCCGAGGGGCTGGCACGCGACTATATCAACGCCGAGACGCTGGTGCTGTGCCCGGTGACGCAGCCGCATTGGGAAGAGCAGCTGAGGGGGCTGGTCGAGCGGCATTACCAGGAGACCCGCTCGCGCCGGGCCGAGGGGATCTTGCAGAACTGGGAGGAAGAAAAGCTGAACTTCCTGCAAGTCTGCCCCAGGGAGATGCTGCCGCACCTGAAGCATCCCATCGCGGATGTCGAGGATCTGGCGGCGATCCCGGCGGAGTGATCCGAAGGGGCCCCGCGGGGCCCCTTTGCCTGTCGGGCGCAGCGAATGGCGGCTCGGGCCGCGGTCCTGTCCTTGCGCTGGATGGCCGCGGGCTGGCAGGCCGGGCCTTTCAGGATGAAGGGCGCGGGGCTTGCGCCGGCGGTTCTCGCATGGGAACAAGACCCGTTTCTTGCTGCTTTCAGGATGCGTTTCATGACCAGAAAATCCTTGCTGATCTCTGCCCCGCTGCTGGCCCTGGCCTTGCTGACGGGTTGCCGCGACGAACAGGGCGAAGGCCCGATGAAGCCCGGCATCTATTCGGTGGTGACCGTCGAGGGCAGCCAGAACCGCACGATCTTCAAGGAGGACGGCACCTTCGCCGACATGGAGGACAACAACCCCAAGCCGGTCGCCGAGGGCAAATGGTGGCGCGAGGACGGCAGGCTGTGCGTGCAGCCGACCGATGCCGCAGAGCCGCTCTGCGCCGAGGAAAAGCCGCTGGGCGATGACGGCAGCTTCTCGCTGATGGCGAATGGCGTCACGCTGGAATTCAAGGCGCTGGCGCAATGACCGGCGGCATGGCCGCGGTCTTCGTGCTGCTGGTGGCGCTGTTCGCCGGACCGGCCTTCGCGCTGATGTTCAAGACCCCGATGGCGCGGGCCACCTTCGACAAGCGCCGCGCGCGCTTTGCCGAGGGCAAGCTGAAGAAGGATCCGCAGACCGACCTGATCGGCCCGCACCGGCCGTTCTGGCGCAACTGGCTGCTGGCCTCGCTGATCTTCGGCGTCGTGACGGCGGCGGTGATGGCGGGGCTGGCCCGGCTGGGCGCCTGAGGCCGGAAAGGCGGTTGGCGGGGCCGGCACGGGGCGTTAGAGAACCCCCGGCGCGGGACCAGAAGGGGAATCGGCATGTCCGCCACCGAGAAGATCGCCCTGGGCAGCATCCTCGTCGGCCTGGTCGTGCTGGGGCTGAAGGCGCTGGCCTGGTGGCTGACCGGCTCGGTCGCGCTGCTTTCGGACGCGCTGGAAAGCACGGTGAACGTGGCGACGGCCCTGGCGGCGCTGATCGCCATCCGCGTCGCCGCCAAGCCCGCCGACAAGGACCATCCCTATGGCCACCACAAGGCCGAATTCTTCAGCGCCGTGCTGGAGGGGGTGATGATCATCGTCGCCGCGCTGCTGATCCTGCGCGAAGCCTGGCACGGCTTCCAGAACCCGCGCATGCTGGACGCGCCCTGGCAGGGGCTGCTGGTCAACGGCCTGGCCAGCGTGCTGAACGGGCTGTGGTGCTGGGTGCTGATCGGTCGCGGCCGCCGGCTGCGCTCGCCGGCGCTGGTCGCGGACGGGCATCACCTGCTGTCGGACGTGATCTCCTCGGCCGGCGTCGTGGCCGGGGTGGCGCTGGCGGTGCTGACCGGCTGGGCGGTGCTGGACCCGGCGCTGGCGGCGCTGGTCGCGCTCAACATCCTGTGGTCGGGCTGGAAGGTCACGGCCAGCTCGCTTTCCGGGCTGATGGACGAGGCGGTGGCCGAGGAAACGCTGGCCGACATCCGCGCCACCATCTCGGACGCGGCCACCGGCGCCATCGAGGCGCATGACCTGCGCACCCGCCATGCCGGGCCGCGCACTTTCATCGACTTCCACCTGGTGGTGGACGGCCAGACCACGGTCGATGCCGCGCATGAGATCTGCGACCGCGTCGAGCAGGCGCTGAAGAAGAAGCTGCCCGGCGCGCTGATCACCATCCATGTCGAGCCCGAGCACAAGGCCAAGCATTCGGGCGTTCTGGTGATCTAGCCCCCGGACTGCGGCAGGCGCAGCACGGTCACGTCGCAGGGCGCCTCGGCCACCACGCGGGACGAGACCGAGCCGAGATAGCGCCGGGTCGAGGAACTGGCCCGCGCCCCCATCATGATATGGTCGGCCATGATGCGGCGGGCATGGTCCAGGATCTCGCCGGCCGGGTCGGTGCCCTCGAGCACGGTGAAGGTCACGCGGTCCTCGGGCAGGCCCAGGCGCTGGCCCCAGGCCCTCAGCGCCACCAGCCGGCTGACATGCAGGTGCCGCCCCTCGTCGTCGGTGCCGGTG
Organism: Paracoccus binzhouensis; assembly: GCF_016446475.1. Classification (GTDB taxonomy): domain Bacteria; phylum Pseudomonadota; class Alphaproteobacteria; order Rhodobacterales; family Rhodobacteraceae; genus Paracoccus; species Paracoccus binzhouensis. Next base: position 18,112 of record NZ_JAEHFP010000016.1, on the reverse strand, counting down.
TCGATGCCGATGCGATGGGTGCGGATGACGTTGACGCAGGCCACCCGCGCCTGCGGCCGCACCGACAGCAGGTCGCGCATGCCGTTCAGGATGCGCTCGGACAGCCGCTCCATGTCCGGCGCCAGGTCCACGGCGGCGATCAGCACCGGGGCTTCCATGATCTGCGCCGCGGTGCCGCCGGGCGGCCGGGCGAAGCTGCGCAGCCGGCCCATCCGGCGCCGCCGGCGCCAGACCGTCCAGAAGCCGTCGCGGGTCATGCGGGTGGCGCGGGCGGTCAGCGCCACCTTCTCGGGATGTTCCAGATCGAACAGAAGCTGCGCGGCCGAGGCGGTGCGCTCGGCCGGATCGACGGCCAGGGCGCGCAGGATCACCTCCTGCAGCCAGGGCGGGATGCCCGGGTCGATGGCGCGCGGCGGCAAGGGGTCGCGCCACAGCCGCCGGCGGGCGCCGCGCAGGCCGGGCGGGTCGCCGAAGGGCAGCTGCCCGGTGACGAGCTGGTAGAGCATCGCCCCCAGCGCGAAGACGTCGCTGCGCAGCTCGTCGCGCCGGCCCAGGATCTGCTCGGGCGCGATATAGGGAAAGCTGCCCATCGGGCTGGCGAATTCCTCGGCCAGCAGGTCGGGCAGCAGGTCGCTATGCGCCAGACCGAAGTCGATGCAGACCACGGTGCCGTCCGGCCGGGTCATCATGTTGCCGGGCTTCAGGTCCAGGTGGATCACCTGCTGGCGATGCAGGTCGTGCACCGCCGCCGCCATGCGCCGCGCCAGGTCCAGCGCCCGGTCCAGGGCCAGAGGCGCGGTGTTGAACAGCGGCTGCAGGCTGGTGCCGGGAATGGCCTCGGTCACCAGATAGGGCATCGGGTCGAAGCCGCCGCTGGCGATCACCCGCGGCACATGCGGGCCGGAGAGGCGCGGCAGGATCATCTGCTCGACCTCGAAGCCGACGATGGTCGGACCGTCGAATCCGTCCAGGATGGTCGGCACCTTCATCACCATCGGCAGGTCATGGTCGGGATGCGTCACCGGCCAGATGGTGGCGAAGCCGCCCTTGTGCAGGCGCGGGCCCAGGGTGAAGCCGTCGATCCGCATCCCTTCGGCCGGCCGCATCAGCGCCCCTCCAGCAGGCGCTGCGCCAGCGCCTCGGGCAGGCCCTCGGCCCGCAGGCGCGAGGCGACGGCGGCCGCGTCATAGGCCACCCGGCGCAGGGTCAGCTCGTTGCGGTCGGTGTCGAGCAGCGCATAGCCGGCCTGCGGCACGCCGTCGCGTGGCTGTCCGACCGCGCCCAGCACCGCCAGCCAGCGCCGCGAGCCGAGCAGCGGAAAGCCCTCGCCGATGCGGGGCGGATGGTCATGCACCGTGCCGCGCAGGTCGCAGCTGTAAAGCTGCGGCACATGCACGTGGCCGCACAGGATCAGCCGGGCGTCGCAGGCGCGAAAGCTGGGCGCGGCCGAGCCGGGGCCGGTCACATAGACCCAGTCCCGCGGCGCCTGCGCCCCGGCATGGACCAGCAGCACCTCGCCCCGCCGCTCGGTCAGCGGCAGGGCCGCCAGGAAGCCGCGCTGCGCCGGTGACAGCCGCGGCCGCGTCCAGTCGATCACGGCGCGGGCCTGCGCATTCAGGCTTTCGGCCGCGTCGACGGCGCTGTCGTGATTGCCCCGAAGGCAGATCGCGCCCTCGGCCACCAGCCGCATGGCACGATCCACGCACCATTCCGGATCGGGACCATAGCCGACGATGTCGCCCAAGATGGCGAAGCCGGTCGCGCCGCGGGCCCGCGCATCCTCGAGCACGGCGGCGAAGGCCTCGCGATTGGCATGGATGTCGCTGAGCACAGCAAGCAGCACCGGCCGCCCCTCCCCCTTGCCTGCCTGAAAAAACAGTAGGAGCGGCCCGGCCGGCGCGCAAGCGCGCTGCGACAAAAGGCGTCAGCGCAGCCGCCTGCCCTGAGCGTCGAAATGAAAGGCGCGGTTCGGCTCGAAGCCCAGGCCCACCACCTCGTCCACGGCATAATCCCGTTCGCCGAACAGCCGCACGGTCAGAAGGCCGTGGTCCTCCGAGGAAAGATAGACCAGCGTCTCGCCGCCCAGCTTCTCGACATGGCTGACGCGGCCGCTGATCTGGCCGCCGCCGGGCGTCAGGTGCTCGGGGCGGATGCCCAGCCTGTCCGAGTTGAGGCCCAGCTTGCCGGCATCCAGGAAATTCATCTGCGGGCTGCCGATGAAGCCGGCGACGAAGGTGTTATCGGGGTCGTTATACAGGTCCATCGGCCGGCCCACCTGCTCGACCACGCCGCCGCGCAAGACGACGATCTTGTCGGCCAGCGTCATCGCCTCGACCTGGTCATGGGTGACATAGATCATCGTCGCGCCCAGCTCGCGATGCAGCCGGGCGATCTCGATCCGGGTCTGCACGCGCAGCGCCGCGTCCAGGTTCGACAGCGGCTCGTCGAACAGGAACAGCTTCGGCCGCCGCACGATGGCGCGGCCGATGGCGACGCGCTGGCGCTGGCCGCCCGACAGCTCGGCCGGGCGCCGCTCCAGCAGATGGTCCAGCGCCAGCATCTCGGCCGCCTTGCCGGTCGCCGCCTCGATCTGCGCGCGGGGCGTGCCGGCCTGCTTCAGCGCCAGCCCCATGTTGTCGCGCACGGTCAGGTGCGGGTAAAGCGCATAGCTCTGGAACACCATGGCGATCTCGCGCCGGGCCGGGGCCAGGTCGTTGACGCGCGCGCCGTCGATGGCCACGTCGCCCGAGGTCACGTCCTCGAGCCCGGCGATCATGCGCAGCAGCGTGGACTTGCCGCAGCCCGAGGGGCCGACGAAGACGCAGAACTCGCCATCCTCGACCGCCAGGTCCACGCCCTTGATGACCTGGGTGGCGCCGAAGGACTTGGTGACTTGGGTAAGGGTCAGGGCTCCCATCGGGATCTCCTTGCTGCAAGACGGATCATTTGACGGCGCCGGCGGTGATCCCGCGGATCAGCTGGCGCGAGAAGATCAGGTAAAGCACCAGCACCGGCAGGATGGCGAGGCTCAGCGCCGCCAGCACCGCGTTCCAGTTGGTGACGAACTGGCCGATGAAGACCTGGCTGCCCAGGGTGACGGTCTTGGTCGCCTCGCTGGGCGCCAGGATCAGCGGGAACCACAGGTCGTTCCAGATCGGGATCATGGTGAAGACGGCGACGGTGGCCATGGCCGGCCGCACCAGCGGCAGGACCAGCCGGAAGAAGATGGTGTATTCCGACAGTCCGTCGATGCGGCCGGCATTCTTCAGGTCGTCCGAGACGCCGCGCATGAACTCGGACAGGATGAACACCGCCAGCGGCAACCCTTGGGCGGTATAGACCAGCACCAGCGCCGTCAGCGTGTTCACCAGCCCGGAGGCCACCATCATCTGCAGGATGGCGACGGTGCCCAGCCGGATCGGGATCATGATCCCCAAGGCCAGATACAGCCCCATCAGCATGTTGCCGCGAAAGCGGTATTCCGACAGCGCGAAGGCCGCCATGGCGCCGAACAGCAGCACGAAGAACAGGCTGGCCACGGTGACGATCAGCGAGTTCTGGAAATAAAGGACGAAATCCCCCTGCGCCAGCACCGTGCGATAGCCGACCAGGTCGAAGCTTTCCGGCCCCGGCACGGCCAGCGGATCGGCGAAGATCGCGCGGCGGTTCTTGAAGCTGTTGATGACCACGACGAAGACCGGGAACAGCGCGATCGCGGTATACAGGATCAGCACGGCATGGGCGGCCAGGCTGCGAGCAGTGGAATGGCGGGCTTGGCTCATGGCTCTCCCCTCAGAACTGATAGCGGCGCAGCCGGCGCTGGATGGCGAACAGGTAGAAGCCGACGCCCAGCAGGATGATGCCGAACATGGCGGTGGCGATGGTCGCGCCCATATGCGGGTCGCCGATCTGCAGCTGGAAGCCGAAGAAGGTGCGGTACAGGAAGGTCCCCAGGATGTCGGTCGAGAAATTCGGCCCGGCCAAGGCGCCCTGCGTCACGTAGATCAGGTCGAAGGCGTTGAAATTGCCGACGAAGGTCAGGATCGAGATGATGCCGATCGAGGGCAGGATCAGCGGCAGCTTGATCTTCCAGAACTGCGACCAGCCGGTGACGCCGTCCATCTCGGCCGCCTCGATCACCTCGTCGGGGATCGACAGCAGCGCGGCATAGATCAGCATCATCGGGATGCCGACGAATTGCCAGACCGAGATCAGCGCCAGCGTGGTCAGCGCCGTGCCCTCGCGACCCAGCCAGGGCGCGAACAGCGATTTCAGCCCGACGGCGTCCAGCATCCCCGGCGCAATGCCCCAGATCGGCGACAGGATCAGCTTCCAGACGAAGCCGACGATGACGAAGCTCAGGATGGTCGGGATGAAGATCGCGGTGCGATAGAAGGCCGCCCCGCGCAGCCGCGGCGAGCTCAGCAGCGCCGCCAGCGCCACGCCGACCGGGTTCTGCACCAGCATGTGCACCAGGAAGAACCAGGCATTGTTGCCCAGCGCGTTCCAGAAGCTCGCCGACCAGCGCGGATCGCCGAACAGCGTGGCGAAGTTCCGCAGCCCGACGAAGACCCGCCCGCCCTCGCCGGTATTGAACAGCGACAGGTTCAGCGTCCCGAACAGCGGCACGATCATGATGGCGGTATAGACCAGCACCGCGGGGGCAAGAAACACCGCGATATGCCAGCGAAACGCTTTCCGCTGCGCCATGACGCCCTCCTCTTTTCCGTTTGAAAAATACCCTCGGGGGGTGCGGGGGGCGGAAAGCCCCCCGCCATCGCCGGGCCGTCAGGCCCGGCCAGCATTTCACTTCGGGCCGTCAGGCCCGGCAAGGATTTCGTCTCAGCAGATCACTTCTGCTGCGGCGCATACCAGCTTGCCAGGCCCTGCTGCAGCCGCTCGGCCGCGGCCTCGGGCGTCTCGGCGCCGGTGATGACATTGGCCGAGGCGGTCCAGGTCTCGTTCTCCAGGTTCGGCGTGCCGCGCGACAGGATCTGGTAGGTCGAGCGGATGGTCGGCTCGCAGCTCTCGCGCCAGGACACGAATTCCTTCGCCAGCGGGTCCTGCATCTCGACCGGGGCCGCGTTCAGCGAGAAGAAGCCCGGCAGCGCATTGGCATAGAGCGTGGCGAATTCCGACGAGCCCACCCATTCCAGGAACTTCCTGGCCTCTTCCGGATGCTCTGTCGCCGCGTTCATCCCCAGCGCGATGTCGGTGTGGTCGCTGATATAGCACTTGTCGCCCTCGGCCGGGACCGGCGGCGGGAAGGCGCCCATCTCGAAGGCCCCGCCGATCTGCGGGCCGAAGACGCCGATCTCCCAGGACCCGGCCGGATAGATCGCTGCACGGCCCAGGGTGAACAGGTTCTGGCTGTCGGGATAGGTCTGCGCCTCGAACCCGTCGCCCAGATAGTCCTTCCATTTCGCCAGCTGGCGGAAGGGCGCGACCCAAGGCTCATCCGTCAGGCTCGAGGTGCCCTCGATCAGCGCCTTGCGGCCTTCCTCGCCCTTCCAGTAGTTCGGGCCGATGTTCTGATAGCCCATGGTCGCGGCCTCCCATTGGTCCGCCGTGCCCATGGCCATCGGGATATAGGTGCCGTCCTGCTTGATCTTGTCGAGCAGCGCAAAGAACTCCGCCTCGGTCTTGGGCGGCGTGAGGCCCAGCTCCTCGAAGGCGGTCTTGTTGTAGATGAAGCCGTGGATGACCGAGGCCATCGGCACGCAGAAGGTCTGCTTGCCGTCATCGGTCTGCCAGGCCGATTTCGCCACGTCCGAGAAATTCGCCATCGCCGCCAGATCGCTCAGATCGGCCAGCTTGCCCTTCTTGAACAGCTCCAGCGAGGCGTCGAAGGGCCGGCAGGTGATCAGGTCGCCGGCCGAGCCCGCATCCAGCTTGGAGTTCAGCACCGCGTTGTATTCCGGCGGCGCCGAGGGCGCGAAATTGATCTTGATGCCGGGATTGGCCGCCTCGAAGGCCGGGATGATCTTTTCCTGCCAGATGGCGAGGTCGTCGTTGCGCCAGCTTTCGATGGTCAGCGTCACGTCCTGGGCCCAGGCGGCGCTGCCCAGCAGGGTGCTGGCCAGCAGCGCCAGGCGGATGGTCTTGGTCATGGTCTTCTCCCTTCGGCATCGGGTCTCTCGCGGACCCTCCGGTTGCAATCATATCAGCGGGGCCAGCAGGCCCCCGGTTTCGGCCAGCCGCGCCCGGGCCGCGTCGGGCGTCATGCCGCGCGCGACCAGGATGGCGGGCTTGACCGCGCCGCCGGTGTGCGACAGCGCCGCCTCGGCCGCGTCGCGCCCGACCCCGGCCACGGCGGCGACGATGCGGGCGGCGCGGTCCACCAGCTTGATATTGTCGGCCACCAGATTGACCATGTAGCCGTCATGGACATGACCCAGCCGGATCGCCACCAGCACAGACAGCATGTTCAGCGCCACCTTCTGCGCCGTGGCCGCGCCCATGCGGGTCGAGCCGGAAACCACCTCGGCCCCGGTCTCGATCAGCACCGGGATGTCGGCGCGCTCCAGCAGGGCCGAGCCCGCCACATTGGCAAGGCCGGCCACGGTCACCCCCCGTTCCTGCGCCGCCGCGCAGATCGCCAGCGCATAGGGCGTCCGCCCCGAGGCCGAGAGGCACAGAAGCACATCCCCCGCCGCCAGCCCGGCGCGGTCCAGGTCGGCCAGCGCGAGTTGCGGGTCGTCCTCGACACTGCCTTGCAGATGCAGAAGCGCCTCGGCCCCGCCAGCGAACATCATCGGCGTGCGCTCCGGCGCGATGCCGAAGGTGCCGGCCAGTTCCAGGCAATCCGCCAGCGCCATCAGCCCCGAGGAACCGGCCCCGGCATAGCCGAGCCTGCCGCCCCGGCGCAGCGCGGCGCTTGCGGCCTCGGCCGCACGCTCCAGCGCCGGCAGCGCGGGCTGCAACGCCGCCAGCGCCGCGACCTGCGCGTCCAGCAGGACGCGCAGCACCTCGCCGCCCGGGCGGGCGTGAAGCCCTGCGGATGCCGGATGCCTTGCCTCGGTGCCGGATGCGGTCATGTGATTCCCCCTGTTCCGCTGATAATGCCAAAACAATACCACTTGTAAAGACCCTTCTTCAATCCCGCCTGAAATCGGCGTTTCCCGGCGATTCCAAAAATAGCTCTTCCCTTTTGGTATTGTTTTGGTATCGTGCAGCCAAAGGGAGTCGCCATGTCATATTTCCTGGGCATAGACGGAGGGGGCACCGGCTGCCGCGCCGCCATCGCGGACGGCGCGGGCCGGATCATCGGCCAGGGCGCGGCCGGGCCGGCCAATATCTCGGTCGAGACCGAGGGGGCCTGCGCCAACATCCTCGCCGCCGCCCGCGCCGCGCTTCAGGACGCCGGACAGGGCCATCTGGACGAGCTGACCGCGGTGCTGGGCCTGGCCGGGGCCAATGTCACCGCCGCCGCCCGCAGCCTTCGGGCCATGCTGCCCTTTCGCCGCACGCGCATCGTCACCGATGCGGTGACCGCCGCCACCGGCGCGCTGGGGGGCGGGGACGGCATCGTCGCCGCCATGGGCACCGGCTCGGTCTTCGCGGTGCAGATCGGCGGCGAGATGCGGCAATATGGCGGCCGCGGCTTCGTCCTGGGCGACGAGGGCAGCGGCGCGGTGCTGGGCCGGGCGCTGCTGGCCGAGGCCCTGCGCGCCGAGGACGGCTTCGCGCCGATGACCCCGCTGCTGCAGGCGGTGCTGGACGAGCTGGGCGGGATCGAGGGGGTGATCTCCTTCGGCTTCCGCGCCCGGCCGGCCGAGTTCGCGCAATTCGCGCCGCGCATCATTCCCGGCACCGATCCGGCGGGCGAGCGCATCTTTGCCGCCGCCGTGGCCGAGATCCGCGCCATGATCGACAGGCTGCAAGCCGGCCGCGACCTGCCGGTGGTGTTCCTGGGCGGGCTGGGCACGCATTACGCCGCCCGCCTGCAGGGGCTGTGGCGCATCGAGGCGCCCAGGGGCTCGGGCCTGGACGGGGCGCTGCACCTGGCCCGGCAGGAGGCGTGATGGGCGAGCTGTTCACCCCCGAGGCCTTCGAGGAAACCGGCGGCGGGCCGCTTTACCTGCAACTGCATCGGCTGATCGCCGAGGCCATCGCCTCGGGGCGGCTGCAACCCGGCGACAGCCTCCCGTCCGAGCGCGAGCTGGCGGCGATGACCGGCCTGTCGCGGGTCACCGTGCGCAAGGGGGTGGCGGAACTGGTCGCCTCGGGGCAGCTGGTGCAGAAGCGCGGCTCGGGCACCTTCGTGGCGCCGAAAGTCGAGAAGCTGGAGCAGGCGCTGTCGCTGCTGACATCCTTCACCGAGGACATGGCCCGGCGCGGCCGCAGCGTCGAAAGCCGCTGGATCGCGCGCGGCCTGCACGCCCCGGCGCCCGAGGAGGTGATGGCGCTTGGCCTCGGCGTCGGCGAGAAGGTGGCGCGGCTGGAGCGGGTGCGCAGCTCGGACGGGGTGCCGCTGGCCATCGAGCGCGCCTCGCTGTCCCAGGCCATCCTACCCGATCCCGATGGCGTCACCGATTCGCTTTACGCGGTGCTGCAGGACCGCGGGCTGCGGCCGGTGCGGGCGGTGCAGCGCATCTCGGCCGCGAACCTGAACGCCAAGGACGCGGAATTGCTGGGCGTCAGCCCCGGCGTGGCCGGGCTGCGCATCGAACGCATCTCCTACCTGCCCTCGGGCAAGGTGGTCGAGTTCACCCGCTCGCTCTATCGCGGCGATGCCTATGATTTCGCCGTGGAACTGAAACTTGCCCCGGAAGGCGAAAGGAACCCGTGATGAGCCAGACGCATATGGCGCGCGAAGTGGCCGAGATCCCCGAAGCCGCAGCCCGATTCCTGGAACGCTCGCGCGATGCGGTCGCGGACGCCGCCAGCGCCCTGCGCCGCAAGGACCCCGATCTGGTGGTGACGGTGGCGCGGGGATCCTCGGACCACGCCGCGACCTATCTGAAATACGCGATCGAGCTGGAGGCCGGGGTGCCGGTCGCCTCGGTCGGCCCCTCCATCGCCTCGATCTATCGCCGGCCCCTGCGGCTGGGCAAGGCGGCCTGCATCGGCATCTCGCAATCCGGCCGCAGCCCGGACGGGGTCGAGATGATGCGCGCCTCGGGTCAGGGCGGGGCGCTGTCCATCGCGATCACCAATGTCGAGGACAGCCCGATGGCGCAGGTCTCGGCCCATTGCCTGCCCTTGCAGGCGGGCGAGGAGAAAAGCGTCGCGGCCACCAAGACCTTCGTCTGCTCGGTGCTGGCCGGCCTGTCGCTGCTGGCGGAATGGCGCGAGGATCATGCCTTGCAGGATGCCGTCGCCGCCCTGCCCGAAGCGTTCGGACAGGCCGTCGGGCTGGACTGGTCGCCGCTATCGGCGCGGCTGGCGCGGGCCAGCTCGGCCTTCGTGCTGGGCCGCGGCCCCAGCTTCGCCATCGCCTGCGAATCGGCGCTGAAATTCAAGGAGACCTCGGGCATCCATGCCGAGGCCTATTCCGCCGCCGAGGTTCTGCACGGCCCGGCCGCCATCGTGCAGGCCGGCTTCCCGGTTCTGGCGCTGGGGATCGAGGATGCCGCCCTGCCCCAGCTCAAGGCCACGGCCGAGCGGCTGGCGGCGCAGGGCGCAGACGTGTTCGTGACCGGCACCGAGGTCGGGGGTGCCGTCACCCTGCCCTCGGTCCCCGGGCTGCATCCGCTGGTGGCGCCGCTGGTGACCATCGCCGGCTTCTACGCCTTCATCGAGGGGCTGGCGCGGCGACGCGGCTTCGACCCCGACACGCCGCCGCATCTGCGCAAGGTGACGGAGACGGTGTGATGGCGCGCGAGGTCCTGACCGGGGCGCGGATCTTCGACGGCGCGCGTTTCCTCGATGGCCATGCGCTGGTGATCGAGGCGGGAAAGATCGCCGCGATCCTGCCCGAACCCGAGGCACCGGCCGAGGGGAGGCGGGCGGTGTCGGGCATCCTCGCGCCGGCCTTCCTGGATTTGCAGGTGAACGGCGGCGGGGGGCTGATGCTGGACGGCACGACCGACCTGGAGGGCCTGCGCCGCATCTGCGCCGCGCATCGGGCGCTTGGCACCGCGGGCGTGCTGCCCACCCTCATCACCGACACGCCCGAGGCCACCGCCCATGTCATCGCGCTGGGGATCGCCGCGGCCGAGGCCGGGGTGCCGGGCTTCCTGGGCCTGCATCTGGAGGGGCCGCATCTGGACCCGCGCCGCAAGGGCGCCCATGATCCGGCGCTGATCCGGCCGATGACGGACGAGGATCTGGCCCGGCTTTGCGAGGCCGCCCGCCGGCTGCCGGCGCTGATGGTGACGCTGGCGCCCGAGGCGGCGAGCCCGCAGCAGATCGCGGCGCTGGCCGGGGCTGGCGCCGTGGTCAGCCTGGGCCACAGCGATTGCAGTTTCGAACAGGCGCAGGCCGCCTTTTCCGCCGGCGCGCGCTGCGCCACGCATCTGTTCAACGCCATGAGCCAGATCGGCAACCGCGCGCCGGGACTGGCCGGCGCGGTGCTGGCCGGCGAGGCCGGCGCCGGGCTGATCGCCGACGGCATCCATGTGCATCCGGCGGTGATGCGGCTGGCGCTTGGCGCGCGGCCCGAGGGCATCTTCCTGGTCAGCGATTGCATGGCCTTTGCCGGCACCGACCTGACCGAGATGGAGTTGGGCGGCCGCAAGGTGCTGCGCCGCGACGGACGGCTGACCCTGGCCGACGGCACGCTGGCCGGGGCCGACCTGACGCTGCCGCAGGCCATCGGCGTTCTGGTCCATCAGGTCGGCATCGCGCCGGAACGGGCGCTGCGCATGGCCTCGGCCATCCCGGCGGCGCTGCTGAACCTGCAGGACCGTTACGGCGCCCTGGCCCCCGGCCGCGCGGCCGATCTGGTGCTGCTGGCCGAGGATTTCGGCCTGCGCGAGCATTGGCTCTAGCCGCGCAGCATCAGCACCAGCCCGCTGACGATGGCGAAGACCAGCACCGCCAGCCGCAGCGACGGACCGTTGATGCGGGAATGTACCACGCGCGACAGGGCGCTGCCCAGCAGCACCGCCGGGGTCAGCCACAGCGCGGCCAGCGCCTGGTCCAGGTGCAGCCGCCCGGCCACGGCCAGCACCACCAGCGAGATCAGCTCTCCGACCAGGAAGCAGGTGGCGACGGTCGAGCGCAGCACCGGCCCCGAGCTGTGCTGGTAGAGCAGCGCCAGCGGCGGGCCGCCGATGCCGGTCGCGGTCTCGGTGACGCCGGTGAACAGGCCCACCCCCAGCGCCGGGCCGGGGCGCGGGGCAAAGGGGCGCGCGACCAGCGCGATCACCGCCGCCAGGATGGTGAACAGCCCCACTGCCAGTTCCAGCTGCCGCACCGACAGCGCGATCAGCACCCACATGCCCAGGAAGGTGCCGAAGAACCGCCCCAGCGTGATCCAGCTGGCGCCGCGCCGGTCGATCGAGGCCCGCTCGCGCCAGGCGACGTGGAAGTTCAGCGGCAGCATCAGCAGCAGCAGCGTGACCGGCAGGTAGCTGGCATCGACCAGCCCGAAGACCGGGGCGATGATCAGCGCGAAGCCGATGCCGACCGCGCCCTGCACGAAGGCCGCAGCCGCGACGACGCCGGACAGCAGCAGGAAGGTCGCCAGGGTCACGACGCCCTCGCCGCAAGCTGGCTGTCGGCGGTCGGATGGATGCGCTGGATCGGCGCCCCGGCGATGGCGGGGGCGGCAAGGGCGCGAACCTCCTCCAGCAGCGCGCGAGCGTCCCAGTCGACCGGCCAGCCGTGCAGCAGCCGCAGCCGGCCGTTGGTGAAGACTGCGTCGATCTGGTCGCGATTGCCGTAGCGCACCAGTTCCCAGCTGAGATCGTGCGAGGGGGTGAATTCCGGCCGGTCCAGATCGACCAGCAGGAAATCGGCGGCCAGCCCCTCGGCGATGCGGCCGGTGACGGCGCCCAGCCCCGCCGCATCCGCCGCCATCGCGGTCGCGGCCTGCAGCCAGAGCCAGCCCGCGCCGCAGGAATTGTCCCCCGAGGCGAGGCCGTAGCCGGCGCGCTGCAGCGCCTCGGCCGCATCCATCAGCCGGAAGCCGTCGGCGCGGGTGCCGTCGGTGCCCAGCCCGAAGCGCACCCCCAGCGCCGCCATCTGCAGCGCCGGGGCGATGGCATTGCCCTTCCAGACCGAGGCCACGGGGTTGTAGGCCACCGCGGTGCCGGTGTCGCGCAGGATGTTCAGTTCCTGCGGGGTGACCAGCGTCGAATGCGCGATCAGCACCTGCGGCCCCAGCGCGCCCAGATGCGCCAGATGCTCCAGCGGGCGGCGGCCATGCGCGACCAGCGAGCGCTCGACCGCGACCAGATGCTCGTTCACATGGGTCTGGAAGATCGCCCCCGCCTCGGCCGCCATGGCCGAGATGCGGCGCAGCATGGCGTCGCTGGCCGCCTCGGGGATCGAGATGGCCAGCGACGGATGCACCAGCGCATCACCCCGCCAGCGCGCCAGATGCGCCTCGGCGGTGCGGACGATCTGCTCGGGCTCGGGCACATGCGCGGCGCCGCCCAGATCGTTGCAGATCTGGCCGACGACCAGCCGCAGCCCGGTCTCGTGCGCGGCCTCGGTCAGCCGGCCGATATGCCCGGCCGAGCGGGTGCCGGCATCGACGGCGGTGGTGAAGCCGCCGCGCAGGCATTCCAGCGCCGCCAGCCGCGAGGACAGATGCACCATGTGCTCGTCCAGGCTGCCCTCGAGCGGCACCCAGATGCGGCGGAAGATCTCGGAGGGCTCGCCGAAGACCAGCGACTTGCCCAGCGACTGCGTCAGATGCGTGTGGCTGTCGATGAAGCCGGGCATCAGCAGGTGCCGGGGCAGATCGGCCGCGGCCAGGCCGGGATGCCGGGCGCAAAGCGCCGCGGCCTCGTCGATCTCGGCAAAGCGCCCGTGGCGCAGCAGCACCGCCATGCCTTCGCGCGGGCCGGTCTCCAGAAGCAGGCGGCCGGGCTTCACGATCACCTCGCCGGCCTGCGCAAGGTCCTTGAGGTCGAAGGACGGGCGAAGGTCCTGCATCATGCGTTCTCCTTGATGGGTTCGGGGGCGGGTTCGGGGGCGCCACGCGGGGCGCTGAGCTGGAACAGGGCGTTGACGACGGCGGCGGTGATCGTGCCCATGGCCAGGCCGTTGCCCAGGATCATCTGCGACCATTGCGGGAACTGGCTGTAGATCCCCGGCACCAGGATCGGCATCAGCCCCATCGCCAGCCCCGAGGCCAGCGTGAACATCGCGCCATGCCCGCGCAGATCGACACGGCCCAGCAGGTCGATGCCGATCACGCCGATGATCGAGAAGACGATGACGGCGGTGCCACCGACCACCGGCCCCGGCAGGGCGCTGGCCAGCCGCGAGACCGGCGCGATCAGCGCGATCACCACCAGGATCACCCCGGCCATGGCGGTGACATAGCGCGACTTCACGCCGGTGGCCCGGACGATGCCGACATTCTCGCCCGAAGTGATGATCAGCGAGGTGCCGAACAGCCCGCCGGCCAGCGAGGCCACGGCATCGCCGCGGATGGTGCGCGGCACGATGGCATGGGCGTCGCCCTTGCGGCCGGCGATCTCGGCGGTGGCAATGGTCTGGCCGGTCGCCTCGGCCATCGAGATCACCGAGAAGACGATCAGCGGCAGCGAGGCGATCAGGTCGAATTTCGGCATGCCGAAGGGAAACAGCTGCGGCACGCCGATCAGCGGCCCCTGCATCACCCCGGCCAGCTCGATCCGGCCCAGGGCGGCGGCCAGCAGCGTGCCGGCGATCAGCCCCAGCATGACCGAGATGCGCTGCAGCGTGCCGGTGAAGATGCGCGAGAACAACACCGTCAGGCCGATGGTCGCCAGCGCCAGCCCGACATTGACCGGATCGGCGAAATTCGCCTCGCCCGAGCGCCCGGTGATGGTGCCGCCATAGATCTTGACCAGGTTCACCGCCACCAGCAGCAGCATGGTGCCGACCACGATGGGCGGGAAGAAGCGCAGCAGCCGGCGAAACACCGGCAGCGCCAGGAAATAGAAGACCGAGGTCATCAGCACCGCGCCCACCGCGGTCTGGATGTCGGTCTGCACGGCGATGGCCAGGAAGATGGCGATGGGCGCTCCGCCCGGCACCATGATGAAGGGCAGCCGGGCGCCGAATCCCCCCGGCCCGAAGCTTTGCAGGATCGAGCCGAGCCCGCAAATCAGAAAGGTGGCGCTGATGATCGAGACCGTCAGCGCCGTGTCGAAGCCCAGCGTCTGCGCGACCAGGAACACCGCCGTGATCGGCGAGGCCGCCATCACCAGCACATGCTGCAGGCCGAACAGCAGCAGGCTTTTCAGCGGCAGCTTCTCGTCGGCCGGCTCCTGCGCGGCAACGGGCGGAGTTTCGCTATGTGTCATCTCTGTCTTCCCTGTGTGGATTACTGGGGTGCAACCTTATGCAAATCGGTTTGCTTACCTTTGGCATAACACGGATCGCGATTCGCACAAATCGTTTTGTGTCAGCTTGCCCGGCAGGATCGGCTGTGCTTCCCTGCCATCAGGCATCATGCCGGAATGAGGACGCATTGGGCAAACCGACCATTTCCGATCTGGCGCGGGCGGCGGGCGTCTCGCCCACCACGGTCTCGCATGCCTTCAGCGGCCGCCGCCACGTGGACCCCGAGACGCGCGAGCGCATCCACGCCCTGGCGCGCGAGATGGGCTATCACCCGAACAGCGCCGCGCAACGGCTGCGCAGCGGCCGCACCGGGATCATCGCGCTGGCTTCCTCGATGCCCTTCGCCATCGCGGCCGGGCCGTCGCGGCTGGGCTTCCTGATGGAGATCGCGGCCTCGGCGGCCATCTCGGCGCTGACCCGCGACATCGCGCTGTGCCTGATCCCGCCGCAGCCGCCGGAAAAGAACCTGGACATGCTGGGCTTCGACGGGGTGATCCTGGTCGAGCCGGCCTGCGACGACCCGCTGGTCGGCCATTTCGAGGCCCGCCGCACGCCGGTGATCTCGATCGGCAAGGTGCCGGGGCGCGAGGACATCCCGGCCATCGACCTGCGATCCCGCGACACCGCCCTGCTGCTGCTGGACCACCTGCACCAGCAGGGCTGCCGCCGCATCGCGCTGGTGACCGGCACCAGCCCGCGCACCAGCCAGATCGAGACCCGCGCCGCCTATCGCGATTTCGCCGCCGCCCGGGCCATGCCGCCCGAGGTGCTGGAGCTGGACGAGACCGGCGGCGAGGACCTGGCGCGCGCCCGGGTGCGCGAGCTGCTGCAGGTCCGGCCGGAACTGGACGGGCTGATGGTGCCGGTCGATGCCTTCGCCAGCGGCGCGCTGGCCGCCGCGCATGAGCTGGGCCGCGCCCTGCCCCGCGACCTGCGCATGGTCACCCGCTATGACGGGCTGCGCGCCAAGCTGGCCGCGCCGCCGCTGACCGCCGTGGACCTGCACCTGGCGCAGATCGCCGGCATGGCGGTCGAATTGCTGCTGGACCGCATCGACGGCAAGCCGCGCCAGGTGCAGGCGCCGCGGCCGACGCTGGTGGCGCGGCGATCCTCGGTCGCCGACGATAATGGAAAGTTATCATCGTGATTGATAAATATAAATTCTAATAATCCGCAGAACTGCTAGAACCATCTGGCAAGGAGTGCATATCTAACGGGAGAGCCATCCGTCGCGGCCCGGCCAAGCGCCGCGATACGCACCCGGTCAAAACGGCGCCGCAGCCGCGGCGCGACCCAGCAAAGGAGAGCCAGCATGGACGGAAATGACATCAAGACGACCGGGAAATGCCCGGTCATGCATGGCGGGAACACCGCCCTGGGCAGTTCGGTCATGTCGTGGTGGCCGAACGCGCTGAACCTCGACATCCTGCACCAGCACGACAGCAAGACCAACCCGCTGGGCCCGGACTTCGACTATCACGAAGAGCTGAAAAAGCTGGACGTCGAGGCGCTGAAGGCCGACCTGCGGGCGCTGATGACCGACAGCCAGGACTGGTGGCCGGCCGATTACGGCAGCTATGTCGGCATGTTCGCCCGCGTCGCCTGGCACGCGGCGGGATCCTATCGCACCTCGGACGGCCGCGGCGGCGCCAATACCGGCAACCAGCGCTTCGCGCCGCTGAACAGCTGGCCCGACAACGTCAACACCGACAAGGGCCGCCGCCTGCTGTGGCCGATCAAGAAGAAATACGGCAACAAGATCAGCTGGGCCGACCTGATCGTGCTGGCGGGCACCGTGGCCTATGAGGTCGCCGGCCTGAAGACCTTCGGCTTCGCCTTCGGCCGCAAGGACATCTGGCACCCCGAGAAGGACACCTATTGGGGCGAGGAAAAGGAATGGCTCGCGCCCAGCGACAACCGCTATGGCGACGTGGCCGACGCGAAAAGCCTCGCGAACCCGCTGGCCGCGGTGCAGATGGGCCTGATCTACGTCAACCCCGAGGGGGTGAACGGCAAGTCCGACCCGCAGACCACCGCCAACATGATGCGCGAGACCTTCGCGCGCATGGGCATGAACGACGAGGAAACCGTGGCGCTGACTGCCGGCGGCCATACCATCGGCAAATGCCACGGCAACGGCAATCCCGCCGATCTGAGCCCGGATCCCGAAGCCGCCGGCCCGGAATACCAGGGCCTCGGCTGGATGAACACCAAGGGCCGCGGCATCGGCCGCAACACCATGGTCTCGGGGCTGGAGGGCGCCTGGACCACCCATCCGACGAAATGGGACAACGGCTATTTCGAGATGCTGTTCAGGCATGAATGGACGCTGACCCACAGCCCGGCCGGCGCCTCGCAATGGCAGCCGATCTCGATCGCCGAGGAGGACAAGCCGGTCGATGTCGAGGATCCGCAGGTCCGCCGCATGCCGATGATGACCGATGCCGACATGGCGCTGAAGGTGGACCCGATCTATCGCGAGATCTCGCTGCGCTTCATGAACGATTTCGAGGCCTTCAGCGACGCCTTCGCCCGCGGCTGGTTCAAGCTGACCCATCGCGACATGGGGCCGAAATCGCGCTATCTCGGGCCCGACGTCCCGGCCGAGGACCTGATCTGGCAGGATCCGATCCCCGCCGGCCGCAGCGATTACGACGTGGCGGCGGTCAAGGCCCGGATCGCGGCCTCGGGGCTCAGCACCTCGGACCTGGTCGCCACCGCCTGGGACAGCGCCCGGACCTATCGCGGCTCGGACCATCGCGGCGGCGCCAACGGCGCGCGCATCCGCCTGGCCCCGCAGAAGGACTGGGAGGGCAACGAGCCCGAGCGCCTGGCCCGCGTGCTGTCGGTGCTGGAACCCATCGCCGCCGAGACCGGGGCGAGCCTCGCGGACGTCATCGTGCTGGGCGGCAACCTGGGCGTCGAGCGGGCCGCGCAGGCCGCCGGCTTCGACATCACGGTGCCCTTCGCCCCCGGTCGCGGCGATGCCACGGCCGAGCAGACCGATGCCGAATCCTTCGCCGTGCTGGAACCGCTGGCCGACGGTTTCCGCAACTGGCAGAAGCAGGAATACGTCGTCTCGCCCGAGGAGATGCTGCTGGACCGCGCCCAGCTCATGGGCCTGACCGGGCCCGAGATGACGGTGCTGCTGGGCGGCATGCGGGTGATCGGCACCAACCATGGCGGCAGCAAGCATGGCGTGTTCACCGAACGCGAAGGAGCGCTGACCAACGACTTCTTCGTGACCCTGACCGACATGGGCAATGCCTGGGTGCCGGTGGGCAACAACCTCTACGAGATCCGCGACCGCAAGACCGGCGCGACCCGATACACCGCGACCCGAGTGGACCTGGTCTTCGGCTCGAACTCGATCCTGCGCGCCTATGCCGAGGTCTATGCCCAGGACGACAATGCCGGGAAATTCGTGCGCGATTTCGTGGCCGCCTGGACCAAGGTGATGAACGCCGACCGCTTCGACCTGGAAGCCTGATCCCTTCGGATCTGTCCGCCGCGCTCCGGCGCGGCGGAATGTGGGTTGACGAGTGGCGGGGCCGGATTCCGGCCCCGGTTTCATTCTAGAGCGTATCGCGGGCATCAAGATTCAGGATTCCCGGCCTGCTCGTGATGTGCTTCCCTTTTGCTGAGGCAGGTATGGGGGAGC
>NZ_JAEHFP010000159.1 GCF_016446475.1 Paracoccus binzhouensis | reverse complement strand
CGGACCCCACCTCGGTTGCGCGCCCAGCAGAGGAGGCGCGGTTTCTGCCCGTAGAGATCGTCGCGGAGACCAGGTCTACTCCGGCGGCACCTGCCGCCGAGAACCACATCGAGATCGAGCTGGCGGGCGGTCACCGGATGCGGATCAGCGGCAGCTATGATCCTGAGGCGCTGGCGCGGCTGATCCGGGGACTTTCGGCGTGATCCCGGTTCCGGCCAACACGCGGGTCTGGCTGGCTGCCGGGGTCACCGACATGCGCAAGGGCTTTGCTTCCTTGGCGGCGCAGGCCGAGGCGGTGCTGAAGCAGGATCCTTTCGGCGGGCATCTCTTCGTCTTCCGCGGCCGTCGCGGTGATCTGGTGAAGGTCATCTGGTGGGATGGCCAGGGGTGTTGATTTCCGTCGAGACGTGACCCGGTATCCGGCAAAATTTTCATTGAGAATTGACCCATGTGACCCTTCTCCCAACGCAGCAAGCGACGGGGGACCGAGGAGTGATCCACATGGGACTTTTGAATGTCATCCGGCGGATGGCCCTGCGACAGAAACTGCCGATCCGTGAGATCGCACGTCGCACAGGTTTGTCGCGCAACACCATCAAGAAGTATCTGAACTCTGGCACGGTCGAGCCGAAGTTCGCGGTTCCGGAGCGTCCGAGCAAGCTTGATCCTTTTGCGGACAAGCTTGCGGGATGGCTGAAGACCGAGGCGTCCAAATCACGTAAGCAGCGCCGTCCACTGACACGGCTTCACGCTGATCTCGTGGCTCTTGGCTTCACCGGTTCTTATGGCAGAGTTGCGGCCTTCGCCCGGGCGTGGCGAGCAGACCGCCAGCGTGAACAACAAACGACGGGGCGCGGCAGTTTCGTGCCACTGACCTTCCGAGCGGGTGAAGCCTTCCAGTTCGACTGGAGCGAAGATTACGCGGTTCTTGGCGGTGAGCGCACAAAGTTGCAGGTTGCGCATATCAAGCTGTCTCACAGCCGGGCGTTCCTCGTGCGGGCATATCTGCTTCAGACCCACGAGATGCTGTTCGATGCCCACTGGCACGGCTTCCGCGTTCTGGGCGGTGTGCCGGAACGTGGCATCTACGATAACATGAAGACAGCGGTGGATCGGATCGGGCGCGGCAAGGAGCGACAGGTCAACATGCGTTTCCTCGCCATGGCCAACCATTATGTCTTCGAGCCGGAATTCTGCAATCCGGCCGCAGGTTGGGAGAAGGGTCAGGTCGAGAAGAACGTCCAGGATGCACGACCGCGGCTTTGGCAGCCGATACCGGACTTTCCCGATCTCGCGGCGCTGAATGATTGGCTGGAACAGCGCTGCAAGGAGCTCTGGCAGGAGATCCCGCATGGCCGTCTGACTGGGACTGTGGCCGATGCTTGGGCTGAGGAACAGGCCGCGCTGATGCCTGTGCCGCCGGCCTTTGATGGCTTCATCGAATTGAGCAAGCGCGTCTCTCCCACCTGTCTGATCAGCTTCGAGCGGACCCGCTACAGCGTGCCGGCGTCGTTCGCGAACCGCCCTGTCAGCCTCCGCGTCTATCCTGACCGGCTCGTCATCGCCGCAGAAGGCCAGATCCTATGCGAGCATGCACGGCGTATTGACCGCTCCCACCAACTACCGCCGCGAACGGTCTACGACTGGCGGCATTATCTGGCGGTCATCCAGCGCAAACCTGGCGCGCTCAGGAATGGCGCTCCGTTTGCCGAACTGCCGTCAGGATTCAAGCAGCTGCAGGAACAGATGCTGCGACGTCCTGGTGGAGACCGTGAGATGGTCGATATCCTTGCATTGGTCCTGCACCATGACGAACAAGCTGTTCTGACCGCTGTGGAACTGGCTTTGGCCGAAGGGGTCGCGACCAAGACCCACGTGCTGAATATCCTACATCGCCTGATTGATGGCAAAACCAACGATGGGCCGCTGTCGCGTAGCCCTTAATTGTGAGATGAGAGATTCAACGAAATCAACGGCTGTCCTTTGCCCTTAAATATGAGATTTTGCCTTTAATTCCGATATTTTTGCCCTTAAACTTGAGACAGGGTTCACAGACATGTGCAGCAAATATCGATGGATGATTATGGCGAAGACTCCGTTGCAGTTGGCGCTGAAGAGGCGCGCAGGGCCGCGGTGCTGCGCCCGCTTGTTCAAGCATTTCTGAAAGGGACTGGCAGTCTGGAAAGTGGCATCAATGACGCCGTTTGGGAGCTTGGTGTCAGCAGGGCGACGGTCTGGCGTTGGATAAAGCGGCTGGTCGAAGAAGGTGGACGCACCAGCGCGCTGGCTCCGCGGAAACGGGGCCGCCCGACCGGTACGACCTTGATATCCAGCAGGGTCGAAGCGGTGATCGAAGAGCATCTTCGCCGATGTTTCTTGCGCCGGGAACGTCCGAGCCTCTCGCGCGTCGTGACAGAAATCCGCAGCGCGTGCTGGCAGCAGGGCTTGCAACCGCCGACGCGTCGGACGGTTCAGCGTCGTCTGGATGCGATGGATGCCCGCGAAGTTGCGAAGGCACGAGAGGGCGCAAAGGCGGCCCGCCAGAAATTTGCGCCGGTCACAGGTGAGAACAAGGCCAGTATGCCACTGGAGATCGTCCAAATTGATCATACACCGGCGGACATCATTCTTGTCGACGGCTTTGAACGCAAACCAATTGGGCGGCCTTGGGTCACGCTGGCGATCGACGTCGCAACGCGGATGGTGACCGGATATTACACCTCTCTCGAGGCACCTTCGCGTCTGTCAGTGGCGCTTTGCCTGACACAGGCGGTGGCCCTCAAGGAGGAACTTCTTGCGGAATTGGCGTGCGATGTTCCTTGGCCGGCACAGGGCAAACCGCACAGCATCCACGTCGATAACGGTCGCGATTTCCGGTCGCGCGCCTTTCGGTCGGCCTGTGCGGATTGGGGGATCGATCTGGTCTATCGACCGCCAGCAAGTCCTCACTTCGGTGGTCACATCGAACGGTTGATCGGCACCATGATGGGGGCCGTTCACCTGTTGCCGGGAACAACGCAATCCTCGATCGCGGCAAAGGGCGACTATGACGCCGAAAGCAAGGCCACGATGACGTTGAGCGAATTCGATCGCTGGTTTGCTCTGGAAATCTGCCGTTACAACAACAGCATTCATTCAAGTCTTGGCTGCACGCCCGTTGCCAAATGGGAGGCGCTCTCAGAGCAAATGACAGGCGACATCCCCTTCGAGATGGAAGCCTTTCAGGTGAGCTTCCTGCCGAGTGAACTGCGCAAGATCAGGCGTGACGGCATCCATCTGTTCCAGATAAGGTACTGGTCCGATGCCCTTGCAGGCCACATTGGGCGCGGGGATGGAAAGGTGGTCGTTCGCTACGATCCTCGCGATATCTCAATGATCTGGGTCGAACTGGACGATGGCCGGTATGTTGAGGCGCGGTACAGAAACCTGGAAATTCCGCCCGTCTCGCTCTGGGAATATCGCGAAGCGATGAGGAAGGCCCGTGCCCTTGGCAAGTCCGGGTCTAATGAGCTGGTGCTGGCTGAGCTGATCCGACAGCAACGCCAGATCGAAGCTGAAAGCCGGGGCCTGACGAAGGCCGAACGCAGAACCCGTGAAAGAAAAGGGACATTGAAGGGCACGAACTCGGCCGTCTCGACAACCGAAGGGCTGCGCCCGATCGATACGGGTGATACATCGCGCCCATTGTTCAAGGTGGAGAGATGGTGAATTGAGGGCAGGGACAACTGAAGAAGACGGCCGGATCGCCCTCATTCAATCGGATATCTGGATCGGCTTTCCTCGGGCGGAACAGGTGTTGGACCGCTTGCAGGGCATGATCGAAGCGCCACGACAAACCCGTATGCCTGGGCTTCTTGTGCATGGCGCCTCCGGGATCGGAAAGACGATGATTGCCCGAAACCTGTCGCGCAAGTACGCACCAGAATACGATCCGGCGTCGGGCATCACCCGCACACCGCTTCTGCTGTTGCAAGCGCCGCCCGCACCTGATGAACGGCGGTTTTACCTGCACATCCTGGCCGCCGTCGGCGCCCCGGCGACGGCTCTTAGCGCCCGCGCTCAAAATGTGGCTTCCCTCGAAGTCCGTGTCATCGCGCTCTTGCGCGACCTTGGCCTGCGGATGATCATGATCGACGAGGTCCACAATCTCTTGGCCGGGACCCACCGCGAACAGCGCCGATTTCTCAATGTCCTGCGGTATCTCAGCAATGAACTCGAGGTGTCACTGGTCTGCCTTGGGGTCAGCGAGGCCGTCGATGCTATTCGCGGTGATATCCAGCTTGCCCGACGGCTGGACGAACATCATCTGCCAAACTGGCGCGACGATGCCGAGTTCTCGGACATGATCCAGACCCTTATTGCTGCCATGCCACTGGAAAAGAAGTCCAACCTGAAGGTCAAATCTCTCAAGCAGGTCTTGGCACTGACCGGTGGGGTGACCTCGCGCATCTTCGCTCTGGTCAAGGATCTTTCCATCGACGCCATTATCACAGGCGAGGAATGCATCACCGATGACGCAATCGCAAAATGGACGCCGGTTTGGTCGCGCCATGCGAACCCCCATCGGCGGCTCCAGAAGTCCCGGGTGTGAAGCCGCACCCGCTGCCCAAGACTGTCGCGCCGCTGCCAGACGAGTTGTTGTCAGGTTGGTTGTCTCGGCTGGCGGCGGCCAACTACTGTGATGATGCGGAACTACTGGCTCATCTCAGAATCGATACCGCGCATGGCACCGCCTTGGACTTCAACGTCGACGCGGCTGCGGCGGCGAAGATTGCCAACGCCGCACGGGTTAACCCAGATGTTGTTCGATCTTTGACCTTTCCGGCAATGACGCCACGAGAAGCCTCGCTGACGGCTCAGATGCCATTCCAGCATTGCATGCAATGCGCCAGAGAGGGTCTTTCGCTCAGGCATTGGAGGCGGGCCTGGGCATTTGACTGCCAAGTTTGCGGGACGAGACTTGTGCAGACCCTTGGCAAACTCCGTGAGGAACAAATATCTGGAAAACTGATATACCGAGCGCGCCGCGGGGCAGGGATGCTTGCCTGCGCCGCGCGCTCGCGCGGCCCCAAGCAACTTCGGCGCGCAATGCGCGCGGTCACCTTTGCCATGTCACTCAAAACCTTCCGCGGGGATCCGTCGTTCGCTGTCCAGAACCCCAGATCGGAAGTTAGGCTGTTCTGCCTCGCCGCAATCGCCGCCGCTCGATCTCATCCCTTGGCTAAGGCAGCCATCGTCAGCAAAAGCATCGACGACTATGCAAGGGTTGCTCTCTTGCGCGCCTTCGAGAAGGAGCCTCGATTGCTTGCCGCGGTTGATCACATCGCGCAAAGGTGCGCGAGAAACAGGGGCCCCATGACAGCCGTATCTCACAATTAAGGGCAAAAATTGTCGCCAAACGCGTCGCGTCTCAGATTAAAGGGCAACGCGACAATTACGCTTTGCATAGGATAACTATACGGCAATGCCGCCTAGTGGTCAACAAAAATATACGGCAATGCCGTATAATGATTGAAGCCCCCGCGTGAGGCAGGGGCTTGGTTGGTCAGTATTCGGACGGTAGCATCATGGTCAGGACGCGGCGCGTGACCGTTAGGTCCAAGGGGTTGCTGGTCCCAAACTCAAGTTTCTCGTCGTAAAGGTCGATCTTCCAGAAAACGCGGGTGCCGCAGACTTCGACCGCACCAAAGGAATGATCGCCCCATGGGTCATTGTTCTCATTGAAGTCGGTGAAACCGGCGACGGTGAGGCACAAAAGCGTCAGGAACTCCGGCCCCTTCTCGGTCACGCCCGGGGTGAAAAACACCTGACCGGGAATGTCGCAAGGGCACCCCAAGGCCGCCACAGCCCGGAACCTGTCATTGTCTTGGGCGATGCGGGCGGTGGTGCAGGCCGGGCAATATCCCGGTGTGGCTTGCCTCGTTTCGTAATGGTCAAGGCAGGAACCGCATTGGAGGATGGTGGTAGTGTTCATATTGAACGTTCCTATCTCTAGCGACGATGGGCGGGTTGATCCCGCTCCGCCTATGGGCTGCGCCTCGGCCAGTCTGATCTGCCCGGAAACGCATGTTTCCGGCGGAACAGAGTGGGTGAGGGCGAAGCCCGACCCACGGGCCTGCACGGGACTGTCATGGGGGCGGTAGGCCGGGGTGGTGCGGGCAGGCGGGCGTCAGCCCGACAACACGGCCCGGCTGGACGCCGACGCGCGGCACGCGCGGCGCTTGCCCCTTGACCGGCCAGGGCAGGTCTGTTGGGCGGACAAGGCGAATGGAAAAGGCGTCGGGACGGGGGTGAGCCGGGCAAGGCCCGGTCGATCCCCCGCAACGGCCACTGGATCAACCGGGCACGCGCCATGCGCGGGCCGCCACTGGATCCTGCTTCACCTTTTCCAGCCGCAAGGCCGCGACTTCGGGAGCGGGCGCTGTCGGCCGTCAGCAGTCTGCGAACGGAACGCGCCATCATAGAGCGAAGGGACGTGAGCAGATTGTGGGAAAGGTGAAGCCCCGCGTCATGCGGGCGTTACCCGTAAGGGCCGAGACGGGCAGGGCAGGGCGACCAGGACCGGCGGGGGCATGGCTGGCTCGGGACGAGACGGACAGGCACCTGCCGCAGCCGGGAGCATCGCCCTGTCTGGCTCGGGCGAAGGCTGGCATCGCCGGCCGAAGCTAGAACGCGGTGCCCGCTTGCGGGCAGACGCCTTGCATTCTCCATTCGGTTCAATAAAGTATCCAAATGGGTCAAATCAAAACCATTTGGAAAAAATCGAGTTTCTTATTTCACCGAGGGTGTATCGAAAATGGCTAATCCGTACCATAAGACTATTGGGCATCGCATGGAGCAAGCCTTTGATGCCGCCAAGCTATCTACAGATGACGCGGCAGCGATTTGCGGTGTCAGTCGTGCGACGATTTATCGTTACTTCAACCTGACACGAGAGCCGAAGGCCGAGCACGTCGCGGCAACGATTGAAGCGACGGGTTGTGATGCAAAGTGGCTGCTGACGGGCATACGAACTGCCGAACCTGAGCCGCCCCGCACGGATTATTATATTGATCTGTTTACTGCATTTTTGGCCGCTCGCACGGCGTATGAGGCATATGAACGGGCGTATCAGGACCCGTCAACGCGGCATTCGATTCCGGCGGAAATCACGAGACGTGTTTATGAGGCTGGCAAGCGGCTGGACAAGGTTGGTGGTTACGAGGCGATGACAGGTGCGGTTTATGCGTTTTATCCGAATGACGATGACCGCCGCGTTGCGGCTGGCACGCACCTGAATGGATTGTGGTCGGGGATCGGGGCATGGCGCGCCTAGCCGGCGTGCCGCTGGTTGGCGCGTAGCGCCTGCCAGCGTCCGGCATTGCGCGCGGCTGCGAGGGACAAAACAGGGCGAGATATGAAAGTGGCCCCCGAAGGGGCCACTTAGCCGTTCAACCCGGCAGGACTTTTATAAGCGTGACAGTCAGGCCAACGATGCCAGCGGCCATGATCCAGAGATGGCGAAACAGTTCGGCCTTGAACTCGGCCAGGTCCTGTTTGGTGGCGAGGGTCGAGGTATCCGCCTCGGCCAGCCCCTCGGCAATGGCTTCAGCCGCTTTCTGATCCATGCCCGCATCTGTGAGTTTGCGGGCGAATTTCAGGGTGTCGATGTGCAGTGCGTTTGCCATGAATGATCTCCTTTCAGGAATGTAAGCGTTCTGACCGGGAAATGCGAGGCTTTAGCCGCCCCGCACGGTCGCCGGCATCGGACACGCCGAGTCAGGGACGGCCCGGCACGGGCCGCTTGCAAGGGCGCGCTTGCGCGCCCGCCGTCCTTGACCGGTGTGGTAGAATGACAAGATCCGTGTGGTGGTGGATAGGTCCGGCGGCATTGTCAGGTTGTTTTCACTGACTGGCCAGAAACTTCGCTGATTGTCTCATGCGGCAAGTTGGGCGGTCATTTCAGCCCACAGG
>NZ_JAEHFP010000158.1 GCF_016446475.1 Paracoccus binzhouensis | reverse complement strand
TTGCGTGCCAAGGTCACCTCCCACGTAGAGATGATCTTGAATCACAGCCAGGCGCGCAGGGGAATCCTTTTTGTCAACACAACCTAGCGCAGCGGGCAGCGCCGGGATGTGTCCTGGCGCACATGGCTGCGGATTTTTGGGCTTGTGCATGGGCACGATCTTCGGTGCAGGTGCGCCGCCGAGGCCGGCCGCGAATGCAGGAATGCGGCGCGGAGAATGCCGTGGCGGATGAATCGACGGAATGCTGCAGCGATCCGGCCCGTTCCGAACGAACGGCTTTCGAATACCGGGGGTCCCAGGGCTTTTCCGCGGAACCCTGTTATTGTCCAGCGCTGCCGGGATATTCCGCGTCCACCCGCGGGGCAGATGATCCGGCTTGGGAAAGGCGTTGCGGGAGTCGTCTAAATATTCCGAGATTGGCGCGAGAATAGACCTTGTCAGGCCGAGCGGTCGGCTTGGAAATGCGCGGCGGTCGATCTCGGGACGTGGTTTGCGGCCCCGGATCCGCCCAGATCCTGCAGGAAGTTCGAGGAAGCCTCGAGGCATGGGACTGTCGTTGGAACGGTTGCAGGCATTCCTGTGGCGCAATAGCCGGCGGTCGCCGCGGCCGGTCAAAGCCGAAGCTGAACTATCGAGGGGAGGGGATAATGGTGCCCGGAGGCGGATTCGAACCACCGACACGCGGATTTTCAATCCGCTGCTCTACCAACTGAGCTATCCGGGCCCGCAGCGTCTCGCTTCGGACTGGCGCGTTGTTATGGTAGCCGGGGCGCGCTGTCCAGAGCCAAAAGTGAAAATTTCACTCCTCCTCGCCCTCCCGAAGCAGCGGCTCGCCCGGGATGCGGTAATCGCCGCGGAACCACCGCGCCAGGTCAACATCGGCGCAGCGCCGCGAACAGAAGGGGCGGTAGCGGTCAGAGGCGGGCTTGCCGCAGATCGGGCATTTCATCGGTCCTGCTCCGGCTCGGCCAGCCGCGACAGCGCGATGCGGTCGCGCTTGCGGCTGATCTCGTAAAGGCCCATGGCGGTCCAGCCGATCAGCACGGTTTCGGCGGTCTCGGCGCGGAAGGCGGCGCGCAGCACCTGTTCGAGCGTGCCGCGGTCGCGCTTGGGCATCGGTGCGAAATCCACCACGATCTGCCCGCCCAGCCCGCGCAGGCGCAGCTGCCGCGGCAGGTCGCGCGCCAGGGCGATGTTGGCCTTCAGCCCGGCGGCGGGCGAATGGTCGCTGCCGGTATTGACGTCGATGGCGACCAGCGCCCGCAGCGCCTCGATCTCGGCCCAGGCGCCGCCGCCCAGGTCGATGCGCGTGTCGAGCAGCCGGCGCGCCGCCGCCTCGGCGCCGCTGGTCTCGAAGGCGTCGGCGTGATCCTCGATCGCGTCGGGCGCCGGGTCGGCCCAGTCCTGCCAGGCCTGCTCGGCCGGCTCCGGTGCGTCGAGCAGCAGCTCCGGCACGCCCTCCCGATCGGCAAGAACGGTGCCGGCCAGATCCAGAAGCTGGTGCAGCTCTGCCATGATCTCGGCCTCGGCGGCGGTGGCCGAGATGCTGCGAAAGACGATGCCGGGCGGGTCGGCCTGATCCGCCAGGGTGGTTTCGCCCAGGCGCACCAGCGCGTCGCGCAACGCGGCATCGCGGATGCGGCGCGAGACGTTCACTCCCTGGATGCCGGGCGTGACGATCACATGCCGGCCGCGGAAATTCAGCCGGGCCGAGACGGGAATCGCCTTGCCGTCCTCGGCGCAGCCGCTGATCTGGACCAGCAGCGATTGTCCCTCGCGCAGGCCGGAACGATCGCGCAGGAAGCCGCGCGCGCCTTCGGGCAGGCGCAGGAACACGCCGCCCTGGCCCTTGACCAGGCGGTCGACCTTGGCGCGGCAGATGGCGCCGGGGGCCAGCGGCGTAACCCCGGCCGGATCGACGATCAGATCCTCGAGTCGGCCGTCCTGCATCAGCGCGGCGGCATCGCGGCCGAAAACTCGGCCCAGAACGATTTGACGACCCTTCATTCCATCCGTTCCCGAATTCCGACGGCGGCCAGCATGGTCGCGGTCTCGGCCAGGGGCAGGCCGACGACGGCGCTGTAGGAGCCCTGCATCCAAGTCGCAAAGGCCGAGGCGCGGCCCTGGATCGCATAGCCGCCGGCCTTGCCCCGCCATTCCTCCGAGACAAGATAGCGGTCGATCTGCGCGGGAGAGAGCGGGCGGAAACGGATGGCGGTTTCGACTAGGCGCTCGCGCAGGCGGCCCTGATGGGCCAGCGCCACCGCAGTCAGCACGCGATGCCGTCGCCCCGAAAGCAGCTCCAGGAATCGCCGCGCCTCGGCCGCGTCTGCCGGCTTGCCCAGGATGCGGCGGCCGACGACGACCTCGGTATCGGCGCAAAGGATGGCGCCATCGGTGCAGCCGAGCAGGGCCTCGGCCTTTTCGCGTGCGATGCGGCGGACATAGTCGCGCGGGCTTTCGCCCCGATGCGGGGTCTCGTCGATCTCGGTCGGCAGGATGCGGTCGGGGATGATGCCGATCTGGGCCAGCAATTCCAGGCGCCGCGGGCTGGCCGAGCCGAGCACGAGCTCCGGTCGGGCTCCGGGCCGCGCCGCGGTCGCTGCCGAAACCGCCGCCGCCATGCCGGGGACAGCGGTATCCGCGGGCTTACTTGAAGCGGTAATTGATCCGCCCCTTCGTCAGGTCATAGGTGTTCATCTCCACCTGAACCTTGTCGCCGGCAAGGACGCGGATGCGGTTCTTGCGCATCTTTCCTGCCATATGTGCGATGATCTCATGGCCGTTCTCTAGCTCGACCCGGAATGTCGCATTGGGCAGGAGTTCCTTCACGACGCCGGGAAATTCGAGCATTTCTTCCTTGGCCATGTCTTCTCCTGTGGGGGTAACCCGCGCCTTGGCGGGCGCAAGCTACATGCGTCCGAACGGCGCATTTTTCAAGGGGAATCTGGACCGGCTGCGGCCTGGGATGCCGCCCCGCGGCGCGAAACCGGGGAAAGTCGCGTAAAAGTTGCATGGTTCAGGCATGTCCCTCCGAAGAGTGCCCCTGTGTCGCCGCGGTTGCCTCAGCCGGCGGCGCGCAGCGATGGCGCGGCCGGATCCGGCCCGTCCGGGCGGAAGGCGTCGGGATGGTGGTAATCCGCGATCGGCGGTTCGGGCGGGGCCGCCATGAGCTCTGCCGCCGGGATCGCCGGCTGACCGGGAAGCGCAAGGCTGTCCGTTCCCCAGGCGACTTGCCCGAGCCCCGGCGCGGGCGCCGCTTCCCGGGCCAGGTCGCGCAGGCGAATGGCGTGGAAACCGTCCGCCTCGCCCAGCCGGCCGCGGGCCAGAAGCTGTCCGAGCGGGGTTTCCATGCGCGCTTCGTCCAGCACGTTCTGCGGCAGCGGGATCAGCGAGCCGGGCCCGAGATTGCGCAGCTGCTGCAGGCTGACCTTGCGGCGGCACAGGATCCCGGTCAGCCGGATCGGCGCCTCTTGCACGATTCCGGCCAGCGAGGGCGGGGCGGCTGCGGCCGGGGCGGCCGGCAGCTTCGCCGCGTTCCCCCCGGCGCCGTCGGCATGGGGCAGCCTGCTTCCCGCCTCGGCCGGAAGCGCGATCATCAGCACCGCGTCGCGCTGGCTGCCCGGGCCGATGCGAAAGCGCAGGGTCAGGCGCGACATGTCCCCGTCTTCCAGCATCAGGGTCAGCGGCCGTGGATCGTCCATATAGGTGGCATAGCGGAAGGCGCCGAAATCCGGCATCCCCTCGCCCCCGGCACATTCCCGCGCCAGCTCGGCCAGCAGCGCGTTCACGAAATCCGCCGCGATGGTGGCGTCGGTGCGGGTGGGCTTGCGCGGCTGCGCCGGGCGCGCGGTGACCCGGCCGATGGCCTGCATCTCGATCAGCGAGGCCAGCAGGGCGGGGCAGATCGCCACCACGCCGATGGCGTCCCGCCGGCCTTCGACAATGGCGAGCAGCGCCCGTTCGGGCAGGAATTCCGGCAGTTCCGACGCGGCCATGCCGGCCAGCTCGACCTTTTCCACGAAGACTGGCAGCCGGGCTTGCTTTTCGGCGGCGCGGCCAAGCGCGATGGCCACCGCGCGTTCGATGCGGAATTCCGGCGCGGCGCGGCTGCCGGCGGCATCCGGCAGCGCCCGCGCCCTTTCCCTGGCGGCGATCCAGCGGCGCAGGACCGGGGCTGCGCCCGGTTCCGTCCCGCCGATATCGGTGCCGGCCGTCGGGGCCGTTGCTGCGTTATCCATACCAGACCGAATCAATACCTTCTCTGGCGCAGCATGGCATGGACTGGTTGCGAAAAGATTTAACCCCGGGCATTTTCATCATTATCCGCCCGACGCCGGGGGCGCGGCGGCAGCGCGATGCGGAAGCAGGCGCCGCCCTGGCCGGGCAGATAGGCGATGGATCCGCCCAGGAACTCCATGATTTCCTTGCAGATCGCCAGGCCCAGCCCGGCGCCGCCGGCACGGGCCGGATCGTTCAGCCGGGCGAATTTCTCGAAGATCAGCGCCCGGCTTTCCGCGCCGATGCCCGAGCCATTGTCGCCGATGTCGATCTCGGTGCCGCCCTCGGGCGTGCGGCGGGTCTCGATGCGGATGACCGGCGTCTCGGCATCGCAATATTTGCGGGCGTTGGCGATCACGTTGATCAGCACCTGCAGCAGCCGGTCGGGATCGGTGATCACCGGCAGATGCTCGGCGATGGCATTGCGGCGAATCGCGAAATCCCGCCCCCCGGCGGTGGCGCCGGCCGAGACCAGCGCCCGCTCGATCAGGTCGTGCAGATTGAAGACTTCGGGCTTGAGCCGCGCCTTGCCGGCCTCGAGCACCGAGATGTCCAGCAGGTCGTCCAGCAGCCGGGTCATGCGCCCGGCCTCGTCATGGATGATGCCGGCGAAGCGGGCGCGGTCCTCGGCGGGCAGGTCCGGCTCCATCAGGATCTCGGAAAAGGCGCGGATCGAGGTCATGGGCGTGCGCAGCTCGTGGCTGATCTGGCCCAGGAAGGCATCCTTCTGCGCCGAGATCGCGGTCAGTTTCTCGTTGCTTTCCCGCAGCATGGCCGCCGTTCTTGCCAGTTCTGCCGAGGTGTTCTCGAGCCGGCGGTTGGCCTCGCGGGCGCGGCTGGCCTCGCCGGCCACCGCCATCAGGTCGGCGACCGTGACCCCGCCGCGCCCGCCGACCCGGGTCATCAGCGCCGAGGCGGTGGCGGCGCCGACGGTACCGGCCAGCCGGCGCTCGAAATCCGCCAGCAGCCGCGGGGTCAGCTCGGGCAGATAGCCGGTCTTGCCCTGGTCCTCGGCGGCCCGGCGGAACATCTCCAGCGCGGTCTCGCCGCCCCAGATGCGCCCGGCCAGCGTCAGCAGCGCCTCGGCCTGCACTGCCGGTGCGGCCTTTTTCGGCGTGGCGTCGGGGGCGATGGCATGGACGAAGGACAGGGCCTGCAGCCGCTCGGCCGGGTCCGGGAAATCCAGCAGCGAAACGAGGATCAACAGCAGCAGGTTGACCGACAGGGCCAGCAGCACCGCGCCGGCGAAGGGATCGATCTCGGCCGGCAGGGCCGGTTGCGGAACCAGGCCCAGCGAGGGCAGGAAGATCATCCCGCTCCAGATCCCGGCGCCGGCGAGGATGCCGGCGATGGCGCCGCGGCGGGTGGCGCCGCGCCAGAGCAGCCCGGCGATCATCGCCGGCAGCACCTGCGCCATGCCGGAAAAGGCCACGGTTCCCATCGCTGCCAGCGCCGAGGTGCCGCCCGACATGTGATGATAGAACCAGCCGGCGCCGATCACCGCGACGATGGCCAGGCGGCGGGCGTTCAGCATCAGCGCGCCCAGATCCTCGGGCGCCTGGGCCGGCTCGGACAGCGCCGCCTGGCGCAGCCACAGCCACAGCGGCACCAGCCAGTGGTTGGCCATCATCGTCGAGAGCGCGATGGCGCTGACCACGACCATGGACATGGCCGAGGAAAACCCGCCCAGGAATACCAGCATCGCCAGCGCCTCGCGCCCCTGCGACAGGGGCAGGGCCAGGACGTAAAGGTCGGGATTCGAGCCCTTTGGCAGCATGTCCGCCCCGACCACGGCGATGGGCAGGACCAGGAAGGACATGGCGGCCAGATAGGCGGGGAAGGCCCAGCCGGCCTGGCGCAGCCGGTCCTCGTCGCTGGCCTCGACCACCAGGACGTGGAACATGCGCGGCAGCACCATCACCGCCGCCCCCGACAGCATGATCAGCGCGAACCAGCGCTCGGGACGGATCAGCCAGCCCTCGCCCCCGGCCGAGATCGCCATGCGGTCGATGCGGGCCAGCACGTCGCCCGGCCCCTCGGCGATGCCCCAGAGCACATAGGTCCCGACCGCGATGAAGGCGGCAAGCTTGACCACCGCCTCGACCGCGATGGCCATGACGACGCCGTGATGGCGCTCGTCCGCGGCAAGGTTGCGGGTGCCGAACAGGATGGCGAAGGCCGCGAGCCCCACCGCCACCCACAGTGCGACATTGCGGGGCAGGGCGTGCTGGTCGCTGGCGAAGGCCGACAGCGCCATCGAGACCGATTGCAATTGCAGCGCGATATAGGGTGTCGCCGCCACCACGCCGATCAGCGTCACCAGCGCCGCCAGCCCGGCCGACTTGCCGAAGCGGCTGGAGATCAGGTCGGCGATCGAGGTGATGCGGTGCAGCCGCGCCACGCGCACCAGCCGCCGCAACCCCCACCAGGCGCCGGCGAAGACGATGCCGGGGCCGAGATAGATGGTCAGGAACTCCAGCCCCGAGCGGGTGGCGTAGCCGACCGCGCCGTAGAAGGTCCAGGCCGAGCAATAGACCGACAGCGACAGCGTGTAGATCGCCGGCCGGTCCATCCAGCGCCAGCGGCCGGCGGCGGCGGCGCGGTCGGCGGCATGGGCCAGCAGGAACATCAGCGCGACATAGGCGACCGAGGCGGCGCCGAGGGTTTCAGGCGTCATCCTCGTCCTCCGCCCCGCCGCGGCCAAGCGCGCGATGCAGTGCTGCGGTGACGGCGATGGTCAGCGCCCAGCCGACGGCCAGCCAGACCGCGCCGCGGGCATAGCTGAAGTGATGCGGAAGCCAGATCGGCGGCAGCACCGCCAGAAGCGCGAACAGCACCGGCACCACCCGGGTCGCGTCGGCCAGCCGCCGTCGGCGATAGGCGTCCCGGCCCAGGAACAGGCGCCGCGCCCGCAGCCTCATGCGGCGCCCAGCAGCTCGCGCACCACGGTGCGCAGGTCGTCATTGGCAAAGGGCTTGGGCAGGGTGCGGTCGGCGCCCTCGGGCAGGTTGGCCTGGCCGCGCGCGCTGAGCAGCAGTACCGGCAGCGCCCGCAGCTGCGGATCGCCGCGCAGGTCGGCCAGGATCTCGGCGCCGCTGCGGCCGGGCAGCATCAGGTCCAGGATCAGCAGCCGCGGCGCCAGCGCCCGGATGCGCTGGATGGCGCCGCTGCCCTCGGGCCATTGCTCGCAGCGCCAGCCCTCGCGCGACAGGATGAAGCGGACCGCCTCGGCGATGCTGGGTTCGTCCTCGATCAGCAGCACATCGACGGTCACGGGCGGGCCTCCCTGGGGTTTTCGCGGATGATGGCGGCAGGCAGGGCGCTTGTCAAAATCAGACCGGCCCCAGGATCGACGGTTCATGGCGCGCGGCGCAGCCGGGGCGCGGGCAGATGCGGCAGGCGGGCCCGACGCCCAGCGGCGGGCGGTTGTCCTGCGGGCCGGCGAGGCGGACCAGCATCTGCGCCCGGCTCAGCGCCGGGCCGTCGAAGCCCATGGGCAGCAGCCGCTCGGCCACCGCCCAGGAGGCGAAGCGCAGTCCGCCATTGGTCACCAGTAGCCGCGCCACCGGCAGCTGCGGCTGGGCCAGCGCCTCGAACAGCGGCCAGAGCGCGCAGCCTTCGCCGGGCCGCGGCAGTTCGAAGCCCGGCGCAGCCTGGCGAAACAGCGTGGCGCCGGAACCGTCGCAGACGATCAGCCCGGCCTGCGCCCAGGGGCCGGGGCGCAGCATGCCCAGCCGGCGCAGCACCAGCTCCAGCGGCCGGCCCAGCCGGGCCGCGATCGCCGCCGGGTCGTCGCCGCACTCGCCCGCCTC
>NZ_JAEHFP010000157.1 GCF_016446475.1 Paracoccus binzhouensis | reverse complement strand
CGGCGCGGCGGCCGGCGCACGGCGCTGGTGATCGGCGATCCGCGCGGCGGCG
Organism: Paracoccus binzhouensis; assembly: GCF_016446475.1. Taxonomy (GTDB): domain Bacteria; phylum Pseudomonadota; class Alphaproteobacteria; order Rhodobacterales; family Rhodobacteraceae; genus Paracoccus; species Paracoccus binzhouensis. The sequence continues at coordinate 8,221 of NZ_JAEHFP010000157.1, read as the reverse complement.
GCAGCCCGCTCAGCCCGCTGCCCGGCGCCCAGCAGGAGGCCGCGGCGGTGGCAAGCCTGCTGGAGGAGAGCGGCTTCGCCGTCACCCGGCTGATCGGCGATGCCGCGAGCCCGGCGCAGGTGGTCGCGGCGCTGTTCTCGCGCAGCTGGAGCGTGGTGCATGTCGCCAGCCACGGTGTCGCCGGCTGGCAGCCGCGCCCGGAGGATCCGCCGATGACCGGCATCGTGCTGGGCGCGCCGCCGCTCGACGTGCTCGAGGCGCCGCTGCTGGCGCAACTGCCCGAACCGCCGGACCTGGTGTTCCTGAACTGCTGCCACCTGGGCCGGATCTCGGCCGACGGCCCCTTCTCGGGCGCGCTGCGCCAGGACCGGCCCGGCTTCGCCTCGAGCCTGGCGGTGGAACTGATCGAGCGTGGCTGCCCGGCGGTGGTGGCCTGCGGCTGGGCGGTCCAGGACGATGCGGCCATGCGCTTCGCCCAGGGCCTGTTCACCGAGCTTTGCGCCGGGGCGGATTTCGGCACCGCGGTGCGGCAGGCGCGCAGCGCCACCCATGCCGCCAGCGCCGCCATGGGCTCGCTGGACAATACCTGGGGCGCCTATCAATGCTACGGCCATCCCGGCTTCGGCCTGATCGACGCCCGGCCAGAGCGCCGGCTGCCGCAAAGCGACCCCGCCTCACCGGCCGAGGCGTTGGCCGAGGTGCGGGCCTATGGCTCGCGGCTGGACATCCTGGGCCGCGACGCGGTGATCGCGCATCTGTCGGTGCTGGGCGCCCGGATCCGCGAGAACGGCTGGCAGGGCTGCTCGGACCTGGCGGCCGCCCTGGGCGATGCCCATGCCGCCTGCGGGCAGCTGGAGCTGGCCGCGGAATGCTATGGCCGGGCCGCCGGCGCCGAGGTCCCGACCCTGCCGCTGACCGCGCTGCAGGAATCGGCGCCGCTGCTGAGCCGCGGCGACGCGGGCCGGCTGCAGACCGCCGTTGCCCTGCTGGAATCGCTGAACACAAGCTGCGGCGACAGCCTGCGCCGGCATGTCCTGCTGGCCGATCTGCACCGCCGGCGCGCCATCCTGGCCGGCACCGCCAAGACCCGGCAAGAGGCGCTGCGGCGGCAGGAAGCGGCGCTGGACCGGGCGCTGACGCTGGCGGATGCGGCGCAATCCGGCCGGCCCGGCCGGGCCGAGACCGACCGGCTGCGGCTGCAGCACCTGCTGGTCCAGGCGCTTCTGACCCACCCGCCCAAGGCGCTGGAGGACGATTTCCGGCAGCTTTCGGCGCGGATGGACATGCCGGGCCGGCCCGAGCCGCTGCTGGCCCTGGTCGGCGCGGTGGTCACCGGCGATCCCGCCGCCCTGTCCAGCACGTTATCCGGCACCCTGTCCGGCGACGCTGCGGACTCCCTTGCCCCGGACCTGACCCTGGCGCTCGCCGCCCTGCCGGCGCGCTCGCCGCTGCGCGAGACGCTGGAACGCCTGCGCGACCGGCTGCGGGCGGCCGAATCCCCGCCGCCCCGAGACGCCGCGCCGACCGGATAGCGACGCTCTGCCCCGCTCCTCCCGCCCCGAAAGATCGCCCCGCGGGCGAAGCCGCCCGGTGTCGGAATGCCGGTGCTGCGAAAGCCGCCGGGCCCGGACGATCATCCGCCCGTCCCATGCGGGGCGGATGCCAGCCTGACGAACAGCCGGGTCTCGCGGCGGATGAAGGATTCGCGGCGGGCGAAATCGTAATTCTCGCGCCTCAGCGGATCGGCCGCCAGCCGGGCCCGATAGGCCTCGTATTCCGCCAGGGAGGGCAGCGAATAGATGCCATGGGCGGTGGTGGCCGAACCCTCGTGCGGGCGAAATAGCCGATCAGGTCCGCCCCGCAGTGCCCCCGGTTGCGGGCGTATTCGGCGAACAGCCCGGGCCGGTTCGGGTCGATGTCATAGGTGATGACGCAGGTGGTCATGTTCGCTCCTTTCGGTGACTGGCCTTCGGATAGCCGATTGGCGGGCGGTCATGCTTCGGCTAGCATCGAAGCATGACGGAAGGCCCGGACATCGCCCGCATCGCCGCGCTGGTCGCGGACCCGGCCCGCAGCGCCATGCTGCTGGCGCTGATGGACGGCCGCGCCCTGACCGCAACCGAGCTGGCCCTGGCGGCCGGCATCACCCGGCAGACGGCCAGCAGCCATCTGGCCAAGCTGGCCGATGGCGGGGCGCTGGCGGTCGAGGCGCAGGGGCGGCACCGCTATTTCCGGCTGGCCGGCCCGCATGTCGCCGCCCTGCTCGAGGCGCTGATGGTGTTTTCCGGCGATGCCGCACCGGCGCCGCCGCGCACCGGGCCCGGCCAGCCGGCGCTGCGCAAGGCCCGCATCTGCTACGATCATCTGGCCGGCGAGATGGGCGTGACGCTGCACGAGCGCATGCAGGCGCGGGGCTTGCTGATGGGCGATCTGGCGGGCGATCTGGCGGTCACCGCGCCGGGCTGGGCACATCTGGCGGAAATCGGCCTGACGCCCGTGGCACTGCCGCGCAGCAACCGGCCGCTCTGCCGCACCTGCCTGGACTGGAGCATGCGGCGGCATCACCTGGCCGGGCTGCTGGGCAAGGCGATTCTCGACCGGCTGCTGGCGCTGGCCTGGGCGCGGCGGCTGCCCGGCTCGCGCGTGATCCGCTTCACCCCCGAAGGCGAGCGGCGCTTCCACGCCTGGCTCGGCTAGCGCCGCCGGCGCCGGCAGGCGCAGGCGTCAGTGCAGGGCTTCCGGAAGCCGCCCGAGCGATCCGGCCAGCCGGGCGCATTGCAGGCGGATGTCGGGGATGGCGGTGATCTCCCACAGCGCGGCGCGGGCGCAGGGGCCGATGGCGAACAGCCGCCGCGACACCCGGCCGTCGCGGGCGATCAGCCGCGCGTCCTCGGTGGTGTCGAGGCCAAGCCGCAAGGGATCCAGACGCCCCTGCCCGGTCGCGATCAGGTCCAGCACCACCGGCGCGCTGTCCGTCTCCGGGTCGCGACGGATGCCGCGGCAGTCGATGACGTGATCGGCCGGCAGCAGCAGCGGGCCCTCGGGCGTACGCAGATGCAGGCCCTCGCCGTCCAGGCGCTGAAACCGGGCCTTGAGCAACTGCAGCTGGCCGCGCGCCTCGGCCGCGGCGATCAGCGCGGCGGATTGCGGCGGCATGCGGTGCCGGTGCACCTCCCACCACGAGGCGGCATGGCGCAGGAAGCGGCGCCGGCTGTCCTCGTCCCAGCTGCGCCAGATCGCGCTGACATGCGGACGCAGCCCGTCCAGAACGTCGCGCCAGTCCCGCCCCCGGGCCTCGGCCCGGCGGATACGGGCGCGCAGCCACAGCAACAGGCGGCTGACCGGCAGTCCCAGCGGGATCTCCTCGCGCGCGATGGCCAGCGCCTGGCCGGCGGCATGGGGGCGCGGCAGCAGCCCGCGCCGCGACAGGCAGGTGATGCGGCCGCGATGGCCACGGCCCAGCAGCGAGACGACATGGTCCACCATCGACAGGCCGGTGCCGATGATCGCCACCTCGGCCTCGGGATCGCGAGGCGGGGTGAAGTCCCAGCCGCCGCGCATGCCCTGCGACGGATGCTGCGGCACCGCATGGCCGGTGGCGAGGATGGCGAGATGGCCCATGATCGCGCTGCCGTCGTCCAGATGGGCGCGCACGCCGCCGGGGCTTTCCTCCACGCGCAGGCATTCCTGGCGATGGCAGGTCAGCCGGTCCCCGCCCCAGGCCGAAAGCAGGCTTTCCAGGTAACGGCCATAGGTGGTGCGGCCGATGAAGCAGTCGGGCGTGGCCGACGGCGCCTCGCCCGTACGGTGCAGCCAGCGCAGGAAATGCTCGGGATCGTCGGGAAAGGCGCTCATGTTGTGAACGCGGGTGTTCAGCAGGTGGTTCGGGTTGTCGGTCGCATAGGCGATGCCGCAACCCAGGGTCTGCGACTTCTCGATCATGCTGATGCGCAGGAATGGGTTGTCGCGCAGCAGATGCGCGGCGGCCAGCACCCCGGTGGCGCCGCCGCCGATGATGATGATGTGACGACAACCGTCCTGCGGAAACTGGCCGTCCATCACAGCACCATCATGCCAAGGAAGGCCAGGGTCCAGAAGATGGCCAGCGCCTGTCCCAGCCGGCTGTCCTCGCGATCGGGCGGGGTTTCGTCCTCCTGCGGAAGAAAGGCGATGAAACCCGGGTCATGGGCAAAGCAATACATCGGTCGGTCCTTTCGCTTTCGGTCATGCGTGCGGGATCACAGCGCCGGCTGTTCCAGCCAGGGGCGCGGCGCCGGGCGCGGCGGCAGCCGCTGGGCCATGGGCTCGGCCGCGACCTCGGGCAGCAGGGCGCGCAGCAGCCGGCCCTGCGGCCAGGGACCATAGCCGGCGGCGACGTTGATATGGCCGGCATGACCCAGGTCGACGAAGGAGGCCCGCCAGGCGCGGGCCAGGTCGCGGGCGCGGTCGTAACCCATCCAGCTGTCGTTGCGGCTGGCCACCACGATGGTCGGCACCGGCAGGGGCGCCTCGGGGATCCGGCCGAAGACGGCGGTGCGGGGATCGCGGCTGGGCTCGGCCGGCGCCACCAGCAGCGCCCCGCCGACCTTCAGCTGCGGCCATTGCAGCAGCAGCTTCACCGCGGCGACGGCGCCGAGCGAATGCCCGACCAGCACCGCGCCGGGATGCAGCAGCAGGGCGCCGGCGATCTCGGTCAACCATTGGTCCGGGCAGGGCCGCGACCACGAGGCCTGTTCGACGATCACCGCGTTCGGATCGGACTGCGCCCACCAATGTTGCCAATGCGGCGCCGGGGACCCGTCGAGACCGGGGAGAAGCAGGGTGCGAATCATGGTCTTTTCTCCTTCCAGTAAATATCTATCATGTTAGTCGGGTTTTTCCGTTCCAAATTTGGCCGGTACCGGGGAAGATCGTTCTATCCCGGGGCGCGGGCGGGACGGGCGCGGCGGTCCCGGGACAATCCATCAATTCCATGATGTGAAACCGAAATGCCTGGCGCCTGGCCACTTGCTGCCGAAATTGGCATGATGTGGAATTTACTCCTTGCAATCTGGCGGAAACTTCGCCGAAATCCGCAAGGAAACGGCCGTCGGACAGTCCATATCGTGGATTTCCGGCAGGGGAAGGGGAGAACCCGCCGTCGAGGGAGGAAGACAATGCAACTCACCGACACTTCGCCGGAGGGCGAGCTGGCGCTTGGCGGCATCGAGGCGATGGCCGAGCCGAAGCGCGCCGAGCCCTGGATGCGCCCGGTCGAGATCGCCGCCGCCGGGCTGCTGGTGGTGATGATGGTCGCGGTGCTGGCGAATGTGTTCTTCCGCTACGTGCTGGCCAAGCCTTTAATCTGGGGTGACGAGGTCGCCTCGATCAGCTTCATCTGGATGGCGATGCTGGGCGCGGCGCTGGCCGTCGACCGGCACGAGCACATGAAGCTGACCGTGTTCCTGCCGCTGCTGCCCGAACGGCTGGCCCGCGTGGTGGAAGTGGCGGGGCAGGTGCTGGTCTGCGCGCTGCTGCTGCGCCTGCTGCCGGTGGCGGTCGAATACGCCTGGGAAGAAAGCTACGTGACCTCGCCCGCGCTTGGCCTGCCGATGTCCTGGCGCGCCTCGGCCCTTCCGGCGGGAATCGGGCTGATGGCAGCGCTGTCGCTGCTCTCGGTGCTGCGCACGCGCGAATGGCGGATCATCGCCGGCACGCTGGTCGTGGCCGGCGCCCTGGTCGCGCTGCTGTGGTTCGCGCGGCCGGCGCTTCTGTCCATCGGCAACTGGAACCTGCCGATCTGGCTGGGCTTGCTGGTGGCGGTGCTGCTGTGCGGCGGCGTGCCCATCGCCTTCTGCTTCGCGCTGGGGACGCTGGCCTATCTGACCTTTGCCAGCCATGCGCCGATCTTCGTGATGATGGGCCGCATCGACGAGGGCATGTCGTCGCTGATCCTGCTGTCGGTGCCGGTCTTCGTGCTGCTGGGCTGTATCCTCGACGCGACGGGCATGGGCAAGGCCATCGTCAATTTCCTCGCTTCGCTGCTGGGCCATGTGAAGGCGGGGATGAGCTATGTGCTGCTGGGCTCGATGTTCCTGGTCTCGGGGATTTCCGGCTCCAAGGTCTCGGACATGGCGACGGTGGCCCCGGCGCTGTTTCCCGAAATGCGCCGACGCGGCCATTCCGCGCCCGAGATGACGGCGCTGCTGGCGACCGGGGCAGCGATGGCCGATACCGTGCCGCCCTCGATCGTGCTGATCGTGCTGGGCTCGGTCGCGGGGGTGTCCATCGCCGGGCTGTTCACCTCGGGCTTCGCCATCGCCATGGTGCTGCTGTCGGTGCTGGCAGTGCTGGCGCGCTGGAAGGCCCGCAAGGAAGACATGGCCGGCGTCACCCGCGCCACCCTGCCGCTGATCGGCAGGACCGCGCTGATCGCGGCGCCGGCGCTGGTGCTGCCCTTCATGATCCGCAGCCTGGTCGGCGGCGGCGTCGCCACCGCGACCGAGGTCTCGGCCATCGCCGTGGTCTATGCCTTCATCATCGGCGTCGTGCTTTACGGCGGCATCCCGATCCGCAAACTGGGCACCATGCTGGTCGAGACCGCCGCCATGTCCGGCGCGATCCTGCTGATCCTGGGCGCGGCGTCCGCGATGGCCTGGGCGCTGACGCAATCCGGCTTCGCCCGCGACCTGATGGCCGTGGTCACCGGCCTGCCGGGCGGCTGGGCGGTGTTCATGCTGGCCAGCATCGTGATCTTCCTGGTGCTCGGCTGCGTGCTGGAGGGACTGCCGGCCATCGTGCTGCTGGCGCCGATCATGTTTCCGATCGCCCGCGGCCTCGGCATCCACGACATCCATTACGCCATGGTCATCGTCACGGCGATGAACATCGGGCTGATGGCGCCGCCCATCGGCATCGGCTTCTACATCGCCTGCAAGATCGCCAACGTGCCCGCCGACCAGGTGATGCGCCGCATCTGGCCCTATCTGGCGGCGCTGCTGGTCGGCTTGCTGGCCATCGCCGCCGTGCCTTGGTTCTCGACCGCCTTGCTTTGACTTCAACAATCTCGGGGAGGAGGAAAACATGACAATCACCCGCCGCAGCGTCCTGATCGGGGCCGCCGCAGGGGCGCTGGCCGCGCCCTTCATCCGGCCGGGCGCCGCCCGCGCCGCCGAATTCAGCTACAAGATCGCCAACAACCAGCCGCTCGAGCATCCCAGCAACGTCCGGCTGGCCGAGGCGGTCAAGGCGATCCTGGAAGAAACCTCGGGCGCGGTGGACATCCAGATCTTCCCCTCGAACCAGCTGGGCGCGGATACGGACGTGCTGGGCCAGCTGCGCTCGGGCGGGGTCGAGTTCTTCCAGCTGTCGCCGATCATCCTGTCGACGCTGGTCCCCAACGCCTCGATCAACGGCGTGGGCTTCGCCTTCCCCGATTACGACACGGTCTGGAAGGCGATGGACGGCGAGCTGGGCGCCTATGAGCGCGCGCAGATCGAGGCCGCCGGCCTGGTGGTGATGGAGAAGATCTGGGACAACGGCTTCCGCCAGACCACCACCTCGACCAAGCCGATCACCACGCCCGCCGATTTCGAGGGCTTCAAGATCCGCGTGCCGGTCAGCCCGCTCTGGACCTCGCTCTTCTCGGCCTTCGGCGCGGCGCCGGCCTCGATCAACTTCGCCGAGGTCTATACCGCGCTGCAGACCGGCATCGTCGACGGCCAGGAAAACCCGCTGGCCATCATGAAGGTCGCCAAGCTGTGGGAGGTGCAGAAATACCTGTCCATGACCAACCACATGTGGGACGGGTTCTGGCTTCTGGGCAACCGCCGCGCCTGGGGCGCCCTGCCCGAGGATGCGCAGCAGATCGTCGCCAAGCATTTCAACGCCGGCGCCGAAAAGCAGCGCGCCGACGTGATGGCGCTGAACGCCTCGCTGCGCGGCGACCTGGAGGGTCAGGGCTTCGTCTTCAACGACGTCGACCCGCAGCCCTTCGCGGACAAGCTGCGCGAAGCGGGCTTCTATGCCGAGTGGAAGAAGACCTATGGCGACGAGGCCTGGGAGATCCTGGAAACCGCCATCGGCCGGAAGCTGGTCTGAGATGACCGACACGCCCGCCCCGTCCCTTGCCGCACCCGCCCCCGAGCCCGCCGGCGGCGGCGCGCAGGCGGTGGCGCGGGCGCTGTCGCTGCTGTCGCTGGTCGGCAGGGGCGGCAGCGCCGGGCTGGGGCTGGCGGAACTG
>NZ_JAEHFP010000156.1 GCF_016446475.1 Paracoccus binzhouensis | reverse complement strand
TACGACAAAACCGCAGACAGTTTCCTCGGCTTCATCGACATCGCCTGCATCAGGCTCTGGCTTCGCCATTTGTCAACATGACCTACAAACGCGGCGATTCCGGCATTTACGACAGCCAGACGAACGCCAAAGTGCCACGCGAAGACTATGATGCGGCGGACCGTGAGCTGGATAGCTCACGGTTTCACTCATGCACCGGTTACTACACCGCAATTCTTGGTCCCTCGTTGCTGCTCGATGGCCAAAAATTCCTGTTCCTGCCGCCCTGTGCATGGCGGAACTTCGACAATCCGGCGCTGAAAAACCGCGCCTGGTTCGATCGTCCCTGCGATGACCGATCGTGGCGGGGGGAAATGCGCCCCCCCGACCGTCGCGGGCGATACGGCCGTCCAGTCCGACCCCAGGCCATAGACCGCATCCGGCGCGGGCCAGCGCGCGGACGCCGGGTGCGGCTGCTTCGACCTACTGCTCCAAGGTCCCCTCGGGCTCCTCCGGCACCGCGCCCTCGGGCGTCGTGCCTTCTGGGGCCGCCCCCTCGGTCGGCACGGCCAGCCGGTTGTCCTCCCATTCGCCCGAGGCCACCTCGCCTGTCGCATAGCGCATCACGCCGGCGCCCTGGCGCTTGCCCATGACGAAATGGCCGGTGTAGACGTCGCCATTGGCATAGGTGGCCACGCCCTCGCCGTCGATCTCGCCTTCTTTCCACATCCCCTCATAGCGGAAGCCGTCCGGCGCGATCAGCCGGCCCTTGCCGTGGCGCAGCCCGTTCACGAAGGAACCGTCATAGGTGGTCCCGTCCGGATAGGTCGCCTGTCCCTGCCCGTGCCGCTGCCCGTCGCGCCAGGCGCCGTTATAGACATAACCGTCGGGATAGGTCATGCGGCCCTGCCCCTCGTTGCGGCCGCGCTTGAAGCCGCCCTCGTAGACCAGGCCGTTGGCGTATTTGGCGACGCCCTGCCCCTCGATCACGCCCGCGACCCAGTCGCCGTCATAGCTGGCCCCGTCCGGATAGGTGATCAGCCCGCGCCCATGCGGCAGGTCGTTCTTCAGCGCGCCTTCATAGACCGAGCCGTCGGGATAGGTGATGCGGCCCAGCCCCTCCATCCGACCCTCGACCCAGTCGCCGGTATAGACATAGCCGTCGGTGCCGGTGAAGGTGCCCACGCCCCAGCGCTTGTCGGCGCGGAAATCGCCCTCGTAGCGGTCGCCATTGGCATAGGCGGCGACGCCCTTGCCCTCGCGCTTGCCATTGGCGAAGCGGCCCTCGTAGCTGTCGCCCGAGGGTTGGGTCAGCTTGCCCTGCCCGGCCATCTGCCCGGCCGACCAGCCGCCTTCGTATTTCAGCCCGTCCGCCATGGTCAGCTTGCCTTGGCCGGAACGCTGGTTCGCCTTCATCTCGCCTTCATAGCTGGCGCCGTCGGGATAGGTGATCTTGCCGAAGCCTTCCTTGACGCCGGCCTTCCAGTCGCCCTCGTAGCGATAGCCGTTCGGCTGGGTCAGCACCCCCTTGCCGTCATGCAGCGCGTTCAGGAAGCCGCCCTCGTAGACCGAGCCGTTGGCGTAATGCGCCACGCCCTGGCCGGTGATCTGGCCGTCCAGCCAGTCGCCCTCGTAGCTGCCGCCATCGGCATAGGTGATCTTGCCCTTGCCATGCGGCTTGCCCTTGGCGAAGGCCCCCTCGTAGACCGAGCCGTTGGGGAATTTCGCCACGCCCTGGCCCAGGATCTCGCCCTCGACCCAGTCGCCGGTATATTCGTAGCCCGAGGGCAGGCGATAGGTGCCGCGCCCGTGCTGCTTGCCGTTGCGGAAGGTGCCCTCGTAGACGCCGCCGTCATCATATTGCTTGGTGATGACCGCCTGGGCGCCGGCCATGCCCGCGCCGGCCAGGATCACCGCGCAGGCGACAAGGGCTGCCTTCATGGATGCTGCACTCCGCCTCTTTGCCGCTTTCGGCATCGGTTTATCGCAAGCGGCGCGCGGGCGCAAAGCCCGACTTTTCCTTTGCCGCCCGCTGACCTATCAACGGGGCGAGACCCGGGTAAAGGAAGCGCCATGACCGACACGTTCCGCATCACCCTTGGACAGCTGAACCCGACCGTGGGCGACCTGCCCGGCAATGCCGCCAAGGCGCGCGAAGCCTGGACCAAGGCGCGCGAGGCCGGCGCGAACCTGCTGGCCTTGCCCGAGATGTTCATTACCGGCTACCAGACCCAGGACCTGGTGCTGAAGCCCGGCTTCACGCAGGAAGCCATGGCCCATATCGTCGATCTGGCGCGGGACTGCGTGGACGGCCCCGCCATCGGCATCGGCGGCCCCTATGCCGAGGAGGACAGGCTTTACAACGCCTTTTGGATCCTCAGGGGCGGCAAGGTGGTGGCGCGGGTGCTCAAGCACGAATTGCCGCACAAGCAGCTGTTCGACGAATGGCGGCTGTTCAATGTCGGGCCGATTTCCGGGCCCTACAGCCTGGACGAGCTGCGCATCGGCAGCCCGATCTGCGAGGATGCCTGGTGGCCAGAGGTCTGCGAGACCCTGGCCGAGACCGGGGCCGAAATCCTGCTGGTCCCGAACGGCAGCCCCTATCACCGCAACAAGCTGGACCTGCGCATGGGCCATATGGTCGCCCGCGTGGTCGAGACCGGGCTGCCGCTGATCTACCTGAACTCGGTCGGCGGGCAGGACGACCAGATCTATGACGGCGCAAGCTTCGTGCTGAACCCGGGCGAGGATGGCGGCGCGGTCAAGGTCGTGCAGCTGGCCCCCTTCGACGAGATGCTGGCGCATGTCGATTTCGCCCGCACCCCTGCCGGCTGGCGGGCGGTGCCGGGCCGGATGGACCCCCAGCCCGACGAATGGGAACAGGACTACCACGCCATGATGACGGGGCTGCGCGACTACATGCGCAAGTCCGGGTTCCGCAAGGCGGTTCTGGGCCTGTCGGGCGGCATCGATTCGGCGCTGGTCGCCACCATCGCCAGCGACGCCATCGGCCCGGAAAACGTGCGCTGCGTGATGCTGCCCAGCGAATACACCTCGCAGGCCAGCCTGGACGATGCCGCCGATTGCGCCGGACGGCTGGGCACGCGGCTGGACACCGTGCATATCGAGGGCGCCCGCGACGCGGTCGGCGATGCCCTGGCGCATCTGATGGCGGGCACGAAGCCCGACGCGACCGAGGAAAACATCCAGTCCCGGCTGCGCGGCGTGATGCTGATGGCGCTGTCGAACAAGTTCGGCGAATTGCTTCTGACCACCGGCAACAAGTCCGAGGTCGCGGTCGGCTATGCCACGATCTATGGCGACATGGCCGGCGGCTACAACCCGATCAAGGATCTTTACAAGACCCGCGTGTTCGAGACCTGCCGCTGGCGCAACCGGAACCATCGCGACTGGATGCTGGGCCGCGCAGGCGAGGTGATCCCGCCGCAGATCATCTCGAAGCCGCCCTCGGCCGAGCTGCGCCCGAACCAGAAGGACCAGGACAGCCTGCCGCCCTATGAGGTTCTGGATGCGATCCTGGAGGGGCTGGTCGAGAAGGATCTGGCGCTGAAGGACCTGGTCGCGCAGGGCTTCGAGCCCGAGACGGTCAAGAAGGTCGAGACCCTGCTTTATGGCAGCGAGTGGAAGCGGTACCAGGCCGCGCCGGGGCCGCGCATCTCGACCAAGGCCTTCTGGCTGGACCGGCGCTATCCGCTGGTCAATCGCTGGCGCGACCGGCTTTGAGCGGGCGGCGCTGGTGACCTTGCATCACGAGCGCCGCCCTTCCCGCACCCGCATCCCGCGATCGGGCGCAAAGCCTTGAAGTCGCGGCGGCGCGCGGCGCGGAACCGCGAAAACCTGTCCATTTCGACAGGTTAATAAAGGTCGATTCATCCTTTAACTGATGGGGTGAGACGCGGGGGGCCGTTCCTCCGGTCCGTCTCATCCATGCGGTGATCGGTTGCCGATCCGGCATGGCGCGATGGTTCAATATGTCCTTGTGCCCTCATTTTGTGGGGCCTGTTAATGATTAGGGTCTGCCATGCCGACAGAGACGTCGATCCGTGTCATCTATCTTGGTCAAGCCAGCGATCTGGATCCGAACGAGCGCTATATCGGCGCCGAAAATGCCGGCGATCTGGTCGGCACTACCTTCGGAAGCGAAGATGCCCCGCTGGCCCAGGCGATCACCCCCGTAACGCTGCATGACGGCAACGACGACGGCCGCATTTCCTTCGACGGCCGCCGTGGCCCGCCCTCGAACGAATACGGCATCCATGATGGCGCGCAGCATTATGCCGATTCCGGGATCATCTATCGCGGCACCGTGACCTATATGGACGGCACCGGCGCCAGCGATGTGCAGCTGCGCGTCCTGCAGGATACCGACGGCAACCTGGTTCTGGTGCCGCCGCCCGCCTCGGCCTCGCAGGCCGAGATCGACGGCGTCACCAGCAAGGCCATCCAGTCGATCACCATTACCGACTATGTGACCAGCGATTTCAACGCCCTCGACACCACGCGCTACGGGCTCGAGGATGCGCCGGCTTTCGTCTGCTTCCGCCATGGCACCCTGATCCTGACCGAGCGCGGACCTGTCCCGGTCGAGGATCTGCGCGCCGGCGACATGGTCGTCACCCGCGACCACGGTCCGCAACCGCTGCGCTGGATCGGCTCGAAGCACGTCGACAGCGCGCTGCTGCAGGCTTTCGAGACGCTGCGCCCGGTGCGCATCCGCGCCGGTGCGCTGGGTGCCGGCCTGCCCGGCCGCGACCTTTACGTCTCGCAGCAGCATCGCATCCTGGTCAGCTCGAAAATCGCCGAGCGGGTCTGCGGCGCGCCCGAAGTCCTGGTCGCCGCCAAGCACCTGACCGGCGTCGAGGGCATCGAACTGGTCGATGATTGCGAGGCGCTGACCTATTATCACCTGCTGTTCGACCGGCACGAGATCGTCTGCTCGGAGGGCGCGCAGACGGAATCGCTGTTCACCGGTCCCGAGGCGCTGAAATCGGTCTCGCCCGCGGCCCGCGCCGAAATCCTGGCGCTGTTCCCTGAACTGCTGTCCGGCAGCGCGGCGCATGAACCCGCCCGCCGTCTGGGCAATGGCCGCGAGGGGCGGCAGCTCGCCCGGCGCCATTCCGCCAATCGTCGCGAACTGCAGCCGGCGCTTTCGCGCTGACCTCCCGGGCCCCGAACCATCGCGCCGGGGCCTGCCGCTTTCCGGGGCTAGACCACCACTTCCATGCGCTGCTGCCGGCCGACGCCGAAGATGCGCTTGTAACGCTCAATCTCGTCCTGCGGCCCGGTGGCCTTTTCGGGATTGTCGGACAGCTTGACGGTCGGCCGCCCCTCGGCCGCCACCGCCTTGCAGACCAGCGAGAACGGCGCCAGTCCGTCGCCCGGAACCAGCCCGCGGAAATCATTGGTCAGCAGCGTGCCCCAGCCGAAACTGACCTTCACCCGACCGTGGAAGCGCCGGAACAGATCCTTGATCTTGTCCACGTCCAGCCCGTCTGAGAAGATGATCAGCTTGTCGCGCGGATCCTCGCCCCGGTCCTGCCACCAGCGGATCGCGGTCTCGGCCCCCTCGGCCGGGTCGCCGCTGTCGACGCGGATGCCGGTCCAGCCGGCCAGCCAGTCCGGCGCGTGCTCCAGGAAGCCCCTGGTGCCATAGGTGTCGGGCAGGATGATACGCAGCATCCCGTCATGCTCCTCGTGCCAGTCGGCAAGCACGCGATAGGGCGCCTGGCGCAATTCCTCGTCGCTGTCGGCCAGCGCGGCATAGACCATCGGCAGTTCGTGGGCATTGGTGCCGATGGCCTCGATGTCGCGGCGCATGGCGATCAGGCAGTTCGAGGTGCCGATGAAGCGCTGGTCGCCCAGACCCTCGACCATGGCCTGCACGCACCAGTCCTGCCACAGGAAGCTGTGCCGACGCCGCGTGCCGAAATCGGCGATGCGCAGATCGGGACCGAGCTTGCGCAATTCCTCGATCTTCTCCCACAGCCGGGCCATGGCGCGGGCATAGAGCACCTGCAGCTCGAACCGGCCCATGTCTTTCAGCACCGCGCGCGAGCGCAACTCCATGATGATCGCCAGCGCCGGGATCTCCCACAGCATGACCTCGGGCCAGCGGCCCTCGAAGGTCAGCTCATACTGGCCATCGCGCTTTTCCAGGTGATAGGCCGGCAGGCGCAGGTTCTCCAGGAACTCCATGAAATCCGGGCGGAACATCTGCCGCTTGCCATAGAAGGTATTGCCGCGCAGCCAGGTGCTTTCGCCCCGCGTCAGCGTCAGCCCGCGCACATGGTCCAGCTGCTCGCGCAGCTCGCCCTCGTCGATCAGCTCGGCCAGGCGGATGGATCTGGTGCGGTTGATCAGGCTGAAGGCGACATGCGTGTCGGGCCGGTTGCGGAACACCGACTGGCACATCAGCAGCTTGTAGAAATCGTCGTCGATCAGCGAGCGGACGATGGGGTCGATCTTCCACTTGTGGTTATAGACGCGGGTCGCAATATCGACCGTCGGGATCATCATGCCAGTGTCACCCCTGCCTTGCGCATGGCGTCGCGGGCCGCCCCGCGCGAGCCGTTCAGGTCGATGGCGCGGGTGGCCTCCTCGATCACCGTCGCGGCAAAGCCCAGCTTCGCCGCGTCGATGGCCGACCAGGCGACGCAGAAGTCATGCGCCAGCCCGACGAAGGTCAGGTCGCCGAACCCGCGGTCGCGCAGGTAGCCGGCAAGGCCGGTGGGGGTGCGGCGGTCGTTCTCGAAGAACGCCGAATAGCTGTCGATCTGCGGCCGGAAGCCCTTGCGGATCACCAGGTCGGCGCAATCGACGGCCAGCGTCGGGTGGAACCCGGCCCCGGCCGAGCCGATCACGCAATGCGCCGGCCACAGCACCTGCGGGCCGTAGGGCATCTCGACCTGCGAAAAGGCGGCGGCGCCGGGATGGTTGTCGGCAAAGCTGGCATGGTCCTGCGGATGCCAGTCCTGGGTCAGCACCACGGCATCGAAATCCGCCATCAGGTCGTTGATCGGCGCCACGATCTCGTCCCCGCCGGCCACGGCGAGCCGCCCGCCCGGACAGAAATCCAGCTGCATGTCGATGACGATCAGGGCTCTTGCCACGGCGCCTCTCCTGTTTTCCCAGAAAAATTGGTAGGCGCAGGCAGCGGGGGCGTCAATGCGGCAACTTGATTGCGCCCCGGCACGGCGCTATGGCCAAGCCATGCCGATCGTCGCCGCGCTTTACCACTTCACCCGCTTTCCCGACTCCGCCGCGCTGAAGGCGCCGCTGGCGAAATGCGCCTGCTCGAACGGGGTCAGGGGCACGCTGCTGCTGGCGCCCGAGGGCATCAACGGCACCATCGCCGGCTCGCGCGAGGGACTGGACGCGGTACTGGCGCATATCCGCGCCCTGCCCGGCTGCGCGGGGCTGGAATGGAAGGAAAGCCCCGCCGAGACGATGCCCTTCGGCCGCATGAAGGTGCGCCTGAAGCGCGAGATCGTCACCATGGGCCAGCCCGACGTCGATCCCACCGCCGCCGTCGGCCGCTATGTCGCGCCACGGGACTGGAACGCGCTGATCAGCGCCCCGGACGTGGCGGTGATCGACACCCGCAACGATTACGAGGTCGAGATCGGCAGCTTCGCCGGCGCCGTCGATCCCGGCACAAGCAGCTTTCGCGACTTTCCCGCCTGGTGGCGCGAGAATGCGCATCGCTTCGCGGGCAAGCGCATCGCCATGTTCTGCACTGGCGGCATCCGCTGCGAGAAGTCCACGAACTTCCTGCTGGGCGAGGGCGTGCCCGAAGTCTTTCACCTGCAAGGCGGCATCCTGAAATACCTGGAGGAGGTGCCCGAGCAGGACAGCCTTTGGCGCGGCGAATGCTTCGTCTTCGACAAGCGCGTCAGCCTGGGCCACGGGCTGCGGCAGGGCCGGCACGGGCTTTGCCATGCCTGCCGCCGCCCCCTGGCGCCCGAGGACCGCGCCCGCCCGGAATACGAGGAAGGCGTCAGCTGCCATCGCTGTGCCGGCGAATATTCCGAGGCCGACCGCGCCCGATTCCGCACCCGGCAGCGGCAGGCCGAACGCGGCGAATGCTTCGGCCACGCCCGGGACTGACGGGCCGGCAACATTCGTTAACCGTGGCAACGATCTGAAAAACAACGGGTTTACCAGATCACACCCGTTCAACACCGCTTGAGCGGCTAAGCCGTTCATCCCCCTGCATTTCCCCTGCCGCGACAGAGGAAGCGGCTCACCGGCTGACACATGTGCGTGCTGCGGTGCCGCGAAAGCTTCCATCCGGCGGTTGTGGTGCTAGAGCGTATCGCGGGCATCAAGATTCAGGATTCCCGGCCTGCTCGTGATGTGCTTCCCTTTTGCTGAGGCAGGTATGGGGGAGC
>NZ_JAEHFP010000155.1 GCF_016446475.1 Paracoccus binzhouensis | reverse complement strand
GCTCCCCCATACCTGCCTCAGCAAAAGGGAAGCACATCACGAGCAGGCCGGGAATCCTGAATCTTGATGCCCGCGATACGCTCTAGAACAGGTCCTCTTGACCCAGAAGCTGGTTCATGCTGTTCGAGGGATCCGCGCAGCCGGCATCGCCCACGATCCGCGCCGGCACCCCGGCGACGGTCTTGCAGGGCGGCACCTCGGACAGCACCACCGAGCCGGCGGCGATGCGCGAATGGTGGCCGACGCGGATATTGCCCAGCACCTTGGCACCGGCGCCGATCATCACGCCGTTGCCGATCTTGGGATGGCGGTCACCATCCTCCTTGCCGGTGCCGCCCAGCGTCACCGAATGCAGCATCGACACATCATCGCCCACCACCGCAGTCTCGCCGATGACGATGGAATGGGCATGGTCGATCATCACCCCGGTGCCGATGCGGGCGGCGGGGTGGATGTCCACCCCGAACACTTCCGAGCAGCGCATCTGCACGAAATAGGCCATGTCGCGGCGGCCCTGCTGCCACAGCCAATGGCCGATGCGATAGGCCTGCAGCGCCTGGTAGCCCTTGAAGAACAGGATCGGCTGCATCAGCCGGTGCGTCGCCGGGTCGCGGTCATAGACCGCCAGCAGGTCGGCCTGCGCCGCCGCCGACAGCTCCGGCGCGCGGGCAAAGGCGTCGTCGGCGATTTCGCGCAGGATCTGCTCGCTCATCTCGCGCGAGGCAAGCTTCAGCGAGAAACGATAGGCCAGCGCCGCCTCGAATGTGGCATGGTGCAGCAGCCCGGCATGGATCAGCGCGCCCAGCAAGGGCTCGTCGCGCACCGCGATCCGCGCCTCGCGCTGGATGCGTCCCCAGACCGAATCGCGCGGGGCGTCCCGAGCGTCGGAAAGCGGCTCGATCATGTCTTTCTGCAGGTTCATTCAGGCGCGCCCGTCGGTTTCGTCCGCCGAGTCTAGCGGAAACCGGCGGGCGCGAAAAGACCGTCAGTCCGGCAGCCGCAATTCCCACCAATGCAGCACGACGCGCACCCTGCCGCCGGCGAACTGCCCGCCCGCAGCCGTCAGCCGCAGCGGCGCCGGCTCCCAGAAGGCGATGGGCGGCGACAGCACCCCCCGCGCCCATGAGCCCGGCGCCAGGCCCAGCCCCTGCCCGAACCGGCCGAGGCTCTGCGCGTCGCCCGCCGTGCCCAGCGACCACGAGGTTGCGCTGCCGGTGATCGCCTCCAGCACCCGCGCCGTCGCCCCGACGACCAGCCCGCCGGGCGGAATCGCCATCGCGGTCTCGAACCATTCCCCGGCGCCCAGCGTCACGTCCTCGGACAATTGCCGCGCCAGCAGGCCCGAGCCATGCTGGCCCAGCGTCACCGCGCCCGCCACCCAAGCCGCGCCGTCATGGATCGCCACCACCCCCTGATCGGCGATGACCGCGCGCCGGCCATAGGCGGGCTGGACAAAGATCCAGCCGCCATTCGCGCCGATGGCTACCTTGCCGCCCTGCCCCTCCCAGGCATTGACCGCACCCTGCGGCACGGCCCAGCACAGCCCGTCCACCACCGTCTCGGGCGGGGTGATGCGCGTCAGGCTTTGCAGCACCAGGTCGACCTGCCCGTCCAGCCGCAGCAGCGCCTCGTTCACCGTGACATGTTTCTGCGCCTGCGCCGGCATCAGCAGCGGCAGGCCGCAATTGGTGGTCGTGTTCTCAGGCATGGATCATCCTCCTTGCATGGGGCCCCGCCCCGAACGTGTCTGAAAGCTGGGCGACCTCGACGGCGAAATCGCCCCCGGCCACGGCCTGCGACCAGGCGCTTTCCGGCACCACCCAGCGCGGCTCGGCCAGCACGGCTTGCGCCAGCACCTGCCCATCCCGAACCAGCCGGGCCGAGTAACGCTCCTGCGCCTCGCCCAGCGGCACATCCGGCCCGTCCCAGCCGTCGCCCTGCACCCGGGTGCGGCGGATCCAGGTCACTTCCCGGCCGCGGACCTCCAGGTGACAGGGCGACAGCGGCCGCAGCCCGGCACCGCGGAACGCGGCCGCGACACGGCGATAGCTCGGGTCGTCCGGCGCACGCGCCGCCGGCCCGATGCGCCAATGCCGCAGCTGGTTGCGGGCCGAGGGCGCCAGCTCCACCTGCCGCGCCGCGCCGTCCAACAGCACCACCACGCTGCCCGAGGGCCAGACCGCCGGCATGAAGGCATCCGTCCCCGCCTGCCCGCGCAGCCGCATCGAGATTTCCCACAGCCCGGTCGAGACCAGCCGTGCATCAGCGAATTGCAGCAATTCCCAGCCCTCGGCCGAACCGTCGCCGATCGCCAGCAGGTTCGCGCCCGCCATCAGCGCCCCGGGCGAGGCGGATTCCAGGGTGCCGCCCTTGACCCTGACCCGCAGCGCCGGCCCGCGATCCCAGACCCCGGGCCGCGCCGCCGAAAGCGGGCCTTCGGTCCGGCCCATGATCGCCGGCTCGGCCAAAGTCATGTTCAGCCCATAGCCCCCCGCCGCTTCGGTCGAGACCCAGACCGCCGCCGCCCCCGGCCAGGGCGTCGCCGTCACCGCCAGATGCGGCGCATGCGCCACCTCGTCGCCGCGCAGCAAGGGCAGGTCCAGGAACACCGGCCAGACCGGGATCGGCGGCACGAAGGGGCGCAGCGCCACCTCGCCCTCGACCACCCGGGCCGGGCGATAGACCCCCGGCTCGACCCGCACCGCATCGACGGTGATGGCGCCGGCGCGCTCGATGCGGTCGATGCGCCAGCGCCGCGCCGCGGCCCCGGGCTCGGCCAGCCGCACCACGTCGCCCGGCCCCAGATGCCCCAGCGAGGGCGGCAGGGCGAACCGCACCGCATCCCGCGCCACCGCCGCCTCCGACAGCCAGCGTTCCGCCAGCGCCCGGCCCTCGCCCCGGGTCAGCGCCATCGCCAGCTCGCTGTCCGAGACCGCCAGGAACTCCGCCCCCGGCATCATCGTCTCGGCGGTGCGCGCGGCATAATCGCCACCCGCCTCGACATGGGTAAGCCGGATGCGGCCCACCATCTCGGCATCGGCGGCGCGCGAGACCTCGACCGCCTCGACCTCCTCGGCCAGCGCCATGTCCTCGGGCCCCAGCTCGGCGTCGACCCGCGCGCCGCGCATGACGAAGCGCAGCACGCCGTCGCGCTCGACCGCATCGAAGCCATGCGCCAGCATCAGCGGCTGCAAGGCCGCCCGGCCGCTCTCGGCCCCCGACAGCGCATAGCCGCGCACCAGACCGCGCAGCCCCTCGGCATCAAAGGCGCGCACCCCCGCCTCGCGGCAGATCTCGGCCACCACATCGGCCAGCGGCACCGCGCCGGCGCGGCCGTTCAGCCAATGCCCGCGCTCCCATGCCGGGCCGTCCGACCACAGGTCGGTGCGGGCCGGGAAGGCCGGATAGGGCCGCGCATCCCAGCACCAGACATGCGCGCGGCCCATGTCCACCATCCGCCCCGCCCCGCTCCGGCCGAAGGCGGCGCGGGCCGGGTTGTTGGCCGGATCGCCCCAGAACTCGGTCATCGCCCGCACATAGGCCGCCTGGATCACGTCGTCGCGCCGCCCGTCCGAAAAATAGGGCAGCAGCGATTCCGAGCTCATCGCGTCCAGGAACTTGTTCGGCTGGTTCGTGCCTTTGTCCAGCGCCGCGCAGCCGATCTCGGTGAACCAGATGGGTTTCGAGCGCGGCACCCATGCCGTCGGCTGCGCCAGCCGCACCCCGCCGATGCGGTCGTGATGCCGGTTCTGCCACCAGCCGCGGATATCCTTGTAGCGCCAGACCCAATGCTCGTGATGCGCGCCATCGCGAATCTCGGTACGCCGCTGCGCCTGCCGGTCGGCCTCGCTGGCGTAATACCAGTCGTAGCCCTCGCCCCCCGCCACATTGGCGCGCAGATAGGCCGGATCGTCGATGCGCCCCCAATGCGCGTCCAGATGCGCCTCGCCCTCGCGCCAGTCCGACAGCGGCATGTAATTGTCGATGCCGATGAAGTCGATATTCTCATCCGCCCAGAGCGGATCGAGGTGGAAATGCACGTCGCCATTGCCGGGCTGATGGCCGAAATATTCCGACCAGTCGGCAGCATAGCCGATTTTCACCCCCTCGCCGAGGATGCCGCGCACATCCGCCGCCAGCCGCCGCAGCTGCGCGACCGCGGGAAAGGCATGGTCGGCCCCCATGATCGTCGTCAGCCCGACCATCTCGGAACCGATCAGGAAGGCGTCGATGCCGCCCGCCGCCGCGCAGAGATGCGCGTAATGCAGGATGAAGCGGCGATAGGACCATTCCTCCGGCCCGCTATAGGTGATCGTCCAGCCCTCGCGCGAAAAATCCCCCGCCTCGGCCGCGCCGAAGAACCGTGCCACCTCTGCCTCGGCCGCGGCCGTGCCGGCAGGACTGCCCGCGCGACCGGGCGCGATGCTGGTGGTGATCCGCCCGCGCCAGGGCATCACCGGCTGGTCCGCCGGCCCGCTCCAGGGATCGGGCCGGCCGTTGCCCGGCAGCTGCTCCATCAGGATGAAGGGATAGAACACCGCCTTGCGACCGCTCCCGGCGATTGCCCGCAGCGCCTCGATCACCGCGCCATCGGCCGGGGTGCCGCCATAGATCGGCCGCCCGTCCGCCCGCGCCACCTCCGACGCGCCATCGCGCCCGATGCCGCCGGCGCGCCAGGCCGTCTCGCGACCGTCGCGCGACCGGTCCTCGACCTTGGGGCGCACCGTGCATTCGCCGACCCGCAAATCGTCGCCGAACCAGGACACCACCAGCGACACCGAGCCGACATTCGGCAATTCCCGCCCGAGCACCCGCATCGAGGCCTGGAAATCGGTCGGCGCCAGCGCGGTGTTGTGGTTGACCACCTGCGTCTCGCCCAGGCCCAGGTCATGGCTGACCGCCGTGGTCGCCAGCGCATATTCCCCGGTGCCGGGGATCATGGCGACGGCCTGCACCTCGCGCGACAGGCCCCGTCCCTGCTTCGCCGCCCGCGTCACCTCGAAGGATAGCTGCGGCACCCGGTTGCCCCAGCGCTCCAGCGCCAGATCCTCGAAGACGACATAGGCGATGCCGCGATAGGCCGGGGCCGTCTCGCCCTCCTGTGCGGCGATGGCCGGGTCGGGCAGCTGGTCCTCGTCGCCGGAATAGACGCGCATGTTCAGGTCGTCAGGCGCGATCTCCTCGCCATCCGCCCAGATGCGGCCCACGCCCAGGATCGGGCCCTCGCACAAGGCCAGCGCAAAGCTCAGCCGATAGCCGATCTCGGTCACGCTGGGCCCCGAGCCCTTGCCGCCGCCCTGCCGGCGCCGCGTCTCGACCAGCGGTCCGGCCCAGATCGCATGGCCCGGCACCCGCATCTGCCCCCAAAGCCGCGGGATCGGCGTGCCCTCGCCCGCGGTCTGGATGCGCAGCCGGTCCACGCGGCCGGTCTCGACCGCCTTCGAGCCCGAGCCCAGCAGGCGCTGGTCGATGACCTGCCCCAGCGTCGCCCCCACGGCCCGGCCGATGACGGCGCCCGAAAGCCCCAGAACCGTGCCGCCAAAGCCCGCACCCAGAGATGCCCCGACCGCCGACAGCAGAATCGTCGCCATTGCGCCCTTCCCTTTCCCTCAAACCGGCGGAAACCGGAACCGCCCCGCGATCCGCGCCCGCCATGGCGCCGAGAGCGGGCTTTCCACCACGCCATGCCGGTCATAGGCATGGACGAAGCTGGCCCGCTCGCCGCATTCCGCCATTATTCCCATATGCTTGGCGACCGCCCCGGCCCGCATGCGGAACACCAGCACGTCGCCCGGCCGCTCGTCCGGTGCAGGCTCCAAGAATCGCCGTGCGCCGCCCAGCAGCAACTCGACGCCACCCACCTCGCCCCAATCGGGCGTATAGGCCGGCATCGCCTCGGGCTCGGCGCCGTAAAGCTCGCGCCAGATGCCGCGGACCAGCCCCAGGCAATCCGTCCCCGCCCCCCGGACCGAGCCCTGATGCACATAGGGCGTGCCGATCCAGCCCCGCGCCGCCGCCACAACTGCCGCGCTCATCGGTTCACCTTGGGCGCGATCAGCCAGTCCTCGGGCGGCAGATGCGGAAAGCCGCGAAAGTTCAGGTAGTTCAGGAACTTCATCCGGCAGGTCTCGGCCCGCTTGTCGCAGCCGGCCTCCAGCCGCACCCGGTCGCCCACCGCCGGCCGGAGGCCCAGCGCCGTCCAAAGCTCGACCTCGCGCCGGGCGCCGGGCAGGGCGGCATCGGCCTTGACCAGGCCCGACAGCCCTGCGGCCGCGCCCGTCAGCACCAACAGCCGGCCATGCTCGAACCAGCCCGCATCATGGCCCGCGACGCCCGAAAGCGTCAGCCGGTCGCCATCCTCCAGGACAACCGCCCCCTCGGCCGCATAGCCGGGGCGCGCCAGGTCGAAGCGGCATTGCCCGTTACCCAGCGCCGCCGAGCAGCGCGGATGATAGACCCGCCCCTGCGCCTTGTTCAGGGGCTCGGACAGCCCGCGCAGCTCGGCCCGGAAGGCCGCGCCGCTGCGCACCACCTCGCCCAGATGGCCGCGAAAGATCAGCCGCCGGTTGCCGGTGTCCGCCCAGTCCACCTCCCACAGCCGCACATCGGCGGCGTCCCAGCGCCCGGCCATCAGGTCGCGCTCGGTGATCGCCGCATCCGACAGCGCCCCCGCCGCCTCGCTGTTGTCCACCGCCAGACCCGAACTCTGCACCAGCGCCCGCGCGCTCAGCCCGCTGTCGGGGCGAAAGGCGATGCCCTTGAAGGACAGCGCCCGGTCGTGATCGGTAAAGCCCAGCACCAGCCCGTCGCGGCGCCGGACCGCCCAGGCCCGCGCAATCGTCTCGCTCATGGCCGCACCTCCACCACCGGCACCTGCGGCAGGTCGCCGGCCTGGAACGAGGCGACCGAGACCGCGATCCGGTCGGTGTCGAAGCGCACCGGCACGTCGAACTCGAAACCCGCCGTGACCGTGGCCCCGGCAGCGGGCGGCACGGCGAAGCTGAGGATGCCCGTGGTCGTATCCACCGCGAAATCCACCCCGGCGCGCAGCTCGACATTGCCGATCCCGGCCAGCACCGTGCCCTCGACCGGCTTGGTCACCGGCCGCCAATAGCGCGCCGGGCCCGAGGCATAGGCCTTGCGCAGCACGAAGTCGCGCCGCATCCCGTCGCCCGTGCCCAGCTCCTGATCCTGGAAACCGACCGCGGCGCTGGGAGGGCAGGACTTGCAATCCGCCCAGTCCTTCCAGCGGAACCCGTGCATCTGCCCGGCCCGCGCCTCGAAAAAGGCGATCAGCGCCGCCACGTCGTCCAGAGAGCGCAGCCCCAGCCCGGCGTCATAGCGCCGCCGCGAATGCGCCCAGGGCGTACGCCGCTCCTCGTGGCCGTTGGTCAGCGCGACGATCTCGGTCCGCCGCTCGGGTCCGCCGACCGAGCCGAAGGACAGGTTCGCGGGGAACCTGATCTCGTGAAATGCCATGGCTCACCCGTTCCTTTCGCCGCGCGCCAAGAGCCGCCCCAGATGCGCGGCGATCTGGCTCTGGCTGCGCTGGAACCCCGCCACATCCGGGGTCGAGACGTTGAAGGTCACGTTCACCGACCGGCCGCCCCCGGCCGCCGCCACACCCAGCCGCCCGTCGGCGCCGCGGCGCAGGGGCATGATCGCCTCGGCCCCGGCCTCGCCCATCAGCCCGGTGGCGCCGCGCATGGGAAAATAGGTCGGCTGGCTGACCACGCCGCCCTTGGCAAAGGGCATCACCCGCCCCTGGGCGAAGGCCGCGCCGTCCGCAAAGGGCAACGCCGCCGAGACCATGCCCTTCACCCCCTGCGCGATCGCCCCGGCCAGCGCCTGCTCGACCGGCTTCATCGCCACGGCGAAGGCGGTATCCGCCATGCTGCGCGCGATGCCCTTCAGCGCGTCCGACAGCTTCATGCCGTCGAAGACCAGACCCGAGAAGGCCCGGCGCAGCCCGCTGCCGATGCCCGATGTCAGGGTGCCGACCTCGCGGCCGGTATAGACCAGCGACTGCCGCAGCTGCGCCAGCTCGGCATCGAACTCTGCCGCCATCCGCGCGCTCTCATCCAGGCCCTTGCCCAGGGCGGGCCCGTCCTCGTCCAGCTGGTCGAATCCGTCCTTGTTCGCCACGACGGCGCCTCCTCTCGTTCAGATGTTCATGTCGCGGGCCGGTCGGGATAGCGCGCCGCCAGTTCGGCCAGCCGGTCGCGGGTCATCGCCCCGCCGCGTCCCGGTTCGACGCCCAGCATCAGCGCCAGCTCGGCCGGGGTCAGCGCCCAGAACTGCCCCGGCGTCAGCCCCAGCCCGCCCTGCCGGGCAGGGCCAAGACCCATGCGCAGCAAGCCCGGCCAGTCCAGCCCGCCGCTCATGTGCCCTCGATGCGGAAGGCCCGCGCCAAGAGCGCCGCCGCCGCATGGGCGGCCGCCACCGGCCCGCCGCGCAGCTCGGCCGCGGCCAGCTCGTCCATGCCGCCCGGCCAG
>NZ_JAEHFP010000154.1 GCF_016446475.1 Paracoccus binzhouensis | reverse complement strand
GGGCGCGGCGGCATCCTGGGCGGCGCGGCCGCCGGCGGGCTTGGCGGCATGCTGGGCGACCTGCTGGGCGGGCGCGGCGGCCAAGCGCAGGCCCAGACCCCAGCCCAGACCACCGGGCAGTCCCAGCCGGGCCAGCCGCAGGGCGGGCTGGCGCAGAAGGATTCGCAGCCGCAGAACGACGCCAGCTTCGGCGAGCTCTTCAACGAGGCACTGGCCACGGGCGACGAGCCGGCGACAGCCCCAACGCCCGAACAGAACGCCCTGGCCGGGCTGATGCTGAAGGCGATGATCCAGGCCGCGAAATCCGACGGCGAGATCGACGAGGCCGAGAAGGCCAAGCTGATGGACCAGTTCGGCGAGCTGGACGACGAGGAGCGCGCCTTCATCCGCGAGCAGATGGCCGCCCCGGTCGATGCCGAGGCCCTGGCCCGCGAGGTGCCGCAGGGCTTCGGCCCGCAGGTCTATCTGATGTCGCTGATGGCGATCGAGTTCGACAACCGCAAGGAGGCCGAATACCTGCACACGCTGGCCCAGCATCTCGGCCTCGACAAGGAGACGGTGAACGGCATCCACCAGAAGATCGGCGTGATCAACCTCTACGCCTGATCGAACAGGCCCAGCTGTCGCGGCGGCTCGTCCCGCCGCGCCTCCTCCAGCCCGGACAGGGTTATGCCCAGCAACCGCACCCCATGCGGATCGGCAAAGACCGGCGCCAGCAACTCGCGCGCCATCCCCAGCATCTCGTCGCAGCTTTCGACCGGGCGCGGCAGGGACCGAGCACGGGTGATCTGTCGGAAATCGCCGTATTTCACCTTCAGCGTCACCGTCCGGCCGGCGCGGCCCGCATGCGCGGCATGACGCCAGACCTTGTCGGCCAGCTCGGCCAGCGCCTGATGCGCCGCCGCCAGGTCGCGCAAATCCTCGAAATAGGTGTTCTCGGCGCCGATGCTCTTGCGGATGCGGTCCGGCTTGACCTCGCGATGGTCGATGCCGCGGGCGATGTTCCAGTAATAGGCGCCCGACTTGCCGAAGCGCGCGGTCAGGAACTCCAGGCTCTGCCGGGCCAGGTCGGCGCCGGTCAGGATGCCATGCGCCTGCATCCGCGCCGCCGTGGCCGGGCCGATGCCGTGGAAGCGGCCGATGGGCAGGCTTTGCACGAACTCCGCCCCGGCCTCGGGCGGGATCACGAACAGCCCGTCCGGCTTGCGCTGGTCCGAGGCCAGCTTGGCCAGGAACTTGTTGTAGCTGACCCCGGCCGAGGCGGTCAGCCCGGTCGCCTGCCGGATGCGTGCCCGGATCTCCTTGGCGATGCGGGTGGCGGTCGAGCCGTGCAGATGGTCGGTCAGGTCCAGATAGGCCTCGTCCAGCGACAAGGGCTCGACCAGCGGGGTGTATTCGGCAAAGATCGCCCGCACCTGCTGGCTGACGGCGCGATAGACGTCGAAGCGCGGCTTCACGAAGATCAGGGCCGGGCAAAGCCGCATCGCCCGCATCGAGGGCATGGCCGAGCGCACGCCGAAGCGCCGCGCCTCATAGCTGGCCGCCGCCACCACGCCGCGCTGGATGCCGCCCACCGCGACCGGCCGCCCGCGCAGCTCGGGATTGTCGCGCTGCTCGACCGAGGCATAGAAGGCGTCCATGTCCACATGCACGATGCGGCGGACGCGTTCCCCGGCCGGGCCGGTCACGGGATGATGCGGGCATCCCCCGCCACCAGCCCCTCACCCATGCGGCCGAAGCGCATATGGGCGATGGCGCGGCCCCCGGACTGGGTGAAGAGCGTGCCCGCATCGCGCCCGTCCGCCATCAGGATCGGCGTGCCGACGGGCGCGGCGCCCTCGATGCCGACCGTCACCAGCCCCTTGCGCAGTTCGGTCTTGTGCTTCATCCGCGCCGTGACCTCCTGCCCGACATAGCAGCCCTTGCGGAAATCGACGCCATGCAGGCGCTCGAACCCGGCTTCCAGGATGAAGGTCTCGTTCGGGATCAGCTCGATCAGGGTTTCGGGGATGCAATGCGCGACCCGGATGGCGTCCCAATCGGTGCCGTCATCCCCCTGCCCGCCATAAAGCCGCCAGCCAAGCGCCGGATGCCGGGGATCGGCAATGGCGGCATCGGGCATCTCGCCGGTGCCGCGGGCGACGGTCAGGTCGGTCGGCTCGATCGCCACCTTCGAGCGCAGCTTGTAGATCGACAGCCGCCGCATCAGGTCGTCCGCCAGCCGCGCATCGACATCGACCAGCAGCCGCCCGCCATCCGGCACCACCAGGAAATCGGCCAGGTACTTGCCCTGCGGCGTCAAGAGCGCCGCCCAGGCCGGCAGCTCGCCCACCTTGTTGGTCACCAGCCCCTGCAGGAACTCGACCCGATCCTCGCCCGAGACCGCCAGAATGCGCCGCATCACGTCTCTCCGAATTGCAGTTTGACCAGGGCCGCATAGGCGCCGCCCCGGGCCATAAGCTGGTCGTGATCGCCCTCTTCGACAACCCTGCCCTGATCCATCACCACGATCTTGTCCGCCTGCCGCACGGTCGAGAGCCGGTGCGCGATGACCAGCGTGGTGCGCCCCGCGGAAAGCTCGTCCAGCGCCTGCTGCACCAGCCGTTCGCTTTGCGCGTCCAGCGCGCTGGTCGCCTCGTCCAGAAGCAGGATCGGCGCGTTGCGCAGCACGGCACGGGCGATGGCCACGCGCTGGCGCTGCCCGCCCGACAGGGCCGAGCCGCGCGGCCCGGCCGGCGTGTCCAGCCCCAGCGGCAGCGCATCGGTGAAATCCGCGACATGGGCGGCGACGATGGCGCGGCGCAGCGCCGCGTCGTCCTGCTCGCGGCCCAGCAGGATGTTCTCGCGCAGCGTCTCGTCGAACAGCGCCGCATCCTGGCTGACGGTCGAGAACTGCTCGCGCAGCGTGGCCAGGTCGAATTCCGCCAGCGCCACGCCGCCCAGCGTGATCCGGCCCGAGGCCGGGTCGATCATCCGTGTCAGCAGGTTGAAGACCGTGGATTTTCCCGCCCCCGACGGCCCGACCAGCGCCGTGGTCCTGCCGGCCTCGGCCGTGAAGCTCAGCCCGTTCAGCACCGGATGGTTGTCATAGGCCAGCCGCACATCCTCCAGCCGGATCGTGGTGTCGGGCGGCGGCGCCTTGCGCGGCCCCGAGGTGATCGTCGGCCGCAAGTCCAGCACGCCATAGATCCGCTCCAGCGAGGCCGCTGCCGCCTGCCAGGTCCCGGCCAGCGCGCCCAGCCGCCGCAGCGGCTGGAAGGCCAGCGCCAGCGCGGTGAAGAAGGACATGAAGTCGCCCACCGTGCGCTCGCCCCGCGTGACCTCGGCACCGCCAAGCGCCAGCACGCCCACGAAGCCGATGCCGGTGACCACGTCGACCAGGGCCGGGACGGTGGCGCCGATGCCGGACATCTTGATCTCGGCCCGGCGGATGCGGTTGACGATCTGGGCGAAGCGAGCGGTCTGATAGGCCTCCATCTGGTTCAGCTTGACGGCGTTGATGCCATGCAGCACCTCGTCCAGCCTCGTGGCCCGCTGGCTGGCATTGACGCGGTTCTGCCGCACCTTGCGGCGGATATAGCGCTGCACCAGCACCGTGGGCAGGATCAGGATCGGCGCACCGACCAGCGCGGTCATCGTCCACCACGGGTCCACCGCCACCGCCACGCCGAACAGCGCCACCAGCGAGACCATGTCCCGCCCGGCGCCGGAAATGAAGGTGGTCCAGACCCCCTGCACCGCCTGAGTATCGCCCTGCACCCGCTCGATCATCGCGCCGGGCGGGTTCTTCTGGAAGAAATGGCTGTCCAGCACCATGATATGCGACAGCAGGTCGGTCTGCATCCGGGTCGAGACCGACAGCGAGACCGAGGTCATCAGGCTGCGGTTGATGACGAAGGTCGCGGCCCGGATCAGGAATAGCGCAAAGATGGTGCCGCCCACCCACCAGATCGCATCGGTGTCGCCGCCGACGAAGACGCGGTCGAAAAGCGGCTTCAGCATCCAGCTCAGCAGGCCCAGGGTCGAGCCCTCGACGATCAGAAAGACCAGCGCCAGCAGGATGCGCGCCCAATAGGGGCCAAGATAGTCGCGCCACATCCGGGCGAACAGATTGGCCGTGCTGTGAAGTCTGTCCGCCATCGCGTCCCCGGTCCTCGGTCAGGGCAAGGGATAAGGCGCAAGCCGCCCCGGGGCAAGCCGCCGGCGCCGCAGCCCCCCGCCCGGGACTCTGCCATAGGCTCCGCCCGGCCCTTTCCGTTTTCCAAATACCCACCCTGCCCGCGCCGCCCGTCCCGACCCCGCCGCCCCGCAATGCGCCCCCGCATCTCCGACCCCGGCCCTTCTTCATGGCCCGGATACCCGTTCGCCCGCGCCCCGTTGACCTTGCGCGGGGCCCGTCCTACCGATGGCGGGTCATCAGAAAGGCATCCCGCATGAGCTTTGCCCAAGGCGCCGCCGTCCTGGCCATTCCCGGCCCCTCCCCGGTTCCCGACCGGGTGCTGCGGGCCATGCACCGCGCCTCGCCCGACATCTATGGCGAGGCGCTGGCGGCCGAGAACCGCGCCATGATCGCGGCGCTGAAGCGGCTGGCGGGCACGACCGGCCATGTCGCGCCCTATATCGGCAACGGCCATGCCGGCTGGGAAGCCGCCAATGCCAACCTGTTCAACCGCGGCGACCGCGCCCTGGTCCTGGTCTCGGGCCATTTCGGCCGCGCCTGGGCGGCCATGGCCCGGGCCCTGGGCGTCGAGGTCGAGGAGCTGGATTTCGGCCTGGCCCCCGCCGATCCGCAGCGCCTGGCCGAGCGGCTCGCCGCCGATCCCGACCACCGGATCAAGGCGGTGCTGGCCTGCCAGGTCGATACCGCCAGCTCGGCCCGCGCCGAGATCCCCGCCCTGCGCGCCGCCATGGGCGACCATCCCGCCGCCCTGGCCGTGGACGCCATCGCCTCGCTGGGCTGCGAGCCGATGCTGATGGACGAATGGGGCGTGGACCTGCTGGTCTCGGCCAGCCAGAAGGGGCTGATGGTGCCGCCGGGACTGGCTTTCGTCTGGTTCTCGGACCGGCTGGCAGCACAGGGCCGCACCGACCTGACCACGCCCTATTGGGACTGGACCCCGCGCGCCGAGGCGCAGGAGCTCTGGCAGTTCTGGGGCGGCACGCCCCCGGTCCAGCACATCTTTGGCCTGAACGAGGCGCTGCGCATGCTGCTGGTCGAGGAGACCCTGCCCCGCGCCTGGGCCCGGCACGAGGGGCTGGCCCGTGCCACCTGGGCGGCGCTCGACCGCTGGGGCCTGGGCGGGCACGGCATCGCCCCGCTGGTCGCCGATCCGCAGGGCCGGGCGCGATCCGTCACCGCGGCGACCCTGCCCGGCGCCGCGGCCTTGCGCGCATGGACCGCAGCCAAGGCGGGGGTGACGCTGGGCATCGGCCTGGGTGCGCCCGACCCCGACAACACCCTGCGCATCGCCCATATGGGCCATGCCGGCGCCCATCAGCTGCTGGGCACCCTGGCGGCGATCGAGGCCGGGATGGCCGCCCTGCAGATCCCGCATGGTCAAGGCGCGGTCGAGGCCGCGGCGACCGAGATCGCCCGGCTGGCCTGAACCCGGCCTTGACGCGAGGGCCGGGACATCCGACCTTTCCCGGCAAGGCCATGCGAGGCGACGGATGCGCATCACCCCCCTGCCCGAGTTCCAGTCCGAAGCCCTGCTGCCCGGCCAGGACTTCGCCCCGATCGAGCGCCTGATCCGCGCCGAGGCCGAGGAACACGGGCTGGACCTGCATAGCGGCCACGGCCGCTCGATCTGGTGCCAGGTCGAACTGGGCGAGTTCGGCGCCAGGAAGCGCGGCGACGGCGTGCTGGTCTTTGCCCGCGCCCATCGCCCCGAATGGCTGCCCGCCATCCAGCAGGCGATCGCCGAGCACCTGGCCCATCACCTGCCCGCGGCGGCGGCGCTGCGCTGGCCCTCGGCCATTGATGCCGGCAAGCCGCCGGCGAATTTCAGCCTGGCGCGCGTCGTCTCGGTTCGCCGGCTTTGCGCAGATTTCCTGCGCCTGCGCCTGGCCGCCCCCGACCTGCACCGCTTCGCCGGCGAGGATTCGATCCATTTCCGCCTGGTGCTGCCGGCGCCGGGCGACAAGGCGCCGCAATGGCCGCATCTCGGCGCCAACGGCCAGATCGCCTGGCCCGGGGGCGACAAGGCCCTGCACCGCCCGGTCTATACCCTGCGCCACATCGACGCCGGGGCCGGCTGGCTGGAGTTGGACATCTTCGAGCATGCCGGCGGGCGGACGGCGGGCTGGGCGCGCATGGCGCAACCGCAGCAGCCAGCCGGGCTGATCGGCCCCAGCGGCGGCGGCATCCCGCAGGCGGCGCGGCTGTTCCTGGCCGGGGACGAGACCGCCTATCCCGCCCTTGCCCGCATCCTCGAATCGCGCGCCGGCACGGCCGGGGGCGAGGTCTTCCTGCTCGGCCGGCATGCCGATTATCCACTGCCCCGGCCCCAGGGCTTCCGCATCCGGCACCTGCCCGGGGGCACCGCCGCCCTGGCCGCCCTGCTGCACGAACGCCCGCCGGCCGCTGGCAGTTATCTGTGGATGGCGGCAGAGAAATCCGCCATCGCCGCGCTGCGCCGGCTGGTTTTCGACCGGCTGGGACATGACCGGACCCGCAGCCATCTGTCGGCCTATTGGAGCGCATAAAGATCGGCGCCCGTCCCGGCCAATAGTTGACAATTTTACCTTGGTGTTCGATACGGGCGCCAGACCGCGGCCAAGGGCGTCAAGGCGGCACGTTTGCGCATGTGCCGCGCCCAAGCAAGAAGCGGACGGATCCCGATGCCGGAACTACTAAGGAACGCCATGACCAAGAAGTCGCTGCCGCGCCCCCGCGCGGGGACCGCCCTTGCCCTTGCCTGCCTGATGCTGGCCGCGCCGCTTTCAGCCCAGGAAAGCCAGCCGGGCACCCAGACCGGCACGACGACGCCTCAGGCCCAGGTCCAAGGGCAGCCGGCGGCGCCCGAAGCCCCGGCAGGCACCGCCACGCAAACCCCGGCACCCGCGACCCCAGCCGCGCCGCAGGCCGCCCCCGCCGAACCGGCGACAAGCCCGGCGCCAGCAACGACGCCTTCGACGACGCCCGCAACGGACAATGCCCCTGCCGCGTCCGTTGCCGGCGATGCCACCCCGGCAGCGCCTGCCGCGACCGACCCTGCCGGCACCCAGCCTCCCGCAGCCGCCGCTCCGGCGGAAACGCCTGCGCAAGCGCCCGCGGAAACGCCGGCCGCGGCGCCGCAACCCGAGGGCTCCGGCCTCCTGCCGCAGGCAGTGCAGGACGCGCTGGCGCCCATGCTGAACCCGCCCGCCCGCGACCCGAACCTGCCGCATGACCTGTCGCCCTGGGGCATGTTCATCGCCGCCGACTGGGTGGTGAAGGGGGTGATGATCGGCCTGGCCTTCGCCTCGGTCATCACCTGGACGGTGCTGGTCGCCAAGATGCTCGAGCTGATGGGCGCCATGAACCGCGCGCAATCCGGCATCCGCCGCATCGAGACCGCCGCCAGCCTGCCCGCCGCCCTGTCGGCCGCCGGCAACCGCCGCGATCCGGTCTCGCGCATGATCTGCGCCGCGGCGGGCGAATACGACCGCTCGGCCCCGGCGCTGGACCAGGCCGGCGACAGCGGCGTCAAGGAGCGGGTCGAATCGCATCTGGACCGCATCGAGGCCATCGCCGGCCGCCGCATGAGCCGGGGCACAGGCGTGCTGGCCACCATCGGCTCGACCGCGCCCTTCGTCGGGCTGTTCGGCACCGTCTGGGGCATCATGAACAGCTTCATCGGCATCTCGCAGGCGCAGACCACCAACCTGGCCGTGGTGGCGCCGGGCATCGCCGAGGCGCTGCTGGCCACCGCCATAGGCCTGGTCGCCGCCATCCCGGCGGTGGTGATCTACAACGTCTTCGCCCGCGCCATCACCGGCTATCGCCTGCGGCTGGCCAATGCCGCGGCCGGGGTCAAACGCCTGGTCAGCCGCGACCTCGACTTCCGCGGCGCCGTTCCGCGGCGGGAGGCCTGAGCCATGGCCGGCGGCATCCGCGACACCCAGGGCGACGACCTGGTCGAGAACCACGAGATCAACGTCACGCCCTTCATCGACGTGATGCTGGTGCTGCTGATCATCTTCATGGTCGCGGCACCCCTGGCGACGGTCGATGTGAACGTGGACCTGCCGGTATCGAATGCCACCCCGGCACAGCGTCCCGACCAGCCGGTCTACATCACCGTCAAGCCCGACCTGACGCTGGCCATCGGCAACGAGGACGTGCCGGCCGGCGGGCTGGCCGCGGCGCTGGCGGCGGCGACCGGCAACGACCGCGAGCAGCGCATCTTCCTGCGCGCCGACCGCGAGGTCTCCTATGGCGACCTGATGGGGGTGATGAACACGCTACGCGAGACCGGCTATCTGAAGATCGCCCTGGTCGGGCTGGAGGCGGCCTCGGCCGGCGCCCCGGCCCCGGATGCGGCTTCGGCGGCTCCGGGTGCGGCGGCGGGCACCGCGGCTGCTGGCATGGTGGCCCCGAGCATCCCGGCCGCAGCCGGCACCGCAACCGCCGGCACC
>NZ_JAEHFP010000153.1 GCF_016446475.1 Paracoccus binzhouensis | reverse complement strand
CCTCGGCCGCCTCGGGCAGGGGGGCGCCCATCAGGCCGGTCCGGGCCGCGCGGGTCAGGAAACGGTCGATCAGCGTCACGACCAGGTCGAAAGGGTCGCCGTCGGCGCCGGCCCGGCCCGCCGCCATCTCGGCCAACTGGGCGGCGGCGCGGCGGTCCATGCGGGGATGATCGGTGAAAAGCCCGACCAGGCGCTGGTAGACCGCCAGCCCATCCTGGCCGGCCAGCCGCAG
Source organism: Paracoccus binzhouensis (assembly GCF_016446475.1). Taxonomy (GTDB): domain Bacteria; phylum Pseudomonadota; class Alphaproteobacteria; order Rhodobacterales; family Rhodobacteraceae; genus Paracoccus; species Paracoccus binzhouensis. The sequence goes on along the minus strand of NZ_JAEHFP010000153.1, from coordinate 8,428 downwards.
CGCCTCTCCGACCGAGCCGCCGGACAGCGCCGCAAGCCGCGCCGCGTCCTGGTCAAGGCCCAGACCCTGCAAGACCCCCGCCATGTCCTCGGGGCCCAGCGGGTGCAGCCGCAGCTCGCGGCAGCGCGAGCGGATGGTCGGCAAGAGCCGCGCCGGCTGATGCGCCACCAGCAGGATCGTCGCCTCCTGCGGCGGCTCCTCGAGCAGCTTCAGCAGGGCATTGGCGGCGGCCTGGTTCATCTCGTCGGCGGCATCGATGATGGCGACGCGGCGCCCGCCCTCGGCCGCGCTCATGTGGAAGAAGGCCTGCAGGCGGCGGATCTCGTCCACGGTGATCTCGGCTCGCAGCCGCTGGGTCTTTTCGTCGACGGGCCGCCGGACCAAATGCAGCCGCGGCTCGGAAAGCGCGCGGATGCGGCGCACCACCGGATCGTTGTCGGCGGTCGACAGGTCGGGCCCGCTGCTGCCGCTGAGCAGCCATTTCGCGATGCTCCAGGCCAGGGTCGCCTTGCCGGTGCCGCGCGGGCCCGAGATCAGCCAGGCATGATGCAGCCGATGCGCCTTGGCCGCGGCCAGGAAATCCGCGACGGCGCTGTCCTGGCCGACGACGCGCAGGGCCTCGCGCGGATGCGGGGCGCCAGGCACGCGGTCGGGCTCGGGCAGCGGCTCCTCGCTCATGCCAGGGCCGCCAGGACGCGGGCGGCGACGTCATCCTCGCCGCCGCTGCCGTCGATCACGCGGATGCGGGCCGGAACTTCGGCGGCGAGGGCGAGGAAGCCGTCGCGCAGCCGCCGCTGGAAATCGAGGCCCAGCGTCTCGAACCGGTCCTCGACCCCGCCGCGGGCCTGGCCGCGGGCCAGCGCCACCTTGGGGTCGATGTCGATGACGAAGGTCCGGTCCGGCTCGATGCCGATGGTCAGCCGGTGCAGCTCCTCGACCAGCTGGCGCAGATCGGCGCGGGCGAGGCCCTGGTAGACGCGGCTGGAATCGGCGAAGCGGTCGGTGACCACCCAGGCGCCGCGCGCCAGCGTGGGTCGGATCAGCCGCTCGACATGGTCGCGGCGGGCGGCGGTGAACAGCAGAAGCTCGGTTTCCGGGGACCAGCGTTCGCCCCGGCCCTCGACCAGCAGGCGGCGGATCTCCTCGGCGCCCTCGCTGCCGCCGGGCTCGCGCGTCAGCACGGTTTCGGTGCCGCGCGCGGCCAAGGCCTGCGCCAGCCGTTGCGCCTGGGTGGATTTTCCCGATCCGTCGATGCCCTCGAAGCTGATGAACATGGGCGCGCGGGATCAGTTCCGCACCGACTGGATCGCGCGCTCGCCCAAGCGGAGGGCCGCGCTCTGGATCCGGCCGAGGACGCCGGTGCGGGCCACGTCGCTGGCGGCGAGCAGCGGCAGGCGCGACTGCCCGACACCGGGAATGTCCACGATCAGCTCGCCCAGCGGATCGCCCTTGGCGATCGGTGCCTCGATCGGGCCCTTGAAGACCGCCTCGGCCTTGACGCCGGCGCGCGCGCCGGCCGGGATCAGCACCCGGACGCCGTCGCGGGTGGTCAGGCCGACGCGGCCCTTGTCGCCCAGCCAGACCGGGGCCTGGGTCACGATCTCGTCCCTGGGGATGATGGTGCGCATGGTGAACTGGCGATAGGCCCAGTTCACGATCCTCTCGGCCTCCTCGGCGCGGGCCTTTTCGCTGGGCAGGCCGGCGATCACGAAGACGATGCGGCGGTCGCCCTGCACGGCCGAACCGACCAGGCCATAGCCCGCCTCCTGCGTGTGGCCGGTCTTCAGCCCATCCGCCTTCCAGTCGCCGGTGCCCAGGCGCAGCAGCGGGTTGCGGTTGTTGGCATTCGAGGGGACCCGGCCCTTGTAGTTGTATTCGGTCAGCGCGAAATTCTTGTAGAGTTCGGGGAATTCGGTGATCAGCCGGGTGGCGAGCAGGCCGAGATCGCGCATCGACATCCGGTGCTGGGGATCGGGCCAGCCCGAGGAGTTGGCAAAATGCGAATGTATCATGCCGAGTTGCCAGGCGCGGTCGTTCATCAGCCGGGCGAAGGCTTCCTCGGTGCCGGCCAGTCCCTCGGCCACCACCACGCAGGCATCGTTTCCGGAATTGATGATGATGCCGTGGATCAGTTCCTCGACCGTAGGGCGGTCGGCAGGCTCGACGAACATCTTCGAGCCGCCCATCTGCCAGGCCTTGGTCGAGACCGGGAAGGTGGTGTCCATCGCCACCCGGCCATCGTGCAGCGCCTCGAACAGCATGTTCAGGGTCATCAGCTTGGACATCGAGGCCGGCGGCAGCGGCTCGTCGGCATTCTTCTCCATCAGCACGGTGCCGGTGGCCAGGTCGTAGACCCAGGCGGCGCGGGCATTGGTGTCGAATGCCTGCACCGGCAGCGCCAGCATCATGACCAGGGCGAAGATGCGGAACGTCAGAGCGCGCATGGATTGTCCTTGACCTGTCGCGTTTGTGCCATGGTTAGCGCAGCGGGTCGGAACCCGCAACGCCGCAGGGCCGCCTGTGCCGGGCAAGTGAACCGTCGGCGCAGGCCTAGTAGCTGCGGATCAGTCCCACCAGTCGACCCTGGATGCGCACCTTGTCCTCGGGCAGCACGCGGGTCTCGTAGGCGGGGTTGGCGGCTTCCAGCGCGATCATGCCGCCCTTGCGGCGATAGCGCTTCAGCGTCGCCTCGAACCCCTCGACCAGGGCGACGATGATGTCGCCGTTCTCGGCCGTGTCCTGTTCGCGGATCACCACGACGTCCCCGTCGTTGATCCCGGCCTCGATCATCGAATCGCCGCGCACCTCCAGCGCGTAATGCCGGTCCTGGCCGGAGAGCATCGAGCCCGGCACGGCGATATGGTGCGAGACCTCGGAGATCGCCTCGATCGGGACACCAGCGGCGATGCGGCCCATGACCGGCAGTTCCACGGCCGAAACGGCAATCTCCATCGCGCCGCGCGGCAGCGGTGCGGGGCGGTCGGGCGCATCCCCGTCGATCACCCGAGGCTGGAAGCTGGTGCCCTTGCTGAGGCTGTCGGGCAGGCGGACGATTTCCAGCGCGCGGGCGCGATGCGGCAGGCGGCGGATGAATCCGCGTTCTTCAAGGGCGGTCACGAGGCGATGAATTCCCGATTTCGAGCGCAGGTCCAGCGCGAGTTTCATTTCGTCGAACGAGGGCGGCACCCCGTCGCGAGCCATCCGCGCCTGAATGAATTCAAGAAGCTGGATCTGTTTCTTCGTCAGCATGCTCTGCCCCCGATCTGCTGCGGCCGCCATCGTGTTCATTGAATGTTCTAGCGCGGCCGATCCCTTGCGTCAATCTTTATGGCGATTCGGGTAAATTTCCGGTTAACCGGCTAGAGCGGCAGGTAGCCCATGCGCTCGCCCGCCTTGCGGGCCGGGTCGCCGGCGGGGCGGATCAGCAGCGCGTCGGCCTCGGCCAGCAGCCACAGCCGGGCGGAATCCTGGTCGGGGAAGGGTTCGATCCCCGGCAGGCCGTCGCCGGGCGAGAGCTGGGCGCGCAGGTAATGCTGGCGGTCGCCCTCGGGCGGCAGGTCGCGGGTCAGCACAGCTTGCAGGGGCTCGGGCCCGGGCGGCAGGCCCTGCATGGCGCGGATCAGCGGCTGCATGAAGAGTTTTGCGCAAACCACAGCAGAAACCGGATTTCCTGGCAGGCCCAACATCGCGGCATCGCCCATGCGCCCGGCCATCAGCGGCTTTCCGGGACGCATCGCGAGCTTGTAGAAGCTGCGCTCCATCCCGAGATCGGCCGAGACCTTGGCGATCAGGTCGTGATCGCCGACCGAGGCGCCGCCGACGGTCACGATCAGGTCGCAGCCCTCGGCCTCGGCGAAGCGGTCGCGCAGGCTTTCCTCGGTGTCGCGGGCCAGCGGCAGGACCATGGGCTCGGCCCCCGCCTCGCGCGCCAGCGCGGCGATGGCGATGTCGTTCGAGCTGATGATCTGGCCCGGCGCCGGATCGGTGCCGGGGCGCACCAGTTCGTCGCCGCCCGCCAGCACGGCGACGCGCGGCCGGCGCGCGACCGTCAGCCGCGGCACGTTCATCGCCGCCAGCAGTGCCAGATCGGCGGGGCGCAGCGGGCGCGGCGGCTGAAAGGCGGAACCTTCGGTGAAGTCATTGCCTTGGCGGCGGATGTTCAGGTTGGACCCGGCTTCGGCCACGGTGATGCGGTCGCCATCGCGGGTGACGATCTCCTGCATGACCACGCGGTCGTAACCGGCCGGGACTGGAGCCCCGGTGAAGATGCGGATGGCGCTGCCGGGGGGCGTCTCGCCCGCATAGGGCACGCCCGCCGCGGCGGTGCCGATCACCGCCAGCGGACCGGGCAGATCTGCCGAGCGCAGCGCATAGCCATCCATGGCCGAGGCGTCGAAGGGCGGCTGCGTCAGCCGGGCGACACCCGGCGCGGTCATGGCGCGGCCGAGCGCCTGTTCCAGCGCCACCTGTTCGGGCTCGGGCGGCTGGGCAAGGGCCAGGACGCGGGCGCGGGCTTCTTCGACGCTGATCATTCTTCCCCCTCAGGGCGCGCGGAAGTCGCCCGATTTGCCGCCGGTCTTGAAGAGCAGACGAATGCCCTCGATCCGCATGTCCTTCTGCGCGGCCTTGAGCATGTCATAGACGGTCAGGCAGGCGGTGGAAACGGCGGTCAGCGCCTCCATCTCGACCCCGGTCTTGCCGGCGGTCTTCACCGTGGCGGTGACGCGGATGCCGGGCAGCGAGGGCTCGGCCGCCAGTTCGACCGAGACCTTGGTGATCGGCAGCGGATGGCAAAGCGGGATCAGGTCGGCGGTGCGCTTGGCGCCCATGATGCCGGCCAGCCGCGCCACGCCCATCACGTCGCCCTTGGCCGCGCCGCCCTGCGCCAGGGCCAGCGTCTCGGGCGCCATGACCACCAGGCCCTCGGCCACCGCCTCGCGCGCCGTCTCGGCCTTGCCGGAGACATCGACCATATGCGCCTGGCCCTGGGCGTCGAAATGCGTCAGGCTCATGCCGCGAGGCCCAGGATCTGCCGGGTGGCGCCGGTCACGTCGGCCTGCCGCATCAGGCTTTCGCCGATCAGGAAGCGCCTGACCCCGGCCTCGGCCATGCGGTTCAGGTCGGCGGGGGTGAACAGCCCGCTCTCACAGACCAGATCGCGGCCGGCGGGCACATGCGGCGCCAGCGCCAGCGTCACGTCCAGGCTGACCTCGAAGGTCTTGAGATTGCGGTTGTTCACCCCGATCAACGGCGATTTCAGGCGCAGCGCGCGGTCCAGTTCCTCGCGGTCGTGGACCTCGACCAGCGCGTCCATGCCCCAGTGGAAAGCCGCGTCCTCGAGCTCGGCGGCCAGCGTGTCGTCGACCGAGGCCATGATGATCAGGATGCAATCGGCGCCCCAGGCGCGGGCCTCGGCCACCTGATAGGTGTCATAGAGGAAATCCTTGCGCAGCGCCGGCAGGTCGCAGGCATCGCGCGCGGCGGTCAGGAATTCGGGCGCGCCCTGAAAGCTCGGGGCGTCGGTCAGCACCGACAGGCAGGTGGCCCCGCCCTGCTGATAGGCGCGGGCCAGCGCCGGCGGGTCGAAATCGGGCCGGATCAACCCCTTGGAGGGGCTGGCCTTCTTGATCTCGGCGATCAGCGCATGGCCGGTCTCGGCCTTCTCGGCCAGCGCGCGGGCAAAGCCGCGCGGGCTTGATGTGGCGCGGGCCGCGGCCTCGACGCCCGACAGCGGCCGGGCGGCCTTGGCGGCGGCGATTTCCTGAAGCTTGTAGGCCTTGATGCGGTCTAGAATATCCATGGCTCAGCTTTACCCCGCGGCGGCGGTTTCGGAAAGGGCCCAGTCGATCACCGGCTCGCCCCGCGCCCGCAGCCAGTCGTTCACCCGGCTGAACGGGCGCGAGCCGAAGAACCCGCGCCGCGCCGACAAGGGCGAGGGATGCGCGCTTTCGATCACCAGATCCTGCGGGCGCGGCAGTCCGGCGAGGGCCTTTTGCGCATGGGCGCCCCAGAGGATGAAGGCCAGCGGCCGCTCGGCCTGGGCGCGGGCGACGGCTTGGCGCGCCAGCTTCTCCCAGCCCCATTTCGCATGCGCCCCGGCCTGTCCGGGCAGCACGGAAAGCGAGGTGTTCAGAAGCAGCACCCCCTGCCGCGCCCAATGGCTCAGGTCGCCGTTCGGGGGCGCGGCGCCGACATCCTCGCGCAGCTCGGCATAGATGTTCTTCAACGAGCGCGGCAGCGCGGTTTCCGGCGTGACCGAAAAGGCCAGCCCGTTGGCATGGCCCGGCGTCGGGTAGGGGTCCTGGCCCAGGATCACCACCCGCACCTGCTCGGGCGGGGTCAGCTCCAGCGCGGCGAAGACGCGGGCGGGGCCAGGCAGCCAGCCGCACTCCGGCAGCCGGGCGGCGATGGTCGGCCAATCCTGATGAAAGAACGGCAGATCGGCCCAGGCGCGAGGGACGGCGGCGGGTTCAGTCATGAGCTTCCGGCGCGCCGACCTCGGCCGCCAGCGCGGCCAGCTTGGCCTTGGCCTTGCCGCTGTCGATGGCGTCGCGGGCGATCTCGGCGCCCTCGCGCAGGTCGCCGGCCTTACCCGCGATCAGCAGCGCGGCGGCGGCGTTCAGCACCACCGCGTCGCGATAGGCGCCCGGCGCGCCGTCCAGCAGCGCCCGCAGCGCCGCGGCGTTCTGCGCCGGATCGCCGCCCAGGATCGCCTCGAAGGGGTGCACGGGCAGGCCGGCATCGTCGGGCGATATCTGGAACTCGGTGATCTCGCCGTCCTTCAGCTGCGCCACCCAGGTCGGCTCGGCGATCGAGATTTCGTCGGTGCCGTCGCCGCCATGCACCAGCCAGGCGGCCTCGCTGCCCAGCTCGCGCAGCGTCTCGGCCATCGGCCGGTTCCAGACCCGGTCGAAGGTGCCGGTCAGCTGCCGCCGCACCCCGCCGGGATTGGTCATCGGCCCCAGCAGGTTGAAGATCGTCCGCGTGCCCAGTTCCGCCCGCGCCGGGCCGACATGGCGCATGGCGGGATGATGCACCGGCGCCATCATGAAGCAGATGCCGGTGGCGGCCAGTGCCCGCTCGGCGATCTCGGGCGTCGACATCACGTTCAGGCCCAGATGGGTCAGCGCATCGGCCGAGCCCGATTTCGACGACAGATTGCGGTTGCCGTGCTTGGCGACCGGCACGCCGGCGCCCGCCACCACGAAGGCGGTGGCAGTCGAGATGTTCAGCGTGCCCTTGCCGTCGCCGCCGGTGCCGACGATGTCCATGGCGCCGGCGGGGGCCTTGATGCGGTTCATCCGTGCGCGCATGGCGCGGGTGGCGGCGGCCATCTCCTCGACCGTCTCGCCGCGCACGCGCATCGCCATCAGCAGCCCGCCGATCTGGGCGGGGGTGGCCGCGCCCTCGAACAGCGCGCCGAAGGCCGCCTCGGCCTCGGTGCCGGTCAGCGGCCGGCTGGCGGCCAGGCCGATCAGCGGCCGGATGTCTGTGGCGGCGGCGCTCATGCGGCGGCGCCCAGGTTCTGGCAGCGGCGCAGGAAGTTGCGGATCATGTCGTGGCCGTGTTCCGAGGCGATGCTTTCGGGGTGGAACTGCACGCCCTCGACCTGCAGGGTCCGGTGCACCAGCCCCATGATGGTGCCGTCGGCGGCGGTGGCGGTGACGCGCAGGCAGTCGGGCAGGCTTTCCGGCTCGACCGTCAGCGAGTGATAGCGCGTCGCGGTCAGCGGCGAGGGCAGGCCGGCAAAGACCCCGGTGCCGTCATGGCTGATCGCGTCGGTCTTGCCATGCACGATGCGCGAGGCACGCACCACCTTGCCGCCGAAGGCCTCGCCGATGGCCTGATGGCCCAGGCAGACGCCGAACAGCGGCAGGCCCCGGTCCGAGGCTGCGCGGATCAGCGGCACGATGATCCCGGCATGGGCCGGATCGCAGGGCCCGGGCGAGATGACGATGCCCTGTGCGCCCATCTCCAGCGCCTCCTCGACGGAAAGCACGTCGTTGCGGCGCACGACCACATCCGCCCCGGCCTCGCCCATGTAATGCACGAGGTTCCAGGTGAAGCTGTCGTAATTGTCGATGAGCAGGATCATGGCGGGGCCTTGCATTGGGGGGTGAACCCCGGAAAATCTGCGGCTATAGATGGGCTAAAGCCTTGCGGCGGGTCAAGACCGCGGGGCAAGAAAAACCGGCGTGAAAGCCAAGGGCGGGACGGTCGAGGCATGGCGAGGGGATTTGCGGCAGGTCTGGTTCATGGCGCGCTGATCTGCGGCGCCGCGTTGGCCGCGCTGTCGCTGGCCCTGCCGCAGCCGCCGCGCCCGGCCGCACTGCCCGCCGCCGACGAAAGCGGGGAGAGGGAGCCGCCGGCCGAGACCGTCGAGGCGCCGGCAATCCCGGCGCCGGAGCCGTCGGAACCGCCCGCCGAG
>NZ_JAEHFP010000152.1 GCF_016446475.1 Paracoccus binzhouensis | reverse complement strand
CCCCTCGCAGCCGTCAACGCCATGATTTATATGCGAAATATCACGATTACGACAGCGAAATCAGCGACTTACTTGGAGAATGTGGGGCAAAGAAGGTTTCTTCGTTCTGCAAATACCCAACAGTAAGCTCTCAACCCGCGACATGGTCAGACCCTTTCGATGATGCGCTCGCCGAACAGGCCCTGCGGCCGGAAGACGAGGAAGATCAGCGCCAGCACATAGGCGAACCAGTTCTCGGTCGCGCCGCCGACCATCGGGCCGACGAAATACTCGAACAGCTTCTCACCCATTCCGATGATCAGCCCGCCGACGATGGCGCCGGGGATCGAGGTGAAGCCGCCCAGCATCAGCACCGGCAGCGCCTTCAGCGCGATCAGCGAGAGCGAGAACTGCACCCCCGATTTCGTGCCCCACATGATGCCCGCGACCAGCGCCACGAAGCCGGCGATCGACCAGACCATGATCCAGATGAACTGCAGGCTGATGCCCACCGACAGCGCCGCCTGGTGGTCATCGGCCACGGCGCGCATCGCCCGGCCCTGCTTGGTATATTGCGAGAAGCCGACCAGCGCCGCCACCAGCACCGCAGCGATCAGGGTCGCCCAGATGTCCAGCCGGTCGATGAAGAAGCCGTAGCCCAGCCAGTTGTTCGTCGCCGTCTCGACGGTTTCGGAAATGCCCTGCGGCAGGCCCACGTCCAGCGATTTCACGTCGGCGCCCCACATCACGTCGCCCAGCCCTTCCAGGAACCAGGCCAGGCCGATGGTGGCCATGAACAGGATGATCGGCTCCTGCCCGACCAGATGCTTCAGCACCAGCTTCTCGATGGCGATGGCAAGGCCGACCATCACCAGCGCCGTCAGCGCGATGCCCAGCAGCCCCGGCACGGTCCAGCCGAAGCTGGAGACATGCGTTCCGAAGGCCGCGTTGATGAGATGCGCGAAGGGCACCCGGCCCTCCATGATGCCGACCAGCGTCATGGCGGCGAACAGCGCCATCACCCCCTGGGCGTAGTTGAACACCCCCGAGGCCTTGTAGATCAGCACGAAGCCCAGGGCGACCAGCGAATACATCACCCCGGCCATCAGGCCGTTCAGCAGGATCTCGCTTGCGTAAAGAAACTCCATTCCTGCCCCCTATGCGTGTTCCACGCCCAGATAGGCGCTGATGACTTCGGGATTGCTGCGCACCTCGTCGGGGGTGCCGTCGCCGATCTTGCGGCCGTAATCCATCACCACCACCCGGTCGCTGAGGTCCATGACCACGCCCATGTCGTGCTCGATCAGCGCGATGGTGGTGCCGAACTCGTCGTTCACGTCCAGGATGAAGCGGCACATGTCCTCCTTCTCCTCGACGTTCATGCCGGCCATCGGCTCGTCCAGAAGCAGGATCTGCGGCTCGGCCGCCAGCGCCCGCGCCAGTTCGACGCGCTTCTTCAACCCGTAAGGCAGCCGGCCCACAGGCGTCTTGCGGATGTTCTGGATCTCCAGGAAGTCGATGATCTTCTCGACCTGTTCGCGGTTCTCGACCTCCTCGCGCTCGGCCCGGCCCCACCACAGCGCCTGGCTCCAGATCGGCGCCTTCATCATGTTCAGCCGGCCGGTCATGATGTTGTCCAGCACCGACATGCCGTCGAACAGCGCGATGTTCTGGAAGGTGCGGGCGATGCCCAGCCGTGCCACCTCATAGGGTTTCATCGGGCCGCGGCGATGGCCCTTGAACCAGATCTCGCCCTCTTGCGGGACATAGAAGCCCGAGATCACGTTCAGCATCGAGGACTTGCCGGCGCCATTCGGGCCGATGATGGCGCGGATCTCGCCCTCGCGGATGTCGAAGCTGATGTCCTTGATCGCCGTCACGCCGCCGAAGCGCAGGGTGATGTTCCTGAGGTTCATCAGCACGCCGCCGATCTGGCGGCCGTCGGGAGTGGTCGTCGTCTGGGTCATTCCGCGGCCACCTTCTGCATGGTCCGGGTCGGGAAGGTCCGGGCGTCCTCGATCTTCAGCGTCGCGCGGATCTCGCCCTTGCGGCCGTCCTCGTAGGTCACTTCGGTGCGGGTGCTGACCGTGTCGCGCCCGTCATAGAGCGCCGCGATCAGGTCGGCATATTTCTCGGCGATGATGTTGCGGCGCACCTTGCGGGTGCGGGTCATCTCGCCGTCGTCGGGGTCCAGTTCCTTGTGCAGCACCAGGAAGCGCCTGATCTGGCAGCCCGACAGCATCGGATCCTGGGCGACGGATTCGTTCACCGCCTCGACATGCTCCTTGATCGTCGCATAGACCTGCGGATGGCCGGCCAGTTCCTGATAGCTGGCATAGGCGATGTTGTTGCGCTCGGCCCAGTTGCCGACCGCGGTCAGGTCGATGTTGATGAAGGCCGTGCACATGTCGCGGCCGGCGCCGAAGACCACCGCCTCCAGGATGTTGGGATAGAACTTCAGCTTGTTCTCGACATATTTCGGCGCGAACATCCGGCCGTCGGCCATGCGGCCCACGTCCTTGGCGCGGTCGATGATGCGCAGGTGGCCGGTCGCCTCCTCGAAGAAGCCGGCATCGCCCGTCGCCACCCAGCCCTCGGCATCCTTGGTCGAGGCGGTGCTGTCCGGGTTGTTGTAATATTCCACGAAGGTGCCGGGCGAGCGGTAGAAGACCTCGCCATTCTCGGCGATCTTCAGCTCGACGCCGGGCGAGGGCACGCCGACCGTGTCCGAACGCACCTGCCCGTCCGGCTGCTGGGTGATGAAGACCGAGGCCTCGGTCTGGCCGTAGAGCTGCTTCAGGTTGATGCCGAGGCTGCGGTAGAAATCGAAGATCTCGGGCCCGATCGCCTCGCCCGCCGTATAGCCGACGCGGATGCGGGAATAGCCCAGCGTGTTCTTCAGCGGACCATAGACCAGCAGGGTGCCCAGGGCATAGCGCAGCCGGTCCAGCCCGCCGACCGGCTTGCCGTCCAGGAGCGCCGGGCCGACGCGGCGCGCGACCTCCATGAAATGCCGGAACATCCGGCGCTTGAAGCGGCTGGCATCCTCCATGCGGATCATCACGCTGGTCAGCTGCCCCTCGAAGACCCGCGGCGGGGCGAAGAAATAGGTCGGGCCGATCTCGCGCAGGTCGGTCATCATGGTATGCGCGCCCTCGGGGCAGTTCACGGTGAAGCCGGCCCAATAGGCCTGCCCAACCGAGAAGATGAAGTCGCCGACCCAGGCCATCGGCAGATAGGCCAGCACCTCCTCGGCCTCGGTCAGGTGGTCGAAGGCGGCGGTGTTCCGGCCGGTCTCGATGATGTTGCGGTTCGACAGCACCACGCCCTTGGGCTTGCCGGTGGTGCCCGAGGTATACAGCATCACGCAGGTGTCGTCGTAACCCAGCGCGGCGATGCGCGCCTCAAGCTCGTGGCCCAGCCGCTGCGCGGCGGCGCGGCCCTCGGCCTGCACATCGGCCAGCGCGTTCATGTGGGAATGGTCGTATTTCCGCATGCCGCGCTTGTCGGTATAGACGATATGCTCGACCGAGGGCGCGCGCTCGCCCACCTCCAGCACCTTGTCAACCTGTTCCTGGTCGCCGCAGACCACGAAACGGGCGCCGCAATGGTCCAGCACATAGGCCATCTCGTCGGCCACCGCGTCCTGATACAGCGGCACCGGCACCGCGCCGCACATCTGCGCCGCCACCATGGCCCAGTAATGCGCCGGGCGGTTGCGGCCGATGATGGCGACGTGATCGCCCTGGTTCAGCCCCAGCACCAGGAAGCCCAGCGCCAGGGCGCGGATCTCCTCCGCCGCCTCGGCCCAGGTCCAGCTTTGCCAGATCCCGAATTCCTTTTCCCGATAGGCGGGCCGGTTGCCGAAGCGTTCGGCATTGCGCGCCAGCAACGCTGGAATCGACTGCAAACCGGCCTGGGCCGCCTCAGCGTTCTGCATGGTTCCTCCCCTTGCCGTCAGGGCTCCTCTTCCCTCTGGCAATCGCAGCTTACTGCGGCAATTCTTGCGTCAGTTTTTCCCGAATCCTACGAATTGTTACAGGGGTCGCGCAATGCCAGGAATGGAGATGCCCTCGAACGACCGGCATGCCGAGCTGACCCGCTCGGGGCTGAACCTGATCCAGCAGGCGATCTCGATCTTCGACGCCGACCTGCGGCTGGCGGTCTGCAACCGCCCCTATCAGGCGATGTTCGGCCTGCCGGACGCGCTGACCCGGCCCGGCGCCACCTTCCAGGACACCATCCGCTACCTGGTGCATCGCGGCGAATACGGTCCCCAGGACGACCCCGAGACCGCGATCCGCGAGCGCGTCGACCAGGCCCGCACCTTCCAGCCGCATTACATGGAGCGTAAGCGCGCCGACGGCCGCTGGATCTCGGTCGAGGGGGCGCCGCTGTCGCAGGGCGGCTGGATCGCCGTCTATACCGACATCACCCATATCAAGCGGCAGGAGGAGCTGCTGCGCGCCCGCTCCGAGGAGCTGTCCGAGCGGGTGTTGGAGAATGCCGAGCAACTGTCGGCCGCGAACCGGGCGCTGGCGGCCACCAATGCCGCGCTGGAGGAGGCCAAGCGCATCCTGACCGAATCCGAGGCGCGCACCCGCCACGTCACCGCCATGGTCCCGGCCCATATCGCCCATATGGACCGCGACTATCGCTATACCTTCTCGAACAACCAGATCTCGATGGTGTTCCCCGGCTCGGACGCCTCGATCATCGGCCGGCAATGCGAAACGGTTCTGGGGGCCGAGACCTTCGCCCGCATCCGCCCGCATCTGGACCGCGCCATCGCCGGCCAGCCTCAGGTGTTCGAGATCACCCACCCGCCCTCGGGGCGGCGCATCCGCATCGCGCTGACCCCGGACCAGAACGGGCGCGGCGTCTATATCCTGTCCACCGACGTCACCGCCGAGGTGCAGGCGCGCGAGGCGCTGACCCATGCGGCGAAGCGCGCGGTGGCGGCGCAGATGACATCCGGGCTGGCGCATGATTTCGGCAACCTGCTGACCATCATCCTGGGGCTGCAGGGCCGGCTGGCGCGCGCCGGCCTGCCGCCGGAACAGGCCGAGGACGTGCAGGCGACGCTGGCGGCCGCCCGGCGCGGGGTGCGGCTGCTCGACGGCATCTCGGCGCTGACCGGACGGCGCGAGCACCAGCCGCAGCCGGTCGATCTGCGCGCCATGCTGGACGATCTGGCGGCGATGACCCGGCCGACGCTGGGGGCGGAGGTCGCGCTCGACACCCGCATCGGCGAGCTGCCGGCGCGGGTGATGCTGGACCCCGGCGCGCTGCAGGACGCACTGCTGAACCTGATCCTGAACGCCCGCGACGCCATGCAGGGCCGGGGCCGGATCACCGTCGAGGCCCGCCCCGCCGGGCGCTGGCTGGAAATCGCCGTCACCGATACCGGCCCCGGCTTCTCGGCCGAAGCATTGGCGCGGGCGACCGAGCCCTTCTTCACCACCAAGGGCAGCCAGGGCACCGGCCTGGGCCTGTCGATGGTCTATGACCAGATCAAGCTGTCGGGCGGCACGCTGCGGCTGTCGAATGCCGAAGCCGGCGGCGCGCGGGTCACCATCCGCCTGCCGCTGCGCGCCGCCCGCCCGCATCTGGTGCTGCTGGTCGAGGATGACGACGCCATCCGCGCCCATATCCGCGAGATGCTGACCGCCCAGGGCCATTCGGTGATCGAGGCCGGATCGCTGGCCGAGGCGCGGGGGTTGACCGACCTTCCCGGCCTGACGCTGATCCTGTCGGACCTGCAGCTGGGCGACGGTTCGGGCGCCGATCTGCGCGGCCGAGGCCTGCCCCTGGTGCTGATGACGGCGCTGCCGCCGGGCGATCCGCGCAGATCGGGGCTTGACGGGCCGGTCCTGACCAAGCCCTTTGGCGACACCGAACTGGCCGTGGCCATGGCAGAGACCGATGACTGACGCCCCCCTGATCGCCATTCTCGACGACGAGCCCGAAATCCGCCGCCTGCTGTCCGCGGCGCTGGAGGAGGCGGGCTTCCGCACCGTCGGCTTCGCCCGCGCCACCGAATTCGAGGCGGCGCTGCGCCGCATCCAGCCCGATGCCTGCCTGATCGACCTGGGCCTGCCCGACCGCGACGGGCTGGCGCTGGTGCACCGGCTGGCCAGCGAATCCGGCGCGGCGATCATCATCATCTCGGGCCGGGCGCAGGTGCAGGACCGGGTGACGGGCCTCGAGCTTGGCGCCGACGACTACATCATCAAGCCCTTCGAGCCGGCCGAGGTCGTGGCCCGCATCCGCGCCCGGCTGCGCAGGCCCCAGCGCGACGCCGGCCCCGGCCGCCAGCAGGTCCGCTTTGCCGGCTGGTCGGCCGATTTCGACCGCTACACCCTGACCTCTCCCGAAGGGGCCGAGACCCCGATCAGCCATGCCGAGGCCGAGGTCCTGCGCCTGTTCCTCGACAACCCGCGCCGTCTGATCTCGCGCGCGCAGATGCTGGAGACGCTGGGCGGCACGGCGGGGGAAAGCTTCGACCGGGCGATGGACGTGCGCATCTCGCGCCTGCGCACCAAGCTGGGCGAGGATCCGAAGAACCCGCGGCTGATCAAGACGATCTACGGCGCGGGCTATATCTTCCTGGCCGAACTGGGCTAGGATCCACCCGAAAGCAGCGGAGATTGCCATGCCCACCATCTATGTCCTGAACGGCCCGAACCTGAACCTGCTGGGCCAGCGCCAGCCCGAGATCTATGGCAGCACCACGCTGGCCGACGTGGAGCGCGACTGCAAGGCGCTGGGGGCCGAGCTGGGGCTGGACATCGCCTTCCACCAGTCGAACCACGAGGGCGCGATCATCGACCTGATCCACGAGGCGCGGCTGAAGGCCCAAGCCATCGTCATCAACCCGGCCGCCTTCACCCATACCTCGGTGGCGATCCTGGATGCGCTGAACACCTTCGACGGGCCGGTGATCGAGGTGCATATCTCGAACGTCCACAAGCGCGAAAGCTTCCGGCACCATTCCTATGTCAGCCTGCGCGCCGAGGGGGTGATCGCCGGCTTCGGCATCCACGGCTACCTGCTGGCGCTGCGCCACGTGGCAAAGCTGGTCGGCTAGGAGGCCGCGTCCGCCGGCCCCCAGATGCCGCGATTCCGGCGGAACCAGTCGTAGCAGGCGCCATTGGCCGGCCCCCGGCCCTTGCCCTGCCAGGAGAAATGCAGCAGCGCGTCGCAGCGGGCCACCCGCCGCTCGCCCGGGGTGATGCCCTCGGCGTTCAGCCAGATCCGGACCCCGTTCAGCGCCAGGTTGCCCGACAGCCAGGGATCGTCCACGGTCCACAGCAGCTCGGGAATGTCGAAGGCGCTGTCGGGCATGAATTCCGGGCGCAACATGGCGCCGCCATAGCCCTTGAAGATGTCCACATGGCCCGAGCCCACCCAGGCCGAGGGCTTGACCAGGCCCAGCGTGCCCAGCCGCAGCAGCCGGTATTGCCAGTCCTTGCGGCGCGGCAGGGCGCGGGGCTGGGCCGTGCCTTCATGGCCGGGAACGAAGCCGCCCGCCTCGGCGATGACGCAATCGGGATGCGCGCGCCGAGCGGCCAGGAAGCGCGCCGTCCAGCCGCGGTCATAGATGCGGTCGTCGTCGCAAAGCAGCAGCTCGCAATCCTGTCCGGCGAAATCGCGCACCGCGGGCAGGATCTTGGTCGCCGGGCCGAAATCCTCGTCGGTGCGATGGATGCTCACGCCCTGCGGCACCTCGGGCAGGGTGCCGTCCCAATCCGGGAAGCGACGATAGTGCCGGGGAATGTAAAGCCGCACCTGGTCGGGCGGCGCCTGCTGGTCCAGCACCGAGCGCAGGGTGGGCCCCAGCGCGGCGAAGCGGGAGGGGATCGAGGACAGGGTCACGACAAGAGTCACGCGGGGTTCCCTTAATTGGTCATGCTTTCCACCCGCGCGCCCCGACCTCGCACGCCCGCCCGCGGACAGGCCGCGGCTGCCGGGACAGGGGCGGTCCCGGCGGCTTACATGGCCCTGGCTTACAATTCGCTGACAGCGGCCGCGGCGGCTAGAACAGCCCGCGCCGCGCCAGTTCCACGCCCAGCGCCTCGGCGCCGGTGAACAGGATGCCGTCCATGCCCAGCACCCGGGCGCCCTCGACATTGGCCGGGCTGTCGTCGATGAAGATGCAGTCCCGGGCGGCCAGCCCGTTGCGGTCCATCAGCAGCCGGAAGATCGCCGGCGCCGGCTTCAGGGCACCGACCTGCCCCGAAACAAGGATGTCGCGGAACAGATCGCCCAGCCGCGGATGCAGCTCCAGCGCATGGGGCCAGGTCTCGGCCGCCCAGTTGGTGATAGCGTAAAGGGGCAGGTTGCGCGCCAGCAGCGCCTCGGCGACCTCCCAGCTGCCGGGGACGGTCTTTTCGATGGTCAGGGGAAAACCCGCCAGGTAGCCCGCCAGGTGCCGCGCCTCGTCGCCATGTTCGGCGCGGGCGGCGGCCAGCCCCTCGGCAAAGCTGCGGCCGCCGTCCTGCAGCCGGTTCCAGGCCGGGAAGTCGATGCGGGCCATCCAGGCTTCGGCCGCCGCCCGGTCGGTGAAGACATCGGCAAAGGCCAGGGCCGGATCCCAGTCGATCAGCACCCCGCCCAGGTCGAAGATCACGTTTTTCATCGCTTGCCTTTCCTCGCCTCGGGCCTTGCTGTCGCCATCTAATCGCGAAAGGCGGCATGATCCATGACAAAGGCGCCGATCTGCCGGCGGACACGCGCCCGCTTCTGCAAGGCCGGAACCCGTGCTAGGTCATGTTGACAAATGGCGAAGCCAGAGCCTGATGCAGGCGATGTCGATGAAGCCGAGGAAACTGTCTGCGGTTTTGTCGT